>JBBSEZ010000633.1:0-4472 GCA_038239195.1 Gemmatales bacterium
TAAGGACTTACGTCATAGAATTGCAAAGCCGGGACGCGGGGCACCTCAGCCCGGCCCTTCGCCGCGCAGCAACTGGTGCAGCGCCAGCCCAATGGCCACCCAGCGCCGCTTGAGCGTCGATTCGCTCACGGCGAACACTTCGGCCGCTTCGGCATGGGTCAGTCCTTGGTACCAGAGGAGATCGACGATTTCGCGGTCTTCTTCCCCCAGCGCTTCCACGTGCCGGTGAAACTCGGTCCAGGCGGCGAGGCGGGCGGGGTCGTGGGTGCCGTCGGTCGCCCGGGCCTCGATACCGGGCGCGGCGCTCGCGTCGCCGGCCCGCGGCGGTAGGCTGGCGTGGTTGGCGCCGAGGCCTTGCGGCCCGAAGAAGTGGCGGGCCATGTCGAGCAACTCGCGGCGGATCTGGGCGGCGGCGAAGCGGTAGAAATCGCGGGCCGTCGGCGGGGCCACGTCCTGCAAGGAGCGCCACAGCCGCAGCGAGGCGTTCTGGGCGACGTCCTCGGGCAAGGCCCAGCGAGCGACGCCGGGGAAGTCGCGGAGCATCTTGCGGGCCAGGCGCTGCAAGCGCTCGTTGGCGTGGGCGAGCAGGGGCGCGCGCCGGCCTCGCCGCCGCGCAGGCGATCGAGGCATTGTTGGAGCAGGGTCGATTCGTTGGCGCTCATGGGGCCTCGGACGTTGGGGAAGCCGCGACACGCGAGAGGGGGCCCTCGCGCTCCGTTCGGTGAGAGGCCGCCCACCCCAGTGAGGCCGAACCGAGCAGGGCAAGCCCGAGCAGGCCGAGAAGCAGCACGCAGCCGCTCTTGGTTGCAGGGGGGAGCCCGTCGGAGGAGGTCGGCGCCACGGTGGGCACGTCCGGATTGCGCACGGGGGGAGGAGCCGCGTCGCCGCCCCGCGAGCGGATGCGCACGCGCTGGGCGAGCGGATCGGCCGCGCTGGCCATCGCTGGCCCGTGGAGGACCACCGGCACGAGCGGCACCACGACGGGGGCCCCGCCCGCCCCTACGACCGGGACGGGGGGCTGGGGCGCCGCGCTCCAGGCGCCGGGGGGCGCCGACCCCGGGGGGCGCGCCGGGAGGTCGGCGAGCTCGACCGCGACCTCGAAGCGCTGATTGCCGTTGGACAGCACCTCGAGGACGGCCCGCGTGGGGGCGGAGGCAGGCGGGAGGTTGGGCACGGAGATCGTAAGGGCGAGGGCACGGCCCTTGGCGACCGGCGGGCCGATCTCGAGCCACCGTTGATCGCAGGCGGCGCTCGCGTACAGAGGCCGATTCTCGCTGGTGCGGACTTCGAGCGTGGCGCTGAGGTTGGGGTAGCGGAGCACCACGGAGCGCGTGCTGATCTCGACGCGGGGCGGCTTGGCCAGCCCGAGCGCCTCGAAGAACTGCTGCACGGCGCCCATCCCCGCCGCCGCGGGGCCGCGTACCGGATAGGACCAGCCGTTGGACTCGTACCAGCGGGCCACGGCCCCGCTCTCGAAGAAGGGGGCGGCCTCCTTGGGGTAGAGCTTGGCCTTCTCCGCGACCTGGCGCGGGCTTTTCGCCCCCGCCAGAATGCCCGAGGGGAACGGCTGCAACGGCACCTCGACGCGAACGACGACCGTGCTGTCGCCGCCGCTGGAGCCCAGGACGATCTTGCCTTCGAGCGGTTTGGCGCTGGCCGCCAGGTGCTTGCCGCGCACGTGGACCACGACCGATTTCTGATCGGTGAAGTGGAAGAACGCCTCGGGGGCGTCGCCGACGCTGAGCCAGGCGGCGCTGTCGCTGCGCATCGATCCGTGGACGAGGCGCATGCCGGCGTTGCGAAGTTCGAGGGTAAACTGCCGGTCTTGCCCGGCCGTCAGCACGCCGAGGTTGACCTCGGCGGGGCGCACCTCGAGCACCGGGGCGGACAATCGAGGGCAGGGCAGGGCGGCGAGGAACTGGTCGAGCCCGCGGTCGGGGTCGGGGAACTGGGAGGCCTTGTCGGCCTCGAGGGCGAGGTCGGCCCGGCCGACGTTGCCGAGGTAGCTCTTGAAGGTGCCCTGACGCAACAGGTCGCGCGCTTCCTTCCAGCGGCTGTTGCACGCGAACGCCAGCTCCTCGAGGGTCTGGCACGCTTGTCCCGAGGGGAAGACGAACGAGTGCGGCAGCGGCCGCGAGCCGACGGGGACCGGGGGGGCGCTGTGGCCGTCGAGCACGATGCCGTCGTGGTAACAGTAGACGGCGCCGGGAGGGTTGGCTCGCCGACACTTGTGGCAGTGGAGAACCATGAGGGAGTTCCGAATCGGGGGAGGCCGCGGTCGATGGGGCAGATTCTACCCCGAGAGAGGGGCACGTCGCAAGCGCCTGGGGCGCCGAAAAGTGTAGCCGCTTACGTGGAGCGCAACGCGGCGTACGCGCTCCGCTTCATGTCGAGGCTACGCGGTTGGGCAGTGGGCGCGAGGTTCGCCTTGCCTTTCCTCGCCGCGCCTGGGCAGAATGGCGCTTTGGGCAGACGCAGACCAAGGAAGCGGAGGGACGCGCATGCACGACACCATCCTCCAGGCGATCGGCAAGACGCCGCTGGTCCGCCTGCGCCGGCTGGCCGAGGGGGTGACCGCGACGGTCGCCGTCAAGGTCGAGTCCCTCGAGCCGGGCGGGTCGGTCAAGGATCGCGTCGGCCTGGCCATGATCCTCGAGGCGGAGCGGCGCGGCCTGTTGCGCCCGGGCGGCACCATCGTCGAGGCGACGGCGGGCAACACCGGCGTCGGGCTGGCGATGGTGGCCGCGGTGAAGGGCTACCGCTGCATCTTCGTGATGCCCGACAAGATGGCCAACGAGAAGGTGGCCCTGCTCAAGGCCTACGGGGCCGAGGTCATCATCACCGCCACCAACGTCCCGCCCGATTCGCCGGAGAGCTACAACGGCGTGGCCGACCGGCTGGCGCGCGAGGTGCCCGGGGCGTGGCGGCCCAACCAGTTCACGAACCTCGCCAACCCCGACATTCACTACCACGGCACCGGCCCCGAAATCTGGGAGCAGACCGAAGGCCGCATCACCGCCTTCGTCGCCGGTGTCGGCACCGGCGGAACCATCTCCGGCGTGGCCCGCTACCTGAAGGAGCGCAAGCCCGACGTCAAGATCATTGGCGCCGACCCGGAAGGGAGCGTGTTGTCGGGGGGCTCGCCCCGGCCGTGGAAGGTGGAAGGCATCGGCGAAGACTTCGTCCCCAAGACGTTCAACAGCCAGCTCGTCGATGACTGGGTGCGCGTCAGCGACGCCGAGTCGTTTCACGTCGCGCGCCAGCTCGCCCGGCGCGAGGGCATCCTCGCCGGCGGGTCGAGCGGCACCAACGTCGCCGCCGCGCTGCGCTACGCCCGCCGCTTGACGCGCGACGACCTGGTGGTGACGATGATCTGCGACACCGGCCGCAACTACCTGAGCAAGTTCTTCGACGATAGCTGGCTGGCGGCCAACAACCTGCTGCCCGACGTGGCGCCGGCGCACTCGGTGCACGATTTGCTGAAGACGCGCGGCCCGCGGCAACTGGCCAGCATCTCGCCCGAGGCCACGATGGCGACGGCGATCGACGTCATGCAGTCGGCGGGGATCTCGCAGCTCCCCGTGTTGCAGGAAGGCAAGTCGGTCGGCAGCATCCAGGAGGTGACGCTGGCGCGCGTGCTGCACGACAACGTCGATCCGATGGGGGTGACGGTCGGCGAGGTGATGGCGCGGCCGCTGCCGGTGCTCGACGCGACGGTCCACCTGGACGAGGCCTATCGCCTGTTGCTGTCGGGCAATACGGGGGTGCTGGCGATGACGGAGGGGCGGGTGGTGGACATCATCACGCGCATCGACCTGGTGCATTACTGGAACCAGCAGCGGAAGAAGGCGAAGGGATAGGCTCGCATGCGCCGGAGGAGCGAGAGCGCCTCACGGGCCCTCCGATTGTGGGCGGGCTCACGGCCGTGCTGGCCGACTGGAAGGACGAAGGGTTTGTCGCCCCCAAAGACGCCGTTCGCGACTGGCTGGCGCCGCACCTCCCTGGCCTCTCGCTCCGGGACGTCGCGAAGCGGATGTACGAACGCGACGAACCCAGTGCAGGCGCGACATGAAGTCGTATCGCTAGCTGCTTGAACTTGCGAGGCCCTCTTGGAGGTGTGCCCCCTCGCTCGCGGGGCAACCCTGGGGCACAAAGGCGCCTCGTCTGGCCAACCCTTCGGGAGTAGCGTGGCTGTGACTGGAAAGCCAGGGACGGTGCATGTCGCAGCTCTGGATTGGGGCCTGGTTCAAACGTGGGTAACACTTTCTGGGATGTCGCGCCGGTGCAGCGCGGTCGAACAAGTCAGGGCCCCATAGATCGGGAATAGCTGGCCAGCTTCCCCCGACCCTGTGGAGCCCCGACCGTGTGCATTCTACCCGCAACCCCGACCTCGGCCACCTCTTCTCCCGCGCGCCGCCTGCCCCCCTCGGACCGACAGCAACTCGCCATCGACGCCCTCGCCGGACAACCCA
>JBBSEZ010000634.1:0-4460 GCA_038239195.1 Gemmatales bacterium
CCGTCTGTCGGTGACTGGCGCCCATTTCGCTTCCCCGAGAGCTGGGGACGGCTGTGCGCTAGTGGACGAATGCTATTTACGAAGCCATCCCCTCAACTCACCCCTATTCTACTGCTGCGCACGCGGGGCGGGAACTGCTGAGGAGTCGGCGCGGGCGGCGCAGTACGACGTGTGGTCGGCAAGCAAACCCAGGCCCGAGAAACAGCCCGCCTGGCTGGCCTCGCTCTTTCCCTTCTGGGGCGCTTCGGCCGACCCTCTGGAGCGCAATCAGCCCGAGGCAACCGGCCTCGTCGGCCTCGCCCGCGAGGCCGCCTTCCTGCGCGACCTCGTCGGCAACCCCTTCCAGCCCCTCCCCGCCCGCACCTTCCCCGGGCACGTGGTGGAACTGGCCCGGGAGTGCTACGCCGCCTTCCCCGCCGTGAGCGACCGCTTCCTCATCCTGGCGGACGCGCTGGCCGACCTGAGCGAGGACAATGCCGCCGACCACTGCCGGCAGGGCGAGCACGTCAAAGGCTGCCACGTCCTCGACTGGGTACTGGGCAAGGAGTGAGGGTCGCGCTCTCGCGCGAGGGGAGCAACGATTCCGGGAGGGCCCCGCCAAGCCGCAAGCGGCGAACTTCGCAAGCCCGCGGCTTGGCGATCCGCGCTCCCGCGCTCGCTCGCGACCAGGGGACGCGTTCCGGCACAGGGTTTGCTATTCATTTCCTCCGTCATCTCCTACACCCTGGACGGAGGCGCTGATGAGACTTCCCGAACACCTGTCGCAACCTCTCCCCCTGATCGAGGAAGCAGGCCACGTCTACCTCTCCGTGCCCCGCCGCGAGGCGGAGCGGCTCCAGCAGTTCCTTCGCGAGAACGGCATCCGCTCGACGGCCTGCTGGAGCGCCGCGACGCGGGAGGCTCGGCTGGAGCTGTGGCAGAAAGAGGACGTGGATAGGGCCCTCTCCCTGATCGCCGAGGCGCTGGACGCGAACGGGCGAGGCGCCCGAGGGCAGCCCGTTGGGGTTGGCTGATTCGCCGGCGCGAAGCGCGGCGCGGGGATCGCCCATCGGGTCGGGCATTGCCGGAGGTGGGACTTGAACCCACACGCCCTTTCGGACACGGGATTTTGAGTCCCGCGCGTCTGCCATTCCGCCACTCCGGCTCGCGAACACTTCTACAGTGTAAGGCGAGGCCCGCGCCCGTCAACCCCTCCCTCACAGCACCCCGGGAACGGCCCTGCCTTCGGGCAGCACGGGCAGCGGACGGTCTTGCCGGTCGTAGAGCATCGTCTCCGTGTCGATCCCCAGCGCCTTGTACATCGTCGATGCCACGTCGGCCGGCGTGTAGGCCGGCCCCTTCGGCTCGCCGCCCTGCCGGTCGGTCGCGCCGATCACCTGCCCGCCGCGCACGCCGCCGCCGGCGAAGAAGATCGACCCGGCCGCGCCCCAGTGATCGCGCCCGCCCTCCCGGTTGATCTTCGGCGTCCGGCCGAACTCCGTCAGGAAGACCACCAGCGTCTCGTTCAGGAGCCCGCGCAAGGCCAGGTCGTCCAGCAGCGCCGCGCAGGCGCGATCGGTCCCCGCCAGGTGCCAGGGGCGCTTGACGATCTCGACCATCGGCGGGTGCTTTTGCACCGGGGCGTTGTGGTTGTCCCACAGGTTTCCGTGTTCCGGGTCGTAGCCGTAATCGACCAGCACGAAGCGCGCCCCCGCTTCGACGAGCCGGCGAGCCAGCAGGCAGCGCTGGCCAATCTTGGTGCGCCCATAGCGCTCGCGCACCGCCCCCGGCTCCCGCTCCAGGTCGAACGCCTGGCGCACGGAAGGCGACAGCAGCATCTCGAACGCCCCGCGGTACTGTCGGCCGAGCGCCTCGCCCATCCCGTCGGCGCTCCGCGCTCGCGCGTCGAGCTGCTCGCGCAAGGTGCGCCGCGCTGCCAGGCGGCTCGGGCCCGTGCCGGGAGCGGGGCGGAGCGCCTGTTGATGCAGGTTCTCCTCGGGCGCTTCGGGCACGCCGGCGGTGAAGTCCTCGTTGCGCGGCTGGCCTCCGGTGGCGAACGGCGCATACTCGCGACCCAGCCAGCCGCCCGTGAACAGGTTGGTCGGCGGCGGGCCCGGACGCGTCGTACCTGGTACGGCGAGATAGCCCGGGAGGCCGCCCCGCCCCCCCAGCAACCGCGCCACCACCGAGCCGACGTTCGGCTCCGCGGCGATGCGGTCGGCCGTCACGCGCCGGCCCGACAGGGCGAACGCCTGCGCGAGGAAATGGTCGTTGTTGGCCGGCGCGAAACTACGCACCAGCGCCAGTCGGTGCGCCTGCCGTGCCAGGCGCGACATCACCTCGCCGAAGCGGACGCCGGGCAGCGTCGTGGCGATGGCGCCCAGCCCCCCATTCACCTCGCGCGGCGCCCCCGGTTTGGGGTCGAACGACTCCAGGTGCGTTACCCCGCCCGCCATCCACAGCACGATCGCCGCTCGCGCCGTGGCCGGCGCCCGCGACGAAGGAGCGGCCACTCCCGACCGGAACGTTCCAGCCAGCGCCCCGGCCACGGCCAGGGGCCCGACGCGCAGGATGTCGCGCCGACTCAGGAAGGCGCTCCAGGGATGCACCGGGTCGGCCGGGTCGTTCATGCGTGGTCCTCGGGGGAATGATCTCGGGCATCCTAACCGGAAAACGGGCGACGTGCCAGGATCTTTTGACGGAGAACACGACCTTCTGGAAGGCAAGTGCCAGGGGCAGCGCCGGGACGTGGGCCCTTGTGCCGGCTCTGCCCTCTACGGCTTGAGGAAGGTTATCCGCGCCCACCGCTCCTGGCGAGTGGGGCCAAAGATCCGGGAGCGCAGATCGCCAAGCCGGAAGCGGAAGAGCGCCGGGCCCGCCGCTTGCGGCTTGGCGGGGCGCTCCCGGAATCGTTGCCCAAACGCTCCTGGGCTTCGCTCCTGGCGCATCCAGTGTGAGCTTCAGATTCGTTGGTAGGAAATTGGACGAACGTTCACTTTGCGCTCCCAGAAGGCGTCCCACTGGTCCTTCTCGCTCCTGAAGAGGGCGCGGAGGTGGCAGACGTTGTCGGTGCCGTACTCGCGCCAGCGCATGCCGGCCTGCTTGAGGCGCTGACCGACCACCGTCTTGCACGCCGACTCGATCGGCCCCGACCCTATCTGCCAGCCCTGCGACAGGTAAAAGGGATAATCCATCCGGTGGACTTGATTGCGGAAGTAAGTCAGCACCTCCTGGTAAACGGCCCGCGCCGCCTTGCCCTTGGGCACCGGCATGGCCTGGGCCTCCTCCAGCATGGCCTGGCCCCCCTGGTGTTTCAACTTGTGGCACCACGCCTCCACCTGCTTCTTTCTCCTCCCCTCGTCGTCCGGCACCACCACCTGCCCCAACCTCTCCAGGTAGCCCGTCGGGTGATAGAAGTCCAGGATGCACGCCAGGTTCTCGCGGTTGAAGTTACTGCGCAAGAGGTCCTCCATCCCGCTGCCCCCGTCGCTCAGCGCTATCCACTGCTCGGCCTTCTCCGCCCCCACCTGCGCCGCCTGCTGCCGCATCACCAGCCCCAGCGCCGCCAGGCTCAGCAGCCCCGACACGTAGCGCGCCTGCATCCGCGGCCGCCCCGGCGCTTGCGGCGCCCCCGGTTCGGGCAGCGCGTCGGGCAGCGCGCCCTTGGCCGCCGGCGTCTCCGCCACCGGCTCTTGCCCCGGCGTGGGCAGGGGCTGGCCCTTGGCCGCCTGGGGCCCCTCCGGCACGGGGTTGTAGATGGCGGCCACGTAGGCCATGCGCGCCTCGGCTGGCCCGCCGTCCTCGGCCTGCTGACGCACCCCGGTGGCGTCGGCGCTGAAGTAGGCGCAGGTCCGGCCTTTGGCGTCCTTGTGCCACTTGAAGGGCTTGGCGTCCCCCAGCGTGTGACCGTCCTCGTGCAACCGCCCCAGGCGGGCGCCGGCGTCCTCGGTGATGCGCTGCACGGTGGACTCGCTCAGGCGCAGGCCACAGGCCTCGGGCAGGACCTTCTTGGCGGCCTCCTCGAAGCCGTCGCAGGTCGTGCCGAGCAGGGCGCTGACGCGCTCGGCGCCGGGGGTGACGCGGTGCTCGCCGAGGCCGGCCTCGTGGTCGAAGGGGCAGCAGCCCCAGCCACAGCGGTCGCAGTAGTAGTAAGCGCGGCGAAAGCGGATGGTGCCGAACAGGCTCACCGCCGAAGTGCGGCGGTGGCCGTGGAAGGGGGCGGACTGCTGGCACTCAGGGCAGGTCACGCCGGAACCGCGGTAGCCGTTTTTTTTTGCGCCAGGGAGGCCTCGAGGGCCTTGACGCCGACTTTGTGGAGGAGGTCGCGGAGCTCGAGCTCCGTGAGGCCGAAGGTGTGGCTCTCGTCCTTGGAGACGAGCAGGCGGGCCATCTGCAAGATGTCCGCAGCCAAGGCCTCGCGCAGGACCGAACCCAGTCCCTCGGCCCGCGCCTCTTGCTCCGCCGTCAGTTTCGTCACCTTC
>JBBSEZ010000635.1:0-4457 GCA_038239195.1 Gemmatales bacterium
AGGATAACAACTTGAAGTCTGGTTGCGGCATTGATTTCGCCTTACCCGACTCGGTGAAGCAGCATTTGCCACAACCTCTGACTGGAACTCACGTTACGCGGGATGCCGAGGCATTCGCGGGAGGGATGAGCGCGAAGTGTCTAATAACTCCGGCTTCCTCATGCGATTGGTGATCTCTCAATGTTCGAGGTTGTGTTCACGGAAAGTGCCATGGATGATCTGCGCGTTCTGAAAAATACGGAGCAGAACGTTGTTCTCGACGCCATCGAACAAAAACTGGCGAAGGAGCCGTTGGTACAGACACGGAACCGCAAGCCGCTTCGCCCCAATGATCTCTCCTCCTGGGAAGCGAGAGTCGGCCCCCATCGCGTTTTTTACGATGTTGATGAGATCAACCAGAAGGTAACCCTCAAGGCGGTTGGTTGGAAAGAGCACAACAAGCTGTTCATTCGCGGGAAGGAATACGAGTTATGAAAGCGATTGACCTATCGACCTCTTCCTTCACCCTCACGGAGGTCCTGGAACTTGCGGGCGAGGCCAATGTGATCCTGCGAACCACGGACGGGCGGCAGTACGTCCTGGCGGAAATCGACGATTTCGCCGAGGAAGTGGCCAAGGTGAGGCAGAACGAATCCCTCATGCAGTTGCTCGCTGAGCGCTCACAGGAGACAACCCAAGTACCGTTGAGCCAGGTCCGAGAACAACTGCAAGGAAAGAAGGGAAGTCAAAGAAAAGGGCAAAGTAAATGAGAGGGGCTGTCAAAGCAAGAGAACCAGGCACTCCATCAGACCGGGCCGGCCACCTCGGTTTCTGGAACCTCAAAGGCGCCATCGGCCGGCCCGGTCTGCTGATTTCCGCCGCTCGCCTCGTGGGGCAACATCCTCCGATGCAGGATGCGGCCAAAGTGTGGGGGCTTCCCGGCCCTGCAAAACGAACAACGAGGGCTCGCTCCGCCGACATGGAGAGAGGCCGCATCGGCTCGCGTCTCCGGCTCTGGGCTCATGTGCAGGGAGTCGCCCTCCGGTAAGCTCCTCCTCCAAAGAACGACGTCAAGACCTTGGCTTCGGGAGGCATCATGAACGCAAGCAGCCGGCTTGACCGAGAAGAAATCGCTCGTCGCGGACAGAAGATCTACGAGAAATGCGTTTGCCCCACCCTGACGGTCGAGGACGACAACAAGTTCGTCGCGATCGACGTCGAGTCGGCGGACTTCGTGGTCCATCCGGACGACCGACAAGCGGCGGATCAGCTCTGGGCCCGACGCCCGGACGCGCAAATCTGGCTGATGCGAGTCGGTCATCCGGCGGCCTATCGCGCGAGTTGGCGGTCAACCTTCGGGGGAGGCCAATGATCGTCGGGCGCGTCGATGCGAACCACGAGCTGATGATCCGCGTGACCCTCCAGGATGCGGCGGGCCTGGACCACGAGCTCGTGGCGATCCTCGATACCGGCTTCACCGGCGCGATCACCTTGCCCTCATCGACCCTCGCGAGCCTCGGCCTGACACGTCATTCCACCGGCAGCGCCTTGACCGCGACCGGCGCGCTTGTTCATTTCGACCTCTACCCTGTCACCATCATTTGGGATGGCGTTGCTCGGTACGTGTTCGCGCAAGAGATCAACTCGTCTCCGCTCCTCGGCCTGCGGATGTTGATCGGTTATGATCTGAGGGCGCGAGTGGAACTTGGAGGACGGGTGGAGCTCGAAGCTATCCCGTGAAAGCAGGTTTTTCAAGGTGATTCACAAACTCCTTCTCAACTGATTAGAAGGGCCCAACGCGCCATGCTGCCCCGCGAAGTCCTGCGCCAGGTCCGCCGCCTCCAGCTCCGCGCCCGCCGCGCCGTCGAAGACATTTTGGGCGGCGAGTATCACTCCGTCTTCAAGGGCGCCGGCATCGCCTTCGAGGAGGTGCGCGCCTACCAGCCCGGCGACGACGTCCGCGCCATCGACTGGAACGTCACCGCCCGCATGGGCCAGCCGTTCATCAAGCGCTTCATCGAGGAGCGCGAGCTGACCGTGATGCTCGCCGTCGATTGCAGCGGCAGCCATCAGTTCGGCAGCCTCGCCCAGCAGAAGCGCGAGGTCGCCGCCGAGCTCGCCGCCGTCCTCGCCTTCAGCGCCATCAGCAACAACGACCGCGTCGGCCTCGTCCAGTTCACCGACCGCGTCGAGCACTTCGTCCCCCCCAGCAAGGGCACGCGCCACGTGCTCCGACTCATCCGCGACGTCCTCTTCTACCAGCCGGAGCACCGCGGCACCTCCCTCCGCGCCGGGCTCGACTACCTCAACCGCGTCTTGCACCGCCGCGCCGTCGTCTTCCTCCTCAGCGACTTCCTCGACCGCGACTTCGACCGCTCGTTCAAGCGCACCGGCCGGCGCCACGACCTCATCGCCATCCGCATCGCCGACCCCGGCGAGGAAGACCTCCCCGCCGTCGGATTGGTCGAACTGGAAGACGCCGAGAGCGGGCAGCGCCGACTCGTGGATACCGACAGCGCCCTCGTGCGCGACGCCTACCGTCGCGCCGCCGCCCAGAGGCGCGAGGCCATCCAGCGCCTGGCGCGCTCGGCCCGCACCGACCTCGTCGAGGTGTCCACCGATGGCGGGCATCTCGACGCCCTCATTCATTTCTTCCGGCTGCGCGAGCGCCGGCTCCGGAGGCGCTGAGCATGGTCCCCCTCCTCCTCGCCAGCGCCCTCCTCGCCCCGGAAAGCTATCGCTTCGCCCCCCAGAAGCGCGGCGACGTGACGGCGACGCTCGAGGTGCGCGTGGCCGTGCGGCCGGCCGCGCCCGGGCAGGGCCGCGTGACCCTGCTCGTGATCGTGGAGGGCCCGTCTTCGCTGGAGGTAGAACGGCTGCGCCTGGAGGACGCCCTCGAAGCGTGGAAGGCGCAGTCGTTCTCCTCGTGGGCCCTCGTCGAGGGGCGCGTGCGCTGGGCGGAGAGCGTCGAACTTTCCCAGGCCAAACCGGGGCCCGCGGCGCTTCCTGCCCTGCGGCTGCGCTGTCGCGAAAGCGCGGAACAAGATTGGGAGGAACTGCGCTGGGTGGACGTCCTCAAGGAGCCGCGCGCCGGCCCGCCCCCGGAGGAGTTGCCGCCGCCCCCGCCTTCGCCCTGGCCGGCCCGGCTGTGGGTGGGGGGCGCGGTGCTGCTGGGGCTTGCGGCCCTGGCCAGCCTCGTCTGGGGCGGGCGGCGCTGGTGGAGCAGCCCGGCGCGGCCGATCCCGGCGCACGTGCGCGCGCTCCGGGAGCTCGCCGACCTCGAAGCGGGGCTCGCTGCGCCCGAGGACCTCCACGCCAGGCTCGCGGCGGTGCTTCGGGCCTATCTCGCCGAGCGCTTCGCGCTCGACACGGACCGCAAGACCAGCGACGAATTGCTCGAGGCGCTCGAGGGCGAGCCTGGCCCGAGCGAGGGGCAGCGCGAGGTGGTGCGGGAGGTCCTCGTGCGCTGCGACCTCGCCAAGTTCGCCCGCGCAGCGGGGACCGAGGAGGAGCGGCGGCACGTGCTGGCACGGGCGCGGGCCTTTGTGGAGGAAACCACTCCGGCAAGCCCTTGATGCTTCTTCCCGTCGGACAACGCCCCGGGGGAGCGGGGCAACAGGGGCGAGAGACGGACTGTGGAGAAAGAAGAGGAATGAGGGGGAATGAGGAAAGCGGGTAAAGATCGCCGGCTTCTTGCGCCGAAATTAACCCTGGCAAGCCACGGCGACGAGGTAGGGTGGGCGAGCAGCGGCGCCTGGGTCGCTGTTTCCACTCGGCCCCGTGGCAACGAAGCCTGGAAGCACAAGAACTCGCCGGCCAACCGCCTGCTCTCCAAGGCAGTGCCGCCTGGTCCGGCTCAGTCGAGGAAAATTCGATGACCCGTGCTAGCAAGGTGATGGTCGTGATGGTGGTGATGGTTCTCGGACTGTGGGGGTGTTCCAAGGGCCCGGCCAACCGGGCGGGCCAGTTCGAGCGGGTGCAGACGCTGGAGGGGCGCTGCGCCAAGCTGGAGCAGGACTACCGCACGGCCGCGACGGCCCGCGATCAGGCGCGCAAGCAGGCGGCGGCGCTCGAGGAGGAGAACGCGCAGCTCCAGAAAGACCTCGCCGCCAAGGCCGGCCTGATCAAGGAGTGCGAAGACCTCAAGGAGCAGGTGAAGACCGCCCTCGCCGAGCGCGAAGCGCTCCGGCAGCAGCTGGCGGCCCGGACCGGGGAGCGCGACGAGGCGCGTCAGGTCGTCGGCGTGCGCACCGCCGAACGCGATACCTGGCACGGCCGGCACGATCGCTTCCGCAAGGGCTTGCAGTCGCTGCTCGACCAGGACGAGCCACAGGGCCCGACGGCCCCGGCCAATCCCAGCACCGGCCAGCCGACCATTCCGACCGCCACCCAGCCCAGCGTCGGGCAGTCGTGATCCGCGTTTGTCGGGAGGGCGAGGCCCCCGCCGAGCCTCTTCATCTGGCTCGGCGGGGGCCTCG
>JBBSEZ010000636.1:0-4423 GCA_038239195.1 Gemmatales bacterium
GCGCCGTCGCCGGCCGGCTGCCCAGCCACGCGCTCGGACTGCACCTCCAACCGCACGGGGACGAGCTTCGGCTGTTCGACCCCACAGCGAATGCCTGGTTGCCCACGCCCGCCGAGCGAGCCATCCAGGCGGAGCTCTCCCAGCAACAGGCTGTGGCGGCACGGCAGCAGGCGGAGCTGTCCCAGCAACAAGCTGTGGCGGCACGGCAGCAGGCGGAGCTGTCCCAGCAACAAGCTGAGGCTGCTCAGCAGGAAGCGGAGGCGGCCCTCCATCAGGCCGCGTTGGCCGCGTTGCAGACCGAGGCGGAAAACCAACGTCTGCGCGAGCAGATCGAAGAGTTGAGGCGCCGCCTGGGAAACGGCCCCTGAGCCGGCGAGTTGCACGGCACATTCCACCGGGGCCCACTCCTTCCAAGCGATCGGCAACCAGGTGCCGTCCGGCAGCGCGAGGGAGGGCCCATCCACTTCACCTGGAGATACCGGAGGTGCCCGTGAGAAAGCGCACGAGAAGTCTGGCGATCGGCATTGCGTTGGGTTGTGGCATCTGGGCGCTGGCGATCATCGGCGCCGCGCAGGCCGACGACGAGGACGACAAGCTGATCAAGGCGGCCCAGAAGGACGTGCTCGCGCTGGCCAAGGAGATCGAGGCCGGCAAGACCGACCCGACCAAACTCAAGGCGATTCGCAAGAACTACACGGAACTGCAACACCCGATGTACGTCTTCAAGCCGACCAACAAAGGGGGCGTCGGCTTTCCTCCCAAGGGGGACGCCGACGGCATCGAACTGAAGATCAGCAACATGAGCAAGGCTCCTCTGTCGCCCCGGCAGCTCAAGGCCCAGCGGGCCGCGCTCATCAAGGTGGGCTATCTCAGCATTGCCATGTCCGAGGTGTCCATGCAGTACGTGCCAGCCGCGCCCAAGGGCGGCAAGGGCGCCAAGGAGTGGAAGGCCTACGCCGCGGACATGAAGAAGGCGTCGCAAGCCCTGATCGCCGCGGTCAACAAGGAGAGCCCCGCCGCGGTCAAGACCTCCGCGTTCGACCTCAGCAATAGCTGCCTCGGTTGCCACAAGGACTTCCGCAACTGATCGCGAAGTTCCGGGAGCCCCGCCAGGCCGCAAGCCCTCGAAGTTCACCGCTCGCGGCCTGGCGGGGCGCTCCTCTCTTGCCGTACTGCTCGGCTCGCCTCCTCGGGCGCGATCCGGTAAATGAAGATCGTCTGCCCCGCCCGCGCGACCGGCGCGAACTGCGCGAAGTACGCGTAGGCGTGCGGCGGCACGACGCGAAACCGCCCCCGCCCGTCCGGGGCGACGAACGACATGCCGCGCATGAAGTTCGCGCTCACCGCATACAGCCCCGGGCGCGGCCCGCCGCCTTCCCCCCAGGGCGGCAGGTCGAACTCGATGCCCACGATGCGCGGATCGACGTGGTTCGCGTACGCCAGCCCCAGCCGGCCCTCGTCCGGGTGCGCGTCCAGCCATTCCTTGAGGTAGAGCAGGTCCTGCCCCCAGTCGAGGTTGCTGTCGATCAGGTGTCGCGAGCCGTTCTCCGGGCCCCCGGCCGCCTCGTTGAAGTACGCCAGGGAGTGAGGCCAGGCGCACAGACTGCTCGCCGCCGAGCACAGCACCAGCCCGAACGCCGCGAGCCCCGCCGCCCGGCCTCTCGCGAAGCGGACCAGCTTTCCCGCCCCCACGAACGCGAACGGCAGCAGCGGCAGGGCGTACCGCAGGTATTGCAGCCCCGTCTGCGCGCTCACCAGCGCCAGCACCGCGAACGCCGGCAGCCATACCGCCAGGTCGTCGCGCCAGCCCGCCCGGCCGCCCCAGCGAACCAGTGCCAGCGCCAGGCCCCCCAGCACCAGCGCCAGGGCCCCCAGCGGCGCCTTGACCCCCAGCGCGTAGAGGTAGAAGTACCAGCGCCCCTCGTTGCGCCACTCCCCGCCCAGGTAGCACGGCCAGTTGCTCTCGAAGTCGCGCCGCTGTACGTCGATGCCCAGCACGTAGTCGGCCGGCAGCGGCACCGGCACGCGCCCCACCCACTTACCGCGAAACCGATTGCCCGCCCTCGTCCGAGCCCCGCCGTCCGTGCCCCGCTCCCCCGCGAACAGTTTGCTCACGAAGCGGAACTCGCCGAGCGGCCGGCCGGTGCCCCGGTAGGCGTAGCCCAGGTTGAGCACCGCCACGCTCAGCGCCAGCACCAGCAGCCCCTGCCCGAGCGCGGCGGCGCGCCCCGGCGCGGCCGCGCCGCGCCACCAGAAGCACAGCGCCAGCACCGGCCAGACGCCGTAGAGGACGAGCAGCGTAAACTTGGTGAGTTGCGCCACGCCCAGCAGCAGGCCCACGAACCAGGCGCCCTCCCAGGACGGCCGGCGGAGATAGTGCCAGAAGGCGTAGGTGGCCGCCAGCCCCGCCACCGTGGCCGGCACGTCCGGCGTCACGAGCTCGGCGTGGGCCATCACGTTGGGGCTGAAGCACCACAGCGCCAGGCTCAGCAGGCCCGCGCCTCCGCCGTACAGTTCGCCCGCCCAGCGGTAGACCAGCCAGCCACCCAGGAGCGACCACGGCACCCCGGCCCAGCGCGCCAGGCAGACCAGCCCGAAGTAACGCGGCCCGTTGGCCTCCGCGAAGGCCGGCCCCGCCTCCCACTCCGGCCTCAGCCCCGGCACGTCCGCCCGCGGCTCGTCGTTCGTTTGAGCGCCCGCCACCAGAAGGGGCGCCGTCGCGAGCATGCGCGGCAGGGGCGGGTTGACGCGATACATGGCGAAGTCGCCCGTCCGCCAGTGCGACAGGCCGGAGGGCACGTGGCCCACTTCATCGACGGTGACGAAGTTCCGCCGCAGCCCGCCAACCAGGAGCCCCGCGTGGAGCAAGAGCAAGAGCACCGCTGCCGCCGGGCGCCACGCGAAGGAAGGGAGCATGAGGCGCTCGTCAGAATGGGTGTGGCCAAAGTTCCGGGAGCCCTCCTCGCGAAGCCGAGTGGCAGGAGTTGGTTTGCTGTAGGCCGGCTCTCCTGAGCCGTCCGGACGGCTCGGGAGAGTCGTCCTACAAGCATGCCGTTTCCTGCCGCTCGCTTTAGCCACAAGTGGCGGGCCCTGGAAGTTCGCCGCTTGCGGCTGGGCGGGCCGCTCCCGGAAATCTTGCCTCGTCCATCAGTACGGGCCCGGCACGTCGCCCCCGCTGGGCGTCAGCAGCGCTCGGACCGTCTCGGGGGCCGTCACGTAGGTCAGCGTCCGCACCGTCCCGTCGGCGAACAGGAACTGCGCCCCGCCCGAGTGCGGCGATCCCCAGTTGTAGCGGAACGACAGCCCCATTGCCTTGGAGTCGCGCACAATCGTTGTCCCTTCGCCCGGCTTGGTGCCGAAGCCCCGCTGCGTCCCGCCGGAGCCGCCGACGAAGTACGGCTCGTCCCAGTACCAACTGCCCGTCGCGTAGAGCGCCGGGCTCAGGGCCTTCTCGCCCGCCAGCACGGTCTGCGAGGTGCCGTCGCTGATGTCGCTGAAGGCCAGGCAGGTGGGGCGGTTGGCGACGACGAAGGCGTTGGCGGCGTAGTCGGTGGGCGCCCAGTCCCAGCCCCCGCCGTGGTAGGTGCCGTAGACGTCATCGACCGGCTTGCTCGCCCTGGGAGAGCGCCGGCTGGGGCAGAAGTAGAGGGGGACGGGCTGCCCCCAGGCCCGCGTCTGCTGGGCGTTCTGCTGCTCGACGTACGGCAGCAGGGCGTAGGCCCACGAGCCCGTCTGGTCGGCGGGGGCCCGGCCGAGCTCGCCGACGCCCCAGGTGAAGGTGAGGGAGAGTTGCGACTCCGTGACCCAGACGTGGGTGGACGAGCCGTCGGCGGCGGTGATCCACTGCTTGCCGTCCCAGCCGCCGTTGCTGGGCAGTACGCCCCGGGCGTGGTGGTGCTGGTGGAAGGCAAGGCCGACATGTTTGAGGTGGTTGGCGCACGACATGCGGCTGGCCGTCTCGCGCACCTTTTGCACGGCGGGCAGCAGCAGGCCGATCAGGACGGCGACGATGGCGATGACGACCAGCAGCTCGATGAGCGTCAGTCCTGTGCGGGCCGTGCGGCGTGGGAACATCGTTGCGTCCTCCGAGGAAGAGGGCCCTCGGCAACCGGGGAGGCCGGTTGACGGCGACTGGTAGGACGGCCCACCCCAGCCGTCCACACGGCACGGGAGGGCCGTCCTACGGGAAACCAAGTCCTGCCGGCCGGATTACGGCGCGACCTTGCGCGACCGCCAGCGGCGATGCGCGAAAAAGGCCCCGGCCGCGCCGAGGGCAAGGACTGTACCGACGATGGCGAGGGCCTGCCACCACCCGCTCTTCCCGGTGCGTTGACCGTCTGGGGGCGGCGGCGCGGGACGAGCCGCCCTCACGAGCCGATAGCCATCGCCCTCCACCTCCCACCGGCCGTCGATGAAGTCCAGC
>JBBSEZ010000637.1:0-4402 GCA_038239195.1 Gemmatales bacterium
CCCCCCGCTTTGGGTTTGGGGGGGGGTGGGGGTGGGGTGGGGCTCTACAATTTCCCTGGGGATGTGCCCCCTTTTATTCCCCCCCCCCCCCCGGCGAGCTCCCCCGTCAGGAGCACGTTGCTGGGCTTGAGGTCGCGGTGGATGACGCCGCGCTGGTGCGCCTGATGCATGGCGCGGGCCAGGAGCGCGACCAGGTGGGCGGCCCGCCGCGGCGGTAGGGGCCGGCCTGCCAGGAACTGATCCAAGGTCCCGCCCTCGACCAGTTCCATGGAGAAGAACGGTCGGCCGCCGCTGTCGCCGAGGTCGTACATCTGGACGATGTTGGGGTGGTGCAAGGCGGCGACGGCCTTGGCCTCCGTGTGGAAGCGGGTGACGGCGTCGGCGTCGCTTTGCCAGTGGGCCAGCAGCATCTTGACGGCGACGAGGCGGTTGAGGCCGACCTGCCGGGCCCGGAAGACCACCCCGACGGCACCGCGCCCCAGTTCGCCGAGCACCTCGTAGCCGGGCAGTTGCGGCCACGCCCAGGGCGGCGCCGGGAGCGGCCCCTCGGAGAGTGGCCGGTCCCCCTCGCCCCCAGGCCGGCAGCGCAGGCGGAACTCCGCCGCGAACAGGTCGCGCACCGCGACGGGTTGCGAGCCCAACTCGGGATAGCGCGCCAGGTACTCTTCCACCCGCGCCGGTTCGCCGCGCTTGAGGCGAAACTCCAGCTCGACGTGGACCAGTTCCACGAGGACCGCCAGCCGTTTCGCCCCCTCCGGGAGGAACTGCTCCAGCGGGCTGGGCGAGCCCCCCTGGAGCGAATGCTGGAAGTCCTCGACGCAGCGCGTTCGGAGCGAGGCATCCGAAGAGGGGGCCGGGAGAGCAGAGTTGGAGGACATGATCGTTCGCTCGGTGGGAAACCCGGGGCCCGTCAGGCCGCCCGACGCTGCGGGAAGCAATCCTGGCCGGTCTCGGCGGCGAGGAGCCCTTCCAGAAGTTGCTGGATCTCCGCCCGCACGCGCTCCACGCCGCGTTCGTAGTAGCCCAGCGCGGTGCTGATGTCGGCGATGCTGTGGCCCTGCAAGCTCATTTCGAAGATGCGGCGCTTGGGCTCGGTGGCCAGGCGGCCCAGGACGTACGCAACGACCTCCGCCAGCATGGCTGCTTCGACGGGCGAGGGGCCGCCAGCCGCGGAGAAGCGGCCCTCGTCGAGCGGCCCAGGCCCCACGGCCTGGTCGCGGCGCACGTCGCGGCAGGCGGCCTGCTCGAAGCGGGCGCGGCAGCCGCACTTGTTCAAGGTCAACCGCACCAGCAACCGCCAGAGGCCGTGTTCGCTTTGGAGGTCGAACTCGCCGGCGGCGGTGCGGCCGAAGAAACTGCGGAAGACCGACTGGAGGACGTCCTCCGGATCGACCCGCCGCCGCAGTCGCCCGCTGAGGTTCTGGCGGGCCAGGGCGATCAAGCGCGTGGCGTAGCGGTGATACACCGTCGTGGCCGCCGCGGGGAGCCCCTCCCGCAGGTCGCGCAGGAGTTGCTCGAAGGACTCGACGGAGGGCATGGGCGATCCTCGTTGACCGGGTGAATCGGGGACGGGGGCATTATCGGCACTCTGGCCGCGGAGGGCAAGCCGGATCAGAGGGCTCGGCGCTTTCGGGCGCCCGGTTGGCCCCCCCTCTTCACCACCTACTCGCGCCGAGGGGCGGATTCGGAAAAAGCGCGAATCGGGTGTCGGCTCGGCGGTCGGAAAAGCAATCTTGGTAGACGACGGCCCCGGTGGTCGCTGGAGATGGCCCTGGCCTCCATCCGTCTCGACGCATTGAAGGGCGAACGGCTGCCGGATCGCAAGGACACGAGGATCGCGATGATGTTCCCGAACACGTGGGCAAAGTGGCTCCGTCAACTGGCAACTCGGAATTCGTCCCTCGATGTTCCGCGCGCAAAGCGGCCTCCCCGGCGGCGAATGAGCGTCCGGCTCGGCCTGGAGGCGTTGGAGGATCGGCTCGCGCCGGCGACCTTGGCGTCGGTGAACCTGTCGAGCAATGCGCCCACGGTCAACACCAACCAGCCACTGGTCCTGACCGCCCTGGTCTCGGGCCCTGCCGGTTCGCGGGCGCCGACGGGCACGGTGTCGTTCCAGAATGGCAACACCGTCCTGGGCAGCGCGACGCTGAACGCCAGCGGGCAGGGCACGTTCATCACGACCGGCCTGCCAGCGGGGAGCGATTCTCTCACCGTCTCGTACGCAGGGGATGCTGCCTACCAGGGGGCCCTCTCCGCGCCCGTGTTCGAAACCGTGAACGCGGGCAGTCCCTACGTGGCCACCCAGATCACCGCCCTCAACCCGACGGGGACCGGGCTTGTCTCGACTGGTGCGCCCATCGTCAACGTGCAAGGGTCGATGTATTTCACGGGAACGGACGGCCAACTCTGGACGAGCGACGGGACGGCCGTCGGCACCATTCGGTTGACGAACTTCCCCCCCGCTGGTGGAGTGGCCGGTCCGGTCAACGCCAATGGCACGCTGTACTTCCTGGGCAACGACGGCCATCACGGCTGGCAAGTCTGGACGAGCAATGGAACGGTGGGCGGGACCGCCCAGGTGACGCACGTGAATGGAGCCCTGGGCTGGGCCAACCCCATCAATCTGACCTCGGTGAACGGCAAGCTCTTGCTAACGGACATCGAGCAAGGGAACGCTTCGCAAATCTGGGCAACGGACGGGAGCGCCGCCGGCGCGGGCCAGTTGACGAACATCGGTGCGAGTGACGGCTATCTGGACACGAGCCATGAAGTAGCCACCAATAACCTGCTCCTGGTCCCGTTTTATGGTTCGTCCGGGCTGGAGCTCTGGAAGAGCGACGGGACCGCCGCAGGCTCGGGAAAGGTCGCGTCCCTGACAGGCACCAATGGTGACTCGGTGCAGGGTGCCGCGGCCGTGAACGGGATGCTCTTCCTGGCGGTCTACTCCTCCGACAACGGCTTCCAGTTGTGGAAGAGCGACGGCACGGCGGCTGGAACGCAGCTGGCTTCTCCGCGGCAATTCGCCTCGATCTCCGGCTACGGCAACTTCGCGAGCGCCAACGGGAAACTGTTCTTCGTGGCCAACGACGGCACGCACGGCAACCAACTGTGGGTCAGCGATGGGACGTCTGCCGGCACCGTGGCGCTGACTTCCCTTTCCGGCTTCAGTCCCTGGTTGGCGCCGACGAATGGGTCTCCTGGTGCGATCGCGGTGAACGGCGCGCTGTTCTTCGAGGCCAACGGCCAACTTTGGAAGAGCGATGGGACGGCCGCCGGAACCATGCAGGTGACGAACGTCAATACCGCGAATGGCGGGTTGAATCCCACCTACTTCACGACTCTCAATAATACCGTGCTGTTCGCGGGCTTCGACGGCGGCCGGTCGCCGCTGAATGAGCAAATCTGGCAAAGTGATGGAACCGCGTCCGGCACCATCCCGGTGACGACGAACAGCGACCTGGCCCCCACCCTGCTGACGAACGTGGGCGGGACCATTTACTTCGATGGTGCCGGCGGGAGCCTCAACCAGTTGTGGAAGCTCACCCCCGCCGCGCAAACGACCACCCGCGTCAACCTGAGCAGCTCGTCTCTCCAGGCCTCTCTGGCCCAGAACGTCACCTTCACGGCGACGGTAACCGGACCGGGGGGGCAAACGCCCACCGGCCAGGTGACGTTCCTCGACGGCAGCATCAGCCTGGGCATCGGTTACCTCGACGGCACCGGGAAGTCCACCTTCAGGACCACCCTGGCCGCCGGCGACCATAACATCGTCGCCCTGTATACCGGCGATGGCTCGGATCCGCAGGGCGCCTCGGGCGTCCTGGATGAAACGATCGCGCCAGCACCCAGCAGCGTGTCCCTGGCCACTTCCAGCACCACAACCACCTTCGGCCAGGCGGTCACGCTGACCGCCGCGGTCACGGGCATTGCCGGGGCGAATGCTCCCACCGGAACGGTGACCTTCCTGGACGGCAGCGCCACGCTGGGGACCGGCACCCTCGGTGCGAACGGCCAGGCCACCTTCACGACGACGCAACTTAACGTCGGGGCTCGTTCGCTGACGGCGGTGTACGCAGGCAACGGCAACTACCAGGGCAGCAGTTCCCAAGCAGTGACGCAGACGGTGAACGCTGCGAGCAATAGCTGGTCGGACGCTGGGGCCATGAGCACACCGAGAGAGTTCGCGACGGCGACGCTGCTGGGCAACGGGAAGGTCCTCGTCAGTGGCGGCGGAAGCGGGGGCGGCGTGGTCCTGGCGAGCGCGGAGCTGTACGACCCGGCGAGCAACACCTGGTCCGCCGCCCCCGCCATGAGCACCGCGCGCGAGGGGGCGACGGCAACACTGCTCGGCAACGGCAAGGTCCTCGTCGCTGGCGGCGCCGCCAATGGCGGCTATCTGGCG
>JBBSEZ010000638.1:0-4344 GCA_038239195.1 Gemmatales bacterium
CAACAGCGACCTCTGGAGTGCTTTGTCCGGTAGTAGCCATCCCTGGCCCCTTTCACGCTTTACGCTACGGCTCGGTTTTGCCTTTCCCCCCACAGCATACCATCTCCTCCTTTCCCGTGCGAACCCAGTCGTGCGCCCGGCCTCGTTGTGCGCGCTGGGTTGCTCTTCCTCGGGGCGGCACCTCGACGGTACACTGCGCTCCGGTCCTGAACGAGGAGCGCGCCAATGAAGACGACGAAGCCCAGCATCTTGCTGCGACTCGAGTACGAGGAGGCTGCGGGGGCGTACTTGCGCAGTTTGCCGCCGGAGCACTTCATGGAAGCGAAGCCCCAGGCACAGCAGCGGAAGATCACCCTGGCAAGCCTTGCCATCGTCGAGGCCGGCCGACCGGACTTCCAGGTGTTCAACGAAATGCTCGTCCAGTACCCCTTTGGCAAGCCGCCGACAATCCGCCAGGTGGTGCCGGACAACATGGTGGTCCTCCACCCCGAGCCCATCAAGGTGAGGGGCAGTTTCAACCTGCCCCTCCAGCCCGTGGGGCCGCACTGGGCGCTCGAGTACGTCTCGAAGGACAGCAAGCGCAAGGACTACGACGAGAACTTCCTGAAGTACGAGCGCGAGCTCAAGGTCCCTTACTACCTCCTGTTCCACCCCGACGAGCAGGAACTGTTGCTCTTCCGTCGCGGGAAGGCCCGGTACGCCTCGGTCAAGCCGAACGCCCGCGGGCGGTACGCCCTCTCGGACGAGGAGATCGAGGTGGCGATCCTGGACGAGTGGGTGCGCTTCTGGTGGAAGGGCGAGTTGCTCCTGTTGCCTGGCGCCCTCCAGCAAGAACTCGACAAGTCGCGCATGGAAACGGCGCGGGCGCTGCGCCAGGCGGAGGAATCAGACCGCCGCGCCAAAGAATCGGACCTCCGGGCCGAAAAGGAGGCTCGTCGGGCTGAGGAAGCGGACCGCCGCGCCGCCGACCTCGCTCAGCGCTTCGCCGAGATGGAGCGCGAGATGGCCCGCTTGCGGGCGGAACGACTTGGGCCTGGGGGGCGTTGAGCCGGGCCCGACGGGCGCTGAACCGGGCCCCCGTCCGCCGATTTTTCCTATCCCCATTCGTTGGTGTGGCATTTGCACAAATGACAGACACGTGCCGCGGGGCCAGGGGCGCCCCGGGGGCCTGCTTCCTGAACGGGGAGAAAAGGGCCATGTTGCGAATCGCTGTCGCCGTCCTGCTGGTGCTGGCCGCGCTCGCGGCGCCGAGCGCCGGCGCGCCGCCCGAGAAGAAGGGCCAGGTGTTCAAGGGCGTCATCAAAGACCTCCGCGGGATCGAAGGGGTGCTCGTGCTGACTTCCAAGGAGGGCGCCAAGGACAAGGACCGGACGTTCAAGATCAGCAGGGCCCGCATTGTCGGGCTGGCCGGGGCCGAATGGAAGATCGGCGACATGCGGGAGGGGGACCAGGTGGAAGTGGAGATGACGCGCGACGGGGGACTGGTCCAGGAAGTTCGCGTCGTGGCGGCACGGCGCAAAAAGTGACGGCTGCGACGCCCGCCGGCCGTGGGGCAGGCCTCCCGACCTGTCCCACGACCCGGGCCTCTCGCGGGTGGAAAAACGCTGGCGGGGCGCTTCCTGCCCGCGTAGACTGAGCGGCAGGTCTTCCCGCGCTCGCGCCACCTCAAACCGACGCCGCCATGAGCGACTTCCCCGCCCTGTACGACTGCACGACCCGGTCGTTGTCCCCCGTCGGCGGCGCCGGCCTGTTCACCGTGGGCTGTGCGCCTGATGCCGGCCTGCCCCTCACCGACGACCGCTGTGCCCGTTACCACTTCCGCCTCCTCCTCGAGGCCCACCGCTACCACGTCGAGGCGCTGTCGCGCAACCACCCGACCTACCTCAACGGCCAGGTCCTCCTCCGGCGCACGCCTCTCCTGCACGGCGCCGAATTGCGCGCGGGGAACAGCGCCTTCCGCTACCTCGAACGGGCCGACCCCGCCTTCGCGCCGGCCCCTCCCGCGGTTCGTCCGCCCCTCCCGCCCTCGGCCGTCCCGATGCCGCCGACGCCTGCGCTGCGAGCGCCGGCGCCCGTGCCCCGCGCCCCGGCCCCACCGGCCCCGGCCCAGCCCGCGGCGCCGCCTCCTCCGGCGCCTTCCTGGCCCGCGGCCACGGCGCCCACCGTCCGGGCCGCCGTCGCGCCCCCTCTCGTTGGCGGGAGCGCGCCCGGCGCCACCGTGCTGGCCGGCACGCCGTCCGAGGAGGAACTGCCGCCGATCCCCGACACCATCCCCCTCGCCGGGACCGTGGTCATTGGGCGGGAGACCGGCCGGGTGGACGTCGTGCTTCAGCACCCGCACGTCTCGCGAATGCACGCGCAGCTTGCCCGGCAGGGCAACACGGCCATCGTCTCCGACCTGCGCAGCGCCAACGGCACCTTCGTCAACGGCCAGCGCGTCCGCGCTCCCGTGCAGGTTCGGCCCGGCGACCGCATCGACGTCGGGCCCTACTCTCTGGTCTTCACCGGCGACGCCCTGGTGCCGCAGTCGCGCGAGAACAACGTCGAGTTGATCGGCCGCCGGCTCACGCGCGTCGTCTCCGACCGGGCCACCGGCAAGCCACGCTCGCTCCTCGACGACGTATCCCTGGTGATCCGGCCTCACGAGTTCGTCTGCCTCCTCGGGCCGAGCGGCGCGGGCAAATCGACGCTGCTCTCGGCGCTGAGCGGCCGGGGGCCCGCCCGGGGCTCCGTGCTACTCAACGGCAAGGAACTGTACGCCAATTTCGAGTCGCTCAAGCGCGACCTCGTTGTCGTCGCCCAGAAGGACGTGCTGCACGACTGCCTGACCGTCGAACGGGCCATCTGGTACACCGCCAAGCTGCGCCTGCCGCCCGACACGCGCGAGGCCGAGATCCAGGACTACATCGACCAGATGCTGACCACGGTCGGACTGACCGCCCAGCGCGGCACGCCCATCGCCAGCCTGAGCGGGGGGCAGATCAAGCGCACCAGCCTGGCCAACGAGCTCCTCAGCAAGCCGACCCTGCTCTTTCTCGACGAGGTGACCTCCGGGCTGGACGAGCAGACCGACCGCGAGATGATGGCGCTGTTCAACTCCCTCGCCCGGGCCGGCAAGACGGTCGTGTGCGTCACGCACAGCCTGGCCAACGTCGAGCAGAACTGTCACCTCGTCGTCATTCTCGCCAACGGCGGGAAGCTCGCCTTCGTGGGCAAGCCGGCCGAGGCGCTTACCTACTTCGGCATCGCCCGCCGCGGCGACGTTTACGAAAAGCTGTCCGAGCGCCCGGCGCTGGAGTGGCAGGAGGGCTTTCTCCGCACCACCTATCACGAACAGTACGTCGCCTCGCGCCTGCCGCCCGAAATCGAGGCGGACACGGCCCCGGCCGAGGAAACACCTCGCCGCCTGGCGCAGAAGGCGCGCGACGCGACGCGCCAGGCCGTGCTGCTGACGCGGCGATACCTGGACATCACGCTCGCCGATCGGCGGGCGCTGGTGGTGATGATGGGCCAGGCGATCCTGGTCGCAGTCCTGTTGGTGCTCGTGTTCGGCAACCTCAAGGACCAGGAAAACCCGGTCGAGCACGCCCGCCGCTCGCTCATGCTGCTGTTCCTGATGGAGATCTCCTGTTTCTGGTTCGGCTGCAACAACGCAGCCAAGGAGGTCGTCAAGGAGCGCGTCGTGTATGCGCGCGAGCGCGACTTCAACCTGAACATCAGCAGCTACTACGCCTCCAAGTTCGTCCTGCTGTCGCTGCTGACGGTCCTGCAAGTGGCCAGCACGTGGGCGATCGTGGAAGTCTGGTGTCGCCCATCCGGCAACATGGGCGGGGCGCTCGTGTTCCTGGCGACGATGGGCATCGCGGGCGTGGCCCTCGGCCTGGCCGCGTCGTGCTTCGCCAGTTCGTCGGACGTGGCGGTCAGCCTGATCCCGATCGCGCTGATCCCGCAGATCATCCTGGCGGGCGTCATCTCCACGCTCGAGGGCGTGTCGCTCCGGCTGGCGCAGGGGCTCATCACCTGCTACTGGGGCAACCGGGGCCTCGTGGCGCTGCTGCCCGACAGCGTGCTCGCCAACACCGGTGTCGAGCGCCTGGCCGTCTGGAAGTCGTACCCCGTCGTGGTGTTGCACGCGGCCGTCTTCGTGCTCGCGGGCCTGGCCGTGCTCTCCTGGCAAGACCGGCGCAAGCGGAAAAGCTGAGGCTGCGGAGCACGTAGGGTGGGGCGGGGTGTGGGGGGGCCCCCCGGCGCGGGGGGGGGGGGGGGGGGGGGGTGGGCGGGTGCGAGAACCACCAGGGGCCTGGGGGCCCCCGGGCGACCCCGGCCGACCCCCGTGGAAGCTGG
>JBBSEZ010000639.1:0-4338 GCA_038239195.1 Gemmatales bacterium
CGCCGCGCCGCTCGCCTCGATTCGTTCCCAACCGCTCAGCCCTCCCGGAAGGCCTCCTCGGCCGTGACGATGATCCGGGCCGCCTCGGCCAGCTTGAAGTTCCTCTCGCTCGCCGTCTTCTGGAGCCGGCGGAAGGCCGCCGGCTCGTCCAGCGACGCCCGCTTCATCAAGATCCCCTTGGCCCGCTCGATCACCTTGCGGTCCTCCAGCGCCTGCCTGAGGTCGGCTGCCTCCCGGCGGAGCTGCTCGAACTGCGCGAAGCGCCGCACGGCGATGGCGATGGCCGGCCCCAGGTCGGCCTGCTTGATCGGCTTGACGAGGTAGCCCATGACGTGATCGGCCTCGGCCCGCTGGATCAGGTCGGCGTCGTGGTAGGCCGACACCAGGATTACCGGGACCGGCCTGTCCCGGTAGATGCGTATCGCCGCGTCGATGCCATCCACGTCAGGCATTTTGACGTCGGTAATCACCAGATCGGGGGAGGTGGCCCGGCACTGGGCGACGAGCTCCTCGCCGTTGGCGGCGACGACTACCACCCGGTGGCCCAGCCGGGGCAGGATCTTGGCGAAGTAATCGCGCATGTCGGGCTCGTCGTCGGCGACGGCGATGCGGAGCGGCTGGCTCATGGGTTGGCCCGCGGCAAGGTGATGACGATCTCGGCCCCTTCCGCGCCTGCGGAGGTGGATGACGGGGCGGGCCCGACAGCGATCTGTCCGCCGTGGGCCTCGACGATGCGCTTTGCAATTGCCATGCCCAGCCCGGTGCCCTTCGTCTTGGTCGTGTAGAACGGCTCGAAGATCCGCCGCCGCTGCTCGGCACTCAGGCCGGGGCCGTTGTCGCGCACCGCCACGCGCACCGCCTCCTCTCCCTCCAAAGCCAGGGAGCAGGATACCGCGATCTCGACCGGATCGTGGCAGGCGGCCAGCGCGTTTTCGAGCACGTTGCGGAAGACCTGCTCCAGCCGAAATGGGTCGATCAGGCAGCGGACGCCGGGGCCTGGCTCCTCGCGCAGGGAGGCCTGCCGGCCCTGGCGCTGCCTGCCCAGGTTGGCCCAGGCCTGGCGCCAGGCGCCTTCCAGGGCACACGCCTCGCGCTCGAGCGTCAGCGGGGCGGCGTAGTTGCGCACCTCGTCGTAGAGTTGCTGGAGGTGGTCCTGGGCCTTTTGGATGCGGCCAACGAGCTCCAGGGCCTCGGGGCGGTCCGGCACTTCCAGGGCCAGCATCTCCAGGCAGGCCTGGCTGCGCGCCAGGGCGTTGCCGCTCTCGTGGGCCAGCCCGGTCATCATCTCGCCGATGGCGGCCAGGCGCTCCGCCTGGAGGGCGGCCTCCTGGGCGCGCTTCAGGGCGGTCACGTCCTGGCCAACGGCCAGCACGGCCGGGCCGCCCTCGTAGGCGGGCAGCAGCCGGGCGTTCCACAGCGCCCAGCGCAGCGAGCCGTCCTTGCAGCGCACGGGCCGCTCGACCTCGCGCACGGGGGCGCCCGCCAGGACGTGCCGCAGGTTCTCGACCGCCGACGGGCGCTCCGCCTCGGGCAGGAAGGTCGCGAAGAAGTCCTGGCCCAAAACCTCGCCGGCGGCGTAGCCGGTCAGCTCCTCGGCGAAGCGGCTGAAGTAGGCCAGGCGGCCGTCGGGGCGCAGGATGAC
This sequence comes from Gemmatales bacterium, assembly GCA_038239195.1. GTDB lineage: Bacteria > Planctomycetota > Planctomycetia > Gemmatales > Gemmataceae > JBBSEZ01. The sequence continues at coordinate 1,643 of JBBSEZ010000639.1, forward strand.
GATCGTACACGGGGCCGCCTCGACCAGCGTGCGGAAGGCCGCCTCGCTGCGGTCCTTCTCGAGGGCGAGCCGCCGGCGGTCGGCCACGCGCAGCAGGCTGGCGCGTAGGGCGTCGGGGTCGATCGGCTTGAGGATGTAGTCGGTCGCCCCCTGCCGCAGGGCCGCGATCGCCCCCTGCAAGTCGGCGTAGCCGGTGACGATGAGCACGGCGGCGCCGGGGGCTGACTGCCGGAGCAGGGGCAGCAACTCCTCGGCGCTGCCGTCGGGCAACTTGCGGTCGAGGAGGATGGCGGCGTAGCGCGACCAATCGTCGCGGGCCAGCACCTCGGCGACCGTGCCGGCCGTCTCGACCACGTGCTCGTCCATCTCGAGCACGTCGCGCAGGTTGGCCCGCGTGTCGGGGTCGTCGTCCACCACCAGGACGCAGAGGCCGCTCACGTCGTCACCTCCTCATCGGGGCCCGCCGTCAGGCGCCCGAGGGTGGCGAGAAGGCGCGGGACGTCGAACGGCTTGTAGCAGACCGCGTCGGCCCCTTCGGCCAGCACCTGCCGCACGACCGGCTCCGTGTCCGGGAGACAGCCCGTGATGACCACGGTGCGCGCCCGGGGGCTGCTGAGCCGCACCTGGCGGAAGACGGCCCCGCCATCGCCGTCCGGCAGCTTCACGTCGATGAGCACGACGCGGAAGGCCCGGTCTCGAAGGTGCTCGGCGGCGGCCTTCTCGTCGTGGGCGAGGGCCACGCGGTAGCCGCGCTCGCGGAGCAGGTCCCAGAGGTTGGCGCACAGGGCGGGGTCGTCATCGACCACGAGCACCAACGGCTGGTCGAGGGCCTCGGCCATCAGCTTCAGCAGCGGGGGGAAATCGACCGGCTTGGGCAGCACCTGCCAGGCGCCCGCGGCCAGCGCCTCCGAGGTCGTTTCCTTGCTGGCGAAGGCGCTGACGACGATGGCGACGGTCTCGGCGCGCAGCTTGCGCAACTCGCGGTAGAGCGTCAGCCCGTCCATGCCCGGCATCTTCAGGTCGAGCAGGGCCACGTCGTAGGGCCGCTCGCGCACCCGTTCGAGGGCGGTGTTGCCGTCGTGGGCAACGTCCACGTGGTAGCCGAGGTCGGTGAGGATGTCGGAGAGGTTGCGGCAGGCATCGACCTCGTCATCGACCACCAGGATCGAGGGGTGGCGCGTCATGCTCCCTCCTCGGTCAAGGCGGCCGGCAACGACACCGTGAACGTGCTGCCGCGACCGGGCTCGCTGGTCACGCGCAGGCTGCCGAGGTTCTTCTCGAGGATGGAGCGGGCGAGGGCAAGCCCCAGCCCCAGCCCGCGCGCCTTGGTGGAGTAGAGCGGCTCCATGATCCGGGCCAGGCCTTCCCTGGCGATGCCGACGCCCGTATCGCCGACGTCCACCTCGACGCGGTCGCCGGCCCGGCGCGCCGTCAGGGACAGCCGGCCCCCGCCCGACATCGCCTCGCGGGCGTTGCGGACCAGGTTGCCCAGGACGATGCGGAGTTGATCGACGTCTCCCCGGGCCGGCGGCAGCCCCTCCGGGCAGTCGATACAGATCTGGCAGTTTTCGGGGACCGGGTTGGTTTCCAGCACCTCGCGAAGGCACGCGCCGAGCGAGAATGGGAGGAGGCTGGGGACGGGCATCTTGGCGAAGTTGGACAGGGTGGTGATGACGCCATCGGCCAGGGCCACGTGCCGCTCGATGCGGCGAAGGTGCTCGGCCTTCTTTTCCTCGGTCGGGTTGCGGGCGTTGAGGAGGTAGTAGACCGAGGTCTTGACGACGTTGAGCGGGTTACGCAGTTCGTGGGCCACGCCGCCGGCGACCTGCCCGATGGCCGCGAGGCGCTCGCCGCGCTGGAGCCGGGCGGCGTACTCCGTCTGGTAGGCGTCCTCGATGAGGGCGAGGTCGAGGTCGAGCAACTGGTTGAGCGCGCGGGCGATGGCCTGGAGCAACTGCGGATCGCCGGCCCAGCGCTCTTGCAGCGCGAGCACGAGGCCGGTGCGCAGCCGGGACAGGGCGACGTTGGTGTAGACCTGATCGAGGCCAATCTCGACGTGGCGCCAGCCGACCCGCCAGCGCCGGGCGACGTAGTCGCGGTCGTAGCGCCCGCCGAGAAGCTCGCGCAGCCAGCCGACGAGCGTCCCCTTGAGGCGCTCGATCTGGGCGGGCCCACCGGTGATGACCTTGCGGGCGCCGGGGTGGCGGTCGATCTCCGCGTAGAAGTCCTCGACCAGGGCGGGCAGGTGCGGATCGAGCAAGTCGGCGACGGCGGCGACCTGCCGCGCGGCCTCGTCGGTCCAGCCGACGTAGGCCTGGAGCTCCTGGTAGCGGCGGAATGCATCGTCGGGGCTCATGGCGGGGCCTTCCCTTCGCCGCCGGAACGAACAGAGCTCACGGGCCGCGAACGCGGGCCCCATGAGCTCTCACGGCTATGCCAGTCGGCCCGTCGCGAGCCGCCGAACAAGGTCATCCTACGCGCGGCACCCGCGCGTGGGAAGCCCGGGGCCCTGTGCGGCTGCGGCGCGTCGGCTGTGCGGTTGCGGCCCACCTCTCGCGGGCGCATTCAGGGTTTGTCGGCCACAGGGGCACCAACGATTGGTGCCGCAAAAGCCAGGGAGTGAAGGTGTTGCAATCTGCCAGCCTTGGCGAACGAGCGAAGCATGAGCATGGCTTCGGCGCTCTGCTTGTGCCAGA
>JBBSEZ010000640.1:0-4336 GCA_038239195.1 Gemmatales bacterium
ACCCTCCTCCCGTAGCTCAGTGGTAAGAGCGGCCGTCTTATAAGCGGCCGGGCGCTGGTTCGATTCCAGCCGGGAGGACTGGCGAGGGGCTTCTCGGACCAACCTTGGCCCTTTCTTGCGCAACACAGACGGGCCGGCTGGCGGCGCGCGGCCCCCCCAAACAAGCTCGGGCCCCACCTCAACCGATCTGCTCCACACCTCCCGAGGAGAGCAAAATCGGGACAGGTGAAGCGGGCGGCTCGCTGCGAGCGGTGCCTCATCTTCACGGCTGGGGAACCACCCGCTCAGGACAGAAGCCTTCTTGACCACCTCGCTGCGCGACATAATCACCCGAAACATCTGCCCGTCGTGAGTAGGGAGCGGGATTGCGGGCGCCGCCGGGTCGGCGCGACGAAGGCCGAGAACAGGGGGCTGGGTGGATGGAGCTCCTGGAGTTCGTCATCCCTGGCCCTCCTGTCTCGTACCAGACGAGCGACAAGAAAAACCTCAAGGCGTGGCAGGCGACGGTCAAGTCGGAAGCGGCGAAGGTATGGGCCGGTCCAATGCTCGCCGGGAAACTGAAGTTCCTCCTCATCAATTTCCACGAAGGAGACTATGGTGGACCCCATTGTCTAGACCAAAAAAGGGCAATCCTTCGCTACACTTTCGCTCCCTCGCCGGGCCCGCTCTCAGGCATTCTTTCCCGCCCCGCGACCCCTTCCCAGGGGGTTGAGAGGTCGCGGGGCGGGGAAGAATGCCGCTCTTGCTCGCCAACCCCTCCCGGTAGATCTGCCCCGGGTGCGGTAGTCCAGGGACTGGTGCGGCCTCTCCTCGTTGTAGAAGGGGAAGTACCTCCCCAGCCCCTTTGTCAGTTCCGGCACCCTCTCGTAGCAGCGCAGGTAGATTTCCTCGTACTTGACCGTCCGCCACAGCCTCTCCACGAACACGTTGTCCAGGCAGCGACCCTTCCCGTCCATGCTCACCGCCACCCCCGACGAGGCCAGCCGGCCCGTCCAGGCCTCGGCCGTGAACTGCGCCCCCTGGTCGGTGTTGAACACCTCCGGCCTGCCCGTGCCCAGCGCCTCGTCCAGCATCCCCAGGCAGAACGAGCCGTCCAGCGTGTTGGACAGCCGCCAGGCGATCACGTACCGGCTGTACCAGTCGATCACCGCGGCCAAGTACATGAAGCCCGCCGGCATCGGCACGTAGGTGACGTCCGTGCTCCAGACCTGGTCCACCCGCTCGATCTTCACGTCCCGCAGCAGGTAAGGGAAGACCTTGTGGCCCTGGCCGGGCACGCTCAGCCTCGGCTTGGGGTAGATGGCCTCCAGCCCCATCACCCCCATCAGCCGCCGCACCCGCTTGCGGTTGACCTCCCGGCCCTGGGACCTCAGCCACGCCACCATCCGCCTGCTCCCGTAGAAGGGGTGCGCCGGCTGCTCCTGGTCGATCAGCCGCATCAAGGCCAGGTTCTCCGCCGTCTCGGGCGCCGGCTCGAAGTAGAAGCTGGACCGGGCCAGGCCCAGCAACTCGCACTGCCGGCGGATGCTCACCTGCGCGTGGCCCGCCTCGATCAGCGGGCGCAACTCCTCCGCCGTCAGAGGGCCACTTTTTTTTGAGCCACTCCAGCTCCATCTTTGAGGCGGCCGATCTGCTCGAACAGCTCGGCCTGGCGCGCCTCGGCGTCGGCGGCGTCGGCCTTGGCGCCGGAGGCGAAGACGTCCTCGGCGCCCGCGAGGAGTTGCTTCTTCCAGGAGTGGATCAAGGTGGGGTGGACGCTGTAGTGCCCCGCCAGCTCGTTGGCGGTCCTGTCCCCCTTGTGCGCCGCGAGGGCGACCTGGGCCTTGAACGCCGCCGTGTGAGTCTTCCGCTTGCCTGCCATCGTTCCCCCTTTCCCGGGCCACCCGAGTAGCTTATCAGCTGGTCCAGTTTTCGGGGCCCACTATAGTCCGAGGCGGAACGGGCCGAGGCCCGCCGCCACGAGCGGTTGGCGCTGACGGAACGCGATCGTGCCCTGGCAGCGCAGGCGGCGGAGCGGCGCACCCTGTACGCGGCCCAGGTGCAACTGGCCCACCGAGAGTGGGGCGAGGCACACGTCCGGCAGGTGCAGCAGCCGATGCACAGCGGGGCGACGGCCAGGGCTGACCTCCGCGGGTGGGAGTGGTCGTACCTGAGCGGCCTGTGCCGCGCCGACGAGTGGACCTGGGACGCGGGCGTGGGGCAGTTGAGCGCCGTGGCCGTCAGCCCCGATGGCCGCTGGCTCGCCACTGCCGGCTACGGCAAGACCGTGGCGCTGTTCGACGTCCGCGGCCAAACCACCCGCCTGCTGCGGGGACACTCCTACCAGGGGGAGAACCTGGCTTTCAGCCCCGACAGCAAGCGACTGGCGTCCGCCGGCTTCGATTGGGGCACGCGCATCTGGGACGTGGCCAGAGGGCTTCAGCTCCACGAGCTCCGAGGTCACAACGCGATCAACCGCGCCGTGGCCTTCAGCCCGCAGGGGGCCCTTGCCTCGGGTGGCGAAGATGGCACGATTCGACTGTGGGACGCCGTCACGGGCAAGGCGTTGCGAGTTCTCGGCCGGCACCGAGCCGCGGTACTAGGTCTCGCCTTCAGCCCGAACGGCCGTTTACTGGCCTCCTCCGACCGGGCGGGCCTGGTCCGGCTCTGGAACGCGGCCGACGGCCGGCTGCTGCGCTCTCTGCGCGGTCACACTCGTCAAGTCAGCGGGCTGGCCTTCCACCCCGATGGGAAAACGTTGGCCAGCTCCAGTGAGGACTCCACCATCCGCCTCTGGGACGTGCAGACCGGCCGCGAGCGCACCGTACTGACGGGCCCGACGGCCTGGGCCCGGCGCGTGCGTTTCAGCCCGGACGGGCGCTGGCTCGCCGCTGCCCTTCTCGACGGGACGGTTCGCCTCTGGGATGCCGAAACCGGTCGGGCGCTCCAGGTGTTTCGCGGGCATGGCGACTGTGTCCTGGACGTGGCCTTCAGCCCCTCCGGCGAATGGCTGATCTCGGCCAGCGACGACGGGACGGCGAAGTTCTGGGCCCCCACGCAACCTTCGCAGGAGCATCGCGCCCTGATTGGGCACACCAACTCCATCGTGAGGATCGACTTCAGTTCCGACGGTCGGGCGGTGGCGTCGGCGAGCCGGGACGGGACGGTGCGCTTCTGGGACGTGGAGCGCGGCAAGCAGCAGCGGAAGTGCCGCAGGCACGCGGGCGAGGTGTGGGGCGTGGCCTTCAGCCCCGACGGCAAGTTGCTGGCCTCCGCCGGCGCCGATCGCACGGTGCGGCTGTGGGAACCGGCGAGCGGGCGGTTGCTCCAGACGCTGGCGGGGCACAGCGATCCCGTCCTCGGCGTGGCTTTCAGCCCCGATGGCAAGCGGCTGGCCTCCGCCGGCGCGGACCACACCGTGAAGGTATGGGACACGGTCAGCGGGCAGGAATTGCTCACCCTCAATGGTCATGCTTCTCTCGTCTACGCGGTCGCCTTCAGCCCCGACGGAACGCGACTGGTCTCGGCCGGCAGCGACCGCGTCCTTCGCGTCTGGGATGGCGAAGCGGACAGGGACCGAAGGCGGCACAAGCGATGCCCGTTACTCGACTGATCGTCGGGGCGCGCCGGTCCTGGCCGAGCGAGGTCGCCGAGCGCCTCAAAGCGGTGGCCGCCGAGGTCTTGGAAGAATCGCTCGACCGGGAGGGCCTCTCCAGAGCCGAGCCCGTTTCGACAGGAGCGGGCCTTTGAAAAGCTCGGCTTCCGGCGGCGCAAGGGAGAGGACGACACGGTAGCAGAGGTCGAGCTCGTCCTGTGAGGGCCGCCTTCCGTCAGGCCCCCTCCTCCTCGACCTCGAGGGCCGCGCGCTGGCGCTCCTGGCAAGCGGGAAAGGCCCCCCAGAACGCGGCGGGGCTCGCGGCAAAAACGGCCCCGCCGTCCACGTCCCACAACATGTAGGTCTTGCCGTCCGGCCCGGTGGCCTGCTCCTCGGCGTTGAGGCGCCGGAGGACAAAGGGCTCGGCCGGGGCGTAGGGCCACGGGGGGCCCACTTCGAGCAGTTCGTGCAGGTAAGGCAGGAGCTGCTGGGTGCGCTCTTCGGGCCCCGCTTCGTCCGGGGCCCAGCGCAACTCGGTCGAGCCGATCACCCGGCTCCCGTGGGGCGTGCGGTCCCACTGCGAGTAACGCCCATCCACCCAGGCCAGGTGCGGGCAAGGAGCTTGCCGATCGCTTTCGGGGTTGAAGACGAGGTCGGGGTGGTCGTTCAGGCCGATCTCGCAGGAGTTGCAGTAGGGGCATTGGGCCAGTTGTCGGATCATGGAGCAGCTCGGTGGCAGAAAGGGCCAGTACGGGGACAGTG
>JBBSEZ010000641.1:0-4281 GCA_038239195.1 Gemmatales bacterium
CAACGAAGTATTGGCCAAGCCCTTCCGCTGGACGTTCACCGGCCAGGTGCTGAAGGTCTAGAATCCGGGACGGTCGCAGATTTGGAAGGCTGGGCAACATCGCTCACCTGTGGTTGATGGATTCGGCCGGTCATGTACTAGAACTGGGCCGACGGCATCCAGCCGATGACGGAGGGCTCGGTCGTCTCCTCGAGGAAGAAGTTGCGCGTGGCAACCCCCAGACCGTTGAGCCGCCCGCCAACGGCCAGGAGCTCCGGCAAAGAGACCGCGATCGCGAAATGACACTTGTGAGGGTGGCCATAGGCGCTGCCCGGCCCCCAGAGGCCAAGCATCGACTGCTTGGCCGGGCCGACCCAAAGGAAGACGACGTCGCGCGTCGGATCGCGGTAAGCAAGCTCCAACCCTACCACGTCGAGGTAGAAGCGCGGGGAGGCTTCCGTGTTCCGAACCGGCAGGTGCGTTTCGTAGAGGTGCGTGGGATTTGGTGCTGGCGAAAACAAACTCGAACAACCCTTCTCTGCCCCCAGAGCCGGTCATTTAGGCAACGCCTCGCCCAGCGCCTTGACAATGGCGTCGGCCTTGGCGTCGTTCAGTTCGCCCTTCCGGAGGGCGAAGTTGGCCGTCACTTTTTCCTGGCGACGCCGGCCGACGCGGTAAATCACCACCGTCACGTCGGCGTCCCCCGCGACCGCGTAGTCCGCCGGCGGGGCGCCAATGCAGAGGGAGACGCGCTTCAGGGCTTCCTTGTCGGCCATGCCGCGGAGCCGCTTGTCCAGGCCGTCGGAGTTGCTGACGAAGATGACGAAGGCGCCTGGGGGCCTGGCCGTCTTGCTGGCCACCGCGCCGAGTCGCGTGTCGATCTTCTTGACCAGACCGGTCAAGGGGCCGCTCGTCTCGCGAACGAAGATCAGAGCGGCCAGGTCAAACTTGGTGTTTCAGACGGGGCAGAGGCGCTGGCTGGCGCCTGCCCCGGCCACGAACGTCGGGCGGAGCCCTCCGCGATTGTTCTCCGCCCCGACCGGGGGGCCGGACTTCAGCGGGGGCTCGGCCTGCGCGCTGCCGCCCAGCAAGAGGGCGGCGAGAGCAGCGCTGGCGATGAGGCGAGAGGTCATGGGAGAGATACCTCCTGGGCGCGTGGGCGAGGGAAGCGGAACATCAATCCCCCGGAGCGCCCGGCCGTTGGGCCCAGGGCCCCTGCGAGTTTTGTCGGATTGCGAACTGCGCCTCTGCGCGAATCGGGACCAGGGAGGCGGCCGGGCCAGGGCCGAACGTGCCTCACGAAGGAACGAGACGGTGGGCCTATCTGCTACACGTACTATCCGTTGAGGAGGATGAGGTGCCTCACGTGGTCCCCGGTTGGGAGGTCGTCTCGCACACGCGCCCCCTCCTCCTTCTTCCGCTATTGTGAGGGAGGGCGTGGTCCGCCGCAAGCCGAAACAGCCCGTAATGGCGTTCAGAGGAGCGCATCGCGACGGGCCGGGCTCGTGGCCCGCTATCGCCGTAGTCGAACAATCACCTCCTCGACTGGGCGAGTGCCCAGATGGAGGGCCTGGACTTGGTGGCCCTCCTCCCGGTCGATCGCGAGATGGCGGTGAAGAAGCGCTGGGTGGGCATGCCCTTGCCGGCCCTGCTGGGACGGCTTCAGGAGGGGGCGCGGGGCCGGGGACTGTACCTCGACGAAAAGGTGCCGGCCAGGCCCGCGGGGACCAACGCGGGGCTGCGGGACGAGATCCTCCCACGGATGAAGGAGACGGAGCTGTATTTCGACTACGCGGTCAACGGGCGAGCCAGAAAGCACGGCTGAAACAGCCGTGGCACAATGGAGGCTTGCGCGAGCCGACCGTTCGGGACGTTGTTTCCCCCGCGCTCCTGACGGATCTCACGCCGCCGCCGTCGCCTCCACCGGCGCCAGCGCCTCCAGGGCGGTGGTCAGGGCCTGGTGCAGCGCGGCGCCGTCCTCGCGCCCCGTCAGGGCGCTGTGCCACTGGCGCAGGAACGCGCGGGCCGCGGGCGCCTGCCCTTGCAACTCGGCGGGCACGAGGGACGAGGACGTCGGCCTTGGGGAGGGGGGAGGCGCTTCGACGTCGTGGCGGGCGAGGGCGGCGCGGGCGGCCTGCGCCACGGGCTCGTCGTCGAGGAGGCGCGTCAACAGGGCGAGCCCCTTGTCCGGGAGCGGGGCGAGCCGGCCGAGCGCGTCGGCGACGGCGTTGCGCACCAACGTATTGGCGTCGTCGGCCAGCACCTCGAGGTCGGGAAGGGCGGCCTCGCCGACCAGCCGGGTCAGGCAGGCGACGGCGCAGGGGCGCACGAACGCGCTGGAGTCGTGGTGGCAAAGGGCACGCACTTGCTCGGCCGCTTCGAGGTCTTGCCAGCGCGCGATGGCCTTGAGGGCGGAGCAGCGCACCCCGCCCAGGCGGTGGCGCAGGAAGCGGCGGACCTCCGGCTGCGCGAAGCGATAATCGACGGCGGTCATCAGGTAGATCAGCCCGTGGACGAGGCGCTCCTCGTTCTGGCTGTCGTGGAGCTTGGAAAGCAACGGCAGCAGAGCGGGGGCGGCGGCCTCGGCGCGCAGGTCGATGAGGGCCTGCACCGCCATGCCGCGCACGCCCACCTCGGTCTGGGCCAGGCGGATGAGCAGGGGAACGGCCTCGGTCGCCTTGAGCTGGACGAGGGCGCTGATGATGCGGCGGGGAAGCTCGAAGTCGGTGCGCGTGACGCGGGCCGCGCCGTGGCACTCCTGCAACATCTGGACGATGGCGGGGATGGCCGGGACGTAGTGCATCTGCGTCAGGGCGTTCAGGGCGGTCACCTGGAGGTGGTGCTTGTCGGAAGAGAGGAAGCGCACGAGGTGTTGCCCTTCCTCGGGAGGACCGATGCGGCCCAGGGCGAAGACGGCGGCGTGGGCGACGCGCGGGTTGGGGTCGTCGAGGCACGCGCGAATGTCGGCGCGGGCGGATTCGGCGCGCAGCACGCCGAGCGAACCGAGCGCCGCCTCGACGACGTGATCGTTGGCGTCGTCGATGGCGGAGAGCAGGGCGTCGAGGGCGACCGGCACCTCGTCGCCGAGGGCGTTGCGCATTTGACGGGCGGCCCCGGAGCGGACGAACGGGTCGCGATCGTGCAGGAGGGGCAGCACCTCGGCGACGGTCGGGGCCAGTTCGGCGAGGCGGGCGGTGGCCGCCCCGGCCACGTGCGGGTCGCGGTTGGCGAGGTCGCGCAAGTTCTGGGCGACGTGCAGGGCGCGGCGGGCGCCCGGCGAGGGCTCGCGGCTCAGAAACGGCAAGGAAGCAGGGTAGGCGGGCATGAGCGGGCTCCGGGTCAGGGGCCCCGCGACGCAGGGAAGCGGCGAGCGCTTCGCGAGCGTCGAGGCGGGCGAAACCACTCTCAATATCGGAGCCAACGGAAGCGAGGAAGAGCGCGGCGAGGCGGGGAATTCGGGGAATTTGGTTCGGAGGGCGGAACGAAAGGCATGGGCTCGCCAGTTTCTCAGGTGGGCTAGCGAACCGGCTGCTTGTGCAGCCGGTTCACCGGCAAGGCGCCTCACTCTTTCTTTTTCTCTTCGTCCTTCTTCTTTTCTTCCTTCTTCTCTTCCTTCTTGGGCTCGTCCTTCTTTTTCTCTTCGTCCTTCTTCTTTTCTTCCTTCTTGGGCTCGTCCTTCTTTTTCTCTTCGTCCTTCTTCTTCTCTTCCTTCTTCTTCACCTCTTCCTTGGTGCGCTTGAGGACCATGAGCGTGTGGCCGGAGTCGGACTTGCTCTCGAAGGCCTTGGGGCGGTCCTTGCCGGGGGCGGCCCAGCAATACTTGACCGTCTCGGCATCGACCTCGTAGATGCCCTTGACCGTCTTGCCCTTGTTGAGGCCGTTGGTGTAGGTGCTGTCGATCTCCATCGGCTTCTTGCTCGGATCGACCTTGTCCTCGCCCTCGGTGACCTCTTCGCCGTACCAGAACTTCCAGGCCGCGCCGGTCTGCGTGACCTTCATCTTCTTGAGGTCATCCTCGCCGAACTTCTTGCCGCTCTCCTCGAAGGTGGTGACGGCGAAAGTGCCCACCAACTTCTTGAGGTCCTGGCTCACCTCGGCAGGCTTCTTTTCCTCCTTCTTCTCGACCTTTTTCTCGTCCTTCTTGTCGTCCTTCTTGTCCTCGAAGCGCGCCGCCGCAACGGCGGCGACGAGGCCAATCGAGAGGAACAACACCGCGAACTGCTTCATGGCCAATCTCCTGGCAGGAGTGATGGGGTGCCCGCGCATAGGGTATGGGAGCGCGAGGGCCGCGTAAAGGAGAAA
>JBBSEZ010000642.1:0-4261 GCA_038239195.1 Gemmatales bacterium
AGGCAAGGAGGTCGCCGTCCTGTCCGGGCAGAAGGACGTGCAGCGCGTGGTGGTGTCCAGGGACGGCAAGTGGCTGGCGACCTCCTGCGCGAAGGGGAAGCTGGGCATCTGGGACCTGGGCAAGCGCAAGCTCCTCCACCTCTTCGACGCCCAACAGGCGAGGGGCTTCGGCATGTCCTTCCGGCCCGACGGCAAGCAGGTCGCCACGGTCGGCGTGGACGGCGTCCTCAATGTCTGGGACCGGGCGACGGGCGACCGCGAGGCCAAGGTCGATCTGTCCATGGACTTGACGCGGCCCCGCTCGGTGCATTTCACGCCCGATGGCGGCACGCTGGTCGTCAGCGGCACGGGCCGGGGCGAGGCGATCGTGTGGTGGGAGTTTGTCGGCGGCCGGCTGCGCGGCTCGGTCGATCAGCCGCGCGGGGCGAAGTTCCTCGACCACAGGTGCGCGGCGCTGTCGCCCGACGGCAAGGTGCTGGCGACGGTCAACAACGCGACCATCCAGCTCTGGGACCTCCGCGAGAGGCCCAAGCCCCCGTGAGCGAGGGCGGGACGGGGTGGGCCCCTGGGCAGCGCGGCAATTCGCCCGCGGTCTCCAGGGGCCCCGTCCTCCAGCTCCCGCCGCCGCGCCCCATTCGCCGACCGCGCGCCCACCTCTTGCCCCCTCGCTATCAGGCCCACCCAGCAACCCCCACCCCTTCTCCTCCGCACCACCTCGCCACCCACGCGCCCCCGTGCGGCCACCTGCAAGTTCGCAGTGAGCCGGTCGGCGTTCGTGGCGCCTCCTCCGCCGCGGGCCGGCGGGCCCTGGATCGTCTCTCGTTGTACGTGCGGGCGAGCACGGAGATCGGGGCCAAAGGAAGGGCCCGATCCGTGTGCGAGGGGGAGGCCGGCCAGGCGAAGGCCCTCCGCTGGGCTGTTTCCACCTGGAGGGCTGGATTCCGAACCTCTCCTGCCCCAAACTGTCTTGTAGGCGCCGCCCCGGGCCACTCGGCCCACTCGCCCCTGCCCCCTTGAGGTCGAGTGCCATGACGACCGAGAACGCATCGGCAGGCCCCCTTGCTCGCTTCTTTCGCCGGCTGTGGCGCAAGCTCACCGGCGCCGACGCCCCCTGGACGCTGGGCAAGTGGTTTGCCTGGTTCTTCGGGCCCGACGAGGACAAGTTGCAGACGCACGAGAAGCAGTTCCCCGGCTACGACCTCGCCTCGCTGCACCGCGCCCTGATCAGCTTCTTCGAGGAGTGCTGCGAGCGGCACCACGAGGTCGGCTCCACTCAATGGTGGACGACGCGCCAGCTGCTCGACTCGTTCAAGGCCCCGGGAGGGCGAGCGTTCCGGCCCGGCTTGCCGACCTACCAGCGGGTTGCGGTGGACGTCGAGGAAGAGGGCTCCGTTGTCACCAGCGGGCTCTACCTGTGCGAGATGAAGGCCAGCGCCGGCGCCGGTCGGGCCCGCCGCACGGCGGCGCTGCGGGCCGAGGAGGGCGCCTCGGCCAGCGTGTTCGGCCCCGAGAAGCTGGCCGTCTTGCTCACGGTGCAGGGCGGCGGCGACTACTGGGAGGGCATGGACACCAACCACGTCCAGGTGCAGCGGGTCTCGGTCAGCGTCGCCTGTGGCTCGCGCGACGCGGCCGACCGCTTCTTCGCCGAGCTGGAGGCGCGGCGCCGGCGGTTGAGCATCTACCGCGGCAAGGTGATCGACCCGGCCATCCACGGGGGCCTCGTCCAGGCCATCGGCTTTCGCGCCATCAAGCAGGTGCGAGCCAGCGACCTCGTTCTGCCCGAGGCGGTCCAGCGCCTGATCGAGCGCTCCGTCGTCGGCTTCTGCAACCACGGCGCGCTGCTCGAGCGCCTGGGCATCGAACTGAAGCGCGGCATCCTGCTGCACGGCCCGCCGGGCACGGGCAAGACGTCCATCAGCCTCTACCTCGCCGGCCTGCTGCCCCACTTCACCGTCTGCTTCGTGAGCGGCGAGCGGTTGCTCTACCCCCGCGCCATCTGCCAGATGGCCCGCTATCTCCAGCCCGCGATGGTCGTTTTCGAGGACATTGACCTGATCGCCCAGCAGCGCGACGCCAACGGCCTGGCCACGGTGCTCGGCGAGCTGATGAACCAGATCGACGGCTGCGAGCCGACCGACCAGGTGCTGTTCGTCATGAACACCAACTCCCTCGACCGGCTCGAAAGTGCCGTGCGCAACCGGCCCGGGCGGGTCGATCAGATCGTCGAGGTGCCGTTGCCCGACCGCGACGGCCGGCGCCGGCTGCTCGCCGCGTTTGCCCGCAGGGTCCGCCTGGCGGGCGACCTGGACAAGGTCCTCGACGCCACGCGCGACATGAGCCCGGCGATGCTGAAGGAGATCGTCAAGCGCTCGGTGGTGTTGGCCATCGAGCGTGCCGGGAGCGAGAGCGAGGTAACGGTGGAGGAGGGCGACCTGCTGCTGGCGGCGTGCCAGGTGCAGGCGCTGCGCGAGCCGATCGTGCCGGGAAGCATGGGCTTCCGGACGGGGGAACGCGAGGAGCGGAGCAACCACGAGGAGCGCGCGCCGGGGCGGTGAGGGGCCTGGCCGGCGCGAGTGCCCCAGCGCTCGGCCACTCGCTTCTGGGCTCGGTGAGAGGGAGCAAGAGGGGGCTCATCTCGTGCCCCTGCCTCCTCGGGCGCGTCCAGCGGGGTTGCACCAGCCTCAGCCCCCGATCGAGGAGGAGGTGGGGGACCGGCGCCAAACCTGCGACGCAAACCTCTCCTACAATGTTCTGCGTGCGCGCCGAGGCGAGACGCAACCTCGATCACCTCACCAGGAGAAGCAGGCATGGAACAAAGGCAACTGGGCGGTTCGGGGCTCAAGGTGCCCGTCCTGAGCCTGGGCACCGGGACCTTCGGCGGCGGCAACGAGTTCTTCAAGGCATGGGGCGGCAGCGACGTTGCGGAGGCCACGCGGCTCATCGACGTCTGCCTCGAGGCCGGCCTCACCATGTTCGACTCGGCCGACGTCTACTCCAACGGGCTGGCCGAGGAGATCCTGGGCAAGGCGATCAAGGGCCGCCGCGACCAGGTCCTCCTTTCGACGAAGGGCACCTTTCGCGCCGGCCCCGGCCCCAACGACGTGGGCTCGTCGCGCTTCCACCTGACCCGGGCGGTCGAGGCGAGCCTGCGGCGGCTGGGCACCGACCACGTGGACCTCTACCAGTTGCACGGCTTCGACGCGATGACGCCGGTGGAAGAAGTGCTGAGTACCCTCGACGGGCTGGTGCGGGCGGGCAAGGTGCTCTACGTCGGCTGCTCGAACTTCTCCGGCTGGCACCTCATGAAGTCGCTGGCGACTTCGGAGAAGTATGGCCTGGCGCGCTACGTCGCCCACCAGGCGTATTACTCGCTGGTGGGCCGCGACTACGAGTGGGAGTTGATGCCGCTGGCCCTGGACCAAAAGGTCGGCGCGGTCGTCTGGAGCCCGCTCGGCTGGGGGCGGCTCACGGGCAAGGTCCGCCGCGGCCAGCCGTTGCCGCAGACCAGTCGGCTCCAAAACCAGAAGGTGGTCGAGATCGGGCCCCAGGTCGGCGAGGAACATTTGTACCGCGTCGTCGATGCGCTGGACGAGGTCGCCAAGGAGATGGGCAAGACGGTGCCGCAGGTGGCGCTGAACTGGCTGCTCCAGAGGCCGACGGTGGCGAACGTCATCGTCGGGGCGCGCAACGAGGAGCAGTTGCGCCAGAACCTCGGGGCGGTGGGCTGGAACTTGACGGCGGAGCAGGTGGCGAAGCTCGACGCCGCGAGTGCGACGACGCCGGCCTATCCCTACTGGCACCAGAGGGGCTTCGCGGAGCGGAGCCCGGCGCCGGTCTGACCCGGCGCCTTCGCGTCGCGGCCACATCGGTGGGCCTTCGGCACGTTGTTTGCAACTCTTTTTCCCGTCGAGAGAGGCATTCCGAAACCCGACATGAGGAGACCAACCATGGCCGAGGCGAAAGACAAGGTGAAGGGCACCATTGACAGCGTGGCCGAGAAGGCGAAGGACGCGACGGAGAAGGTGAGCGACAAGGCGAAGGACGCCGCCAAGACGGTGGGCGAGAAGACCAAGGAGGCGGGGCAGAAGATCAAGGACGCCTCGAGCTGAGTCGATCGTCGCGCGCCCAATCGAGAGAGGGCCCCGCCGCAAGCGAGCACTTGCGGCGGGGCCCGTTTTGCTTGGAGGGGCGGCGAGGCGGTGGTTTGCTGTAGGACGGCGCTCCCGCGCCGGCCCGTCGGCTCGGGAGCGCCGTCCTACAG
>JBBSEZ010000643.1:0-4246 GCA_038239195.1 Gemmatales bacterium
CGGGCAACGGCAACCGGACGATGCCGGGTTACTCCACAGGCCTGGACAACCGGCTACAGAGCGACGGGACGTGGAACTACCAGTCCGACGCCGAAGGCAACGTCGTGCTCAAGACGAACGTCAGCACGGGCGAGACGTGGGCGTTCGGCTACGACCTGCTCAACCGCACCACCTCGGCCGTCCACAGGACGAGCGCGGGCGCGCTGATCGAGAGCGTGACGATGGAGTACGACGTGCTGGGCAACCGCGTGGAGGAAGCGACCTACGTGGCCTCGACGAACGCGACGGCGGTGCAGCGCTTCGCCTTCGACGGCAAGAACACGTGGGCCGACCTCGACGGCAGCAACGCCCTGACGATGCGGCGCATCTACGGCGAGGGCGCCAACGAACTGTTCGCGCGGATCAGCGCGACGGGCGCGGTGGCGTGGTATCTGACGGACCACCTCGGCTCGGTGCGGGCGCTCATGGACAACACGGGCACGGTGATCGACGCGATAAGCTACGACGCGTTCGGCAAGGTGACGAGCGAGAGCGCGCCGGCGAACGGGGATCGCTTCAAGTACGCGGGCTACCAGTGGCAGCCGACGGTCCAGGTCTACTGGGTGGGGGCGCGGTTCGGCTACGACCCGAACATCGGACGGTGGACGACGGCGGACCCGTCGGGCTTCGGGGGCGGGGACGGCAACCTCGACCGCTACGCGGGCAACTCGCCGACGAATGCGACGGACCCGAGTGGGGAAGCGTCCGTGCCCGCGCCGCACCTCCGCCGCGCCGACTACAAATTCAACAAATACGAGCGCGCGGCGTATGCCAAGATCAAGGTCCCGCCATTCGTCGATCTATGGACAGACTGGGGCTGGTGGGCTACTGCGGGGAAGAGGGACCCGCCTCCCCTCAGGGCGGCGTTCGTGAACGACCGCGTCCAGATGATGAAAGATATCGCGAAAGCATACGGCGAACTCTACACAGCCAACCCAGACATCTTCATCTGGGCCGGCTTCGCCGCGGTCGCCGTGAACGACGGGGTGCTGCCAAACACATTGGAGACGCTAAGGGCCTGCGACCAGGCTCCAGGTGAGCGGCGAGGCTTGATGGCCGGGCCCCTACGCGTCGCGGGCCAGTTAGGGGTAGCGCAGGACGGCGTGAAGGCTGCTTTCGTAGTGAACCATGCGATCTTCGCGGACCTGTATTGGACCCATCTCGCTTACCTCGACGGGGGGATGAAAACAATTCGGGCCCTGCACGCGGCCGGCCAGATCGACGACAAAGTACGCGATGCGTTCGCCCTGATTGACAGGGGAAGCAAGACCGCCGGTGGCCTGGGCCTCAGGTTGATCGAGCAAGGGAACCTCATGCTGTTCGAGCGGGAGCAACGCGTAGTCGTGACGCCCCTGTTCGCCCGGTACAAGGTGGCAATGGAGATGGCCACCACCGCCGGGCTCATCGTACTCCCGAACAAGGACTTGCAGGCAGCGGCACGCGAACTGGGCAAGCAGCCAGTGTGGAACGGCATCAACAAGGGCATGAGCTATGGGCCGGAAATGCCAAGGTGGAAGTGGCTACAGGACCACGGTTGGGCGGCTTACCTCGCAATGCGGGAGGCCAAGGGGCGGGTGATGATCCTTGAGAGGGGCGCGGTCTACCGGGCTATCAGGGGGCAGCCTGAGAGGAAAAATTAACTCGCGGGCAGAGAACTGTAATCCGCGCTGCCGCGCTCGCTCGCTTGGGCCGGGCGGACGGACGACACACCGAATGCCGCTTGAGTAGTGCGATTTGTGCTTTCACGGACTCATGGTGACGCATGTTTACCCAAATCACCCCCGCGAGTGCCTGCCCTCCCGCCTGGGCCGTTCGGCCCCCGTCCCCCCGGGCGGCGGTCGCCCGGAAATGGGCCTGTTTGCTCGGGCTGTCCTTGGTGGTCGGGACCGCCCTCCCCCTCCTGCTCTTCTCTTTGTCCCTCAACGACCGCCCGCCGACCGACGAGGAGCGTGCCGTCGCAGAACTGCGGGGGCTGGGCGGGATCGTTCTGCGGCTGGATCAGGCGCCTGCCCCGTTCCAGAAAGAGTTGAAGAAGGCATTCGGCAAGAGCTACATGATCGACCTAAAGAACTGCAAGGTCGCGGACCGCCACCTCGAGTTGCTCAAACATCTCCCAACCATTTACAAGCTCAATTTGACCAACACGGCCGTCACGGACGAGGGGCTCGCTCACGTGGGCAAGGTGAACGGGCTGACTACCCTGGATATTAGCGAGACCAAGATAACCGACAAAGGCCTCTCCCACCTGGCCAACCTTCTGGAGTTGAAGCACCTCCTCCTGATCGACTGCCAGGTCACCGACATGGGGCTGGCGATCGTCGCAAAGTTGCCCAAACTTGAGGGGCTGAGCCTCGACAACGCGCGGGTCACCTCGAAGGGGCTGCGGGCACTGAAAGGGCACCCGCGCCTGAAAGAGCTATCGCTGAGGCAAACCGACGTGACCGACGACGGCATGGCCGTCCTCCGCAGCCTCCCTTCCCTCCAACAACTGATCGTCGCCAAGACTCGCATCACGGACAGGGGCCTGGCGGAAGTGGGGGAGTTGACGAAGCTGACTAGCCTAGTCCTCAACGAGACGCGGATCACCGACAGAGGGCTTGCCCACCTCGGCCGGCTCAAAGACCTGAGAGAATTGCTCCTCCTTGATACGACGGTCTCCGACGCGGGGCTGCGGCACATTGCGGGGCTCACGAAGTTGGAACACGTCTCGTTCGAGAGGTCGCAGGTGAGCGACCGCGGGCTAGAGTACTTGCGCAACTCGAAGGGGTTACGCATGGTTGGCTGGGATGATAGCAAGGTGACCCAGGCCGGTTGGGACGCCTTCCGGCGGACGATGCCAAAGCTTCCCCAGCCCATCGAGGACATTGACGACTGATCCCCGGTGGAGCGAGGTGGTAGCGCCTTGTGGCACTTTCTACATGACACCAGAGGTTGGTGGCACGGACTCCCGCCGGAAGCGCATGGCGCTACTCGCGCAGCGGGACCGCTGAAGCAATCTCATTTTGGGGACTCGAAAACCAAGAAAACGCGCACGGTTCACGCGGTGACGCGGGATATGAGCAAGTGCGGGGCGGCCTGGAGCACTGACGCCGCCCTTACCACGCTGAACTACGACCTCACGTCTGGCCTGCTCATCAGCATCAGCGAGCCGGGCAGCCGCACCGTGACGCTGACGCAGGCGGGCGGCAACCTGACGCAGATCGCCGACGTGGACGGCACCACGCGCTCCTTCACCTACGACACAGAACATCGTCTGACGCGCGACCAGTGGGCGCCTCTCGATGCCGCCTTCGGCTACGACATGACGGGCCTGCTGAACAACGTCAACCTCGGGCTGGGCACCTACTACGCCATCAGTTCGGCAGCGGCGCAGGGACTGGGGACGGCGACGAGCGGGACGGCCTGGGCGAGCGTGACGGACGCGCTGAGCCACCAGACGAAGTATCTGCTGGACGGGCGCGGCCGGCTGCTCCAGCAAGTGGAGGCCGACGGGACGAGCACGACGACGTACGCGCGCGACCAGGCCGGGCAGGTCGCGGAGATGACCGACGCGCTGGACGAGCCGACGTTCTACGCCTACGCTTACGGCGCCTACGACAACACGCTGGGCGGCGGCGACGGCGACCTGGTGGAGACGAGCTACGCCGACGGCAGTTACGACGCCACGCGCTACGACCCGACCTTCCACAACGTGACGCAGACGGCCAACGCGCTGGGCATCACGGGCACCAGCACCTACGACGCGACCACCGGCGACCTGCTGACCAGCGCCGACGCGCTGGGCAACACGACGAGCTATGCCTGGGCCAACGGCCTGCTGATGCGCGTCACCGAGCCGACCGGCGCCGGCACGAGCACGCGCACCAACGTCTACGACGGCAACCGGCGCCTGATCGTGAGCTACGACGACCTGGGCGTGCCGAGCTACGCGGGCTACGACACCTACGGCAACCAGGCCTTTTCGGAGGACGCGCTGGGCCGCATCACGCAGACCGTCTACAGCGCGCGTGGCCTGCTGCTGACGACCATCGACGCGGAGGGCGGCGCCACGACGGACGCCTACGCCGCCGACGGCCAGCAGACGGGCGAGACCAACGCGCGCGGCTTCACGAGCACGACGACGCTGGACCAGCGCGGCCTGGCCACCACGCAGACCGACGACGCGGGCATCGCCACCACGACGCAGTTCGACGCGGCCGAGAACGTC
>JBBSEZ010000644.1:0-4235 GCA_038239195.1 Gemmatales bacterium
CGCCCGCCAGCGCGCCCTCGGTGACGTGAGACCCCTTGGCATCCTTGGTGCCCTTGCCGACCTCCTTGTCGTGGGACACCACGCCGATCTGGTCTTCGCGGAAGCCGGCCGCTTTCAGGGCGCGGATGGCCTCCTGGGCCTTGGGGACGTCGTGGAAGACGCCGATGACGGTGGAGTGGTTGCTGGCGTTCAAGAGTGCTCCTTCGCGCTAGGGAGAGGAAGAATGCCGGGCCCGGGGCGCAAAGCCCGCCCTTTTCGTCAACCCGGCAAGTTCCCAGGAGACAGAGCAAACGCGATGCCAGCCGCGGCCCCGCCAGCGCCTTTCGGTGGGCGACCGCTCGGGCCACTGCTTCCTCCCCCAAAGGACGAGCGGGCGGCGCAACGGGGCCCTTTTGCGTAGGGCCCGCGCAAAACCTTGCGCGAAAGGCCCGAAACGGCGGACATTCGCTTCTTGCCACGCCGTGGCGCATTCACCCTGAGAAAGACCTCGGCGCGGCTTGCCCCGGGCGAGGCCAATCTTTCGGGACCTCTCGTAGGGCAAGCGAGGACGCTTGCCCTACGAGAGGGGGCCCTCCGGCGGACGCTCCGAAACATTTGTCGCGCCGCTTGTCCCTCGGAGCGGGATCGCAGGTGTTGTGCCGGGCCGGCTGGAGCGTGCGGGACGCCAAATGCAGGCAATCCCCGCGACCTTCGAGTTACCGCCAACCGCCGTCCGAGGGAAGGACGTCGCAGCCTGCCCGCGCTGAGAAACTTCTCCGCCCTTGCCACCTGCGCGGGCGCTTCTAGGTTTTCTGTGGCCGCCTCTCCCGCAAGGGGATTGCGAACCGGGCGCGGGCTCGATTACATTCGTGCGGCTGCATCTCCACTCACCTTGGGAGGCATCTCATGAAGCGAACGCTGCTGGCACTGGTTGCCGGGCTGGCCCTGTGCGGGGCCGGGGCCGGCGCCGACCCCGACCCGAAAAAGGGCGGCGACCCGAAGAAGGGGGGCGACAGGACGACCGTCGAGGTCACGTCGCTACAGATTTCCCGAAAGCTCGACCCCAAGAAGTTCCTCTACTCGTACTCCAACACTTCGATCACCATCCTGGTGACCTGCCCGGGCAAGCAACTGCTGGGGGTGGACGAGTCGAGCACGGTCAGCGAATTCAAGGACGACAAAGGCAACTCCCTCCTGGGCTCGAGCTTTTTCAAAACGCGGTTCAACACGTTCGGGAACCTGATCGCCCTGGATCGGTCCGCCATGACCGTCGGCGTGCAAAGTACCGTCACCCCGGGCAAGGGCGCGACCAAGCTCGCGCTCAAGGGGAGCGTGGTGGCGCGCTGCGGCCTGGAGGAGAAGACAACCGAGGAGAAGGAAGTGGAGATGAAGGCGAAGACCGAGGAGAAGCTCGGCGACTTCACCTGCCGGGTCATCCAGGAGAAAGGGTTCGGCACGGCGGGGGCCAGCTTCTCCATCGTGGTGCCCAAGCCCTTCGTCAAGAGCGTGACCGTCAAGGACGGCGACGGCGCGGTGGTCGAGGTGATGCCCGGCTTCCACTCCGGCTTCGGCAAGCAGTGGACGTACACCTACACCCTGAAAAAGGTGGTGCCCAAGGCGAAGGTCTCGGTCACCTACTTCTCGAAGGAGGAGAAACTGACGATCCCGGTGGACGTGACCGTTTCCGGCGGGCTGTGATCCATCTGGATGAGGCGAAGGGGGCGGCCGCGTTGGCCGCCCCCTTGGCGTTGGGCTCACGGCTTCTTCCGCTCGAGGACCATCAGGTAGTGCCGCCCGCTGCCATCGATCTTCGAGGGCCGGGCCGACTCGCTGTTGCCCTGATGGCAGATGGTCAACGAGCGCCCTTCCAGGCGGTAAATGCCCTGGTACGACCGGCGCAATTCGGGGCGCGTCGCGGTCAAGTCCACGTTCGGGGAGGTCGGGCCGGCGCTCAGTCGGATGAACCAATCGTGAACGACGTTGCCTCCCCAGTAATAGGTCAGGCGATCCCCGGCGATCACCACGCGGGCGCCCTCGGACCGGGTGGAGGAGAATTCCCCCTTGCTGCCGTAGGAGATCACGTTCCAGGTGCCCTGCATCGCCTTCCAGTCGGCCTTGGCGCGCGTGGGGCTGGGAAGAGGGGCCGGGGCTGCCCGAGCGGTCAGCGCTAGCCCGATGGCCAGCAAGAGCAGAGCGGGCTTGCGCATGGCGAGCCTCCTTCCGGGGCGTTCTGCCCCATTCTATCCGCCGCCGGCGATCGCCTCCAGGGCCTGCCGCAACGCCGTCGCCACCTCTGCCGCCGTCGCGAAGCGCCGCCCCGGTTCCTGCTCCAGACAGCGCAAACACACCGCCTCGACCGGCGTGGGCACGCTCGCCTCCCCGGCGCCGGTCGCCTCGGGCGGACGGCCGGTCAAGAGCGCCACCAGCAGGCCGCCCAGCCCGTAGACGTCCGTTCGCGGCGACACCCCGCCCAGGCCGGCATCGCGCTGCTCCGGGGCCATGTAACCGGCCGTCCCGCCGACGGAAT
This sequence comes from Gemmatales bacterium, assembly GCA_038239195.1. Lineage (GTDB taxonomy): Bacteria > Planctomycetota > Planctomycetia > Gemmatales > Gemmataceae > JBBSEZ01. The sequence continues at coordinate 2,507 of JBBSEZ010000644.1, forward strand.
GGGCCCCGCCGGGGCCGAGCAGCCGGGCGAGCCCGAAATCGACCACCTTCGGAATCGGGGGGCCCCTCTCCGTTTGCAGGAGGACGTTGGCGGGCTTCAGATCGCAGTGAATGACCCCCTGGCGATGGGCGTAATCGAGCGCGTCGGCCACCTGCGCGACCCAGCGGACGGCGAGCTCCGGCGGGACCGGCCCGGCGGCGAGGGCCTGCCCGAGATCGGGGCCCTCGACGAGGTCCATGATCAGGAAGTGCCCGCCGTCGGGCAGCCGGCCCACCCCATGAACGCGGACGATGCCGGGGTGATTCAGTCGGGACAGGGCGCGGGCCTCGTCGCGAAAGCGGGCCACCGCCCCCGGCTGGCCCAGCAGCCGCTTGTGCAGCACCTTCACCGCCACCGTCCTGCCGTCGGCCCGGCAGTCGGCCCGGTACACCTTGCCCATGCCCCCACCGCCCAGCAGTTGCCGCAGGACGACGTCGCCGTAGGGCAGCGCCGCGACCGACCCCGCGGGCGCCAGCAGGCGGCGCTCCATCTCGGCCCGCAGCCCGTCGAGCGCGCGGCGCACGGTTCGCGCCGAGCAGCCCAGCCGCAGGGCAACCGCGCCGGGCGAATGTCCCGCCAGCCGCAGCTCGGCGATCCTTCTCTGGGATGAGGGCAGCGCGGCCAGGGCGGCGGCCAGTTCGTCGGCGACGGCCGCCGCTTCCGCGGGGGTGGGTGCCGCGTCGGGCCGCTCGGCCTCGGCCGCCTCCTCGCGACCGACGGCACGACAGCCTGCGCCGTGCCGCCGGGCGCTGCGGCAGGCCTTGCGGACGGTGATGCGGGCCAGCAGTCGCCACAGGTCGCCGCGCCCCGTCAGCGCGAAGGCCCCGGTGCGGGCGCGGCGGAAGAAGCTTCGGCAGGCCGACTGCACCACGTCTTCTGGATCGACGCGCCGCGCCAGTCGCGGCGCCAGCCGCGAGCGCGCCAGCCGGGCCAGCCGCCGCTCGTAGCGGTGGAACAGCTCCGACGCCGCGCCGGCGTCGCCGCTCTGATACCGCGCCAGCAACTCGGCCGAGGGCACTTCCGTCATGAGGTGCAGGGTAACGCGGTGCAGCGACGGCGTCAACGCGCCGGCGGGATTGGGTTTTTTCCGCAAAGCGTGGCCAGGACCGCCCACCCTTCGGCATGAGCAGGGTGAGGGGCCGGATTGGCCGGCCCCCAGCACGTTGTCTCGAACATCGAGGTGCCTCATGGCCTTCGTCGTGACCGAGCCCTGCCAGGGCTGCAAGTACACCGACTGCGTCACCGTCTGCCCGATGGAATGCTTCCACGAGGGGAACGAGATGCTCTCCATCGACCCCACGCTCTGCATCGACTGCGAGGCGTGCGTTCCCGAGTGCCCCGTCGAGGCCATCTACCGGGACGTCGCCGTGCCGGAGAAGTGGCGTCACTATGTCGAGCTGAACGCCTCGATGGCGCAGCGCTGTCCTTCCATTACCGAGAAGAAGAGGGCCTGACGGGACGAGCCAGGCCTCCGCGGCATGTCCTGGACAAGCCTGGGCCGGCGGCGCAAACCGCGAGGGCCCCTGCGTCGTCTGAGATGTGCGAGCTCGGCTCGCCAGGAGAAAGACTTCCTCTCACGTGGAGCTCGTCCCATGGGTCGAAAATGGTTGCTGGCCGCCCTGGGTGCGACGACGGCGTGCGCCGCCATCGCCGTGCTGTCGTTCGCGTCCTTCCTCGGCGCTCGCCCCGC
>JBBSEZ010000645.1:0-4215 GCA_038239195.1 Gemmatales bacterium
AACCGACACCCGGGGTGCCGGCGCTGCCGTTGACCGCGACCGACGTGGCCGCCGCGGACACCGGCCGCACCACCACGCTGGTGATGGTGTTGGGCAACGCATTATCCGCAGATTTCTTCTTTTTTTGCAGCGGCCTGAGGTTGTTGCTGCGGCATTTGTTGTTGGAAAGGGCGCTGCACTTGTTGTTGCGGTTGCGGATCGGGCTTTTTCTTTTTGTCTGAATCTTTATCTTCGGTGCGCTTGCTGTTTTCCGGCGTGCCCGACGACGGAGGCGGGGGCGGGGGGCCCTGCCCGCTTGCCGGACTGGCCAGGTACTTGGGAAACGGTCTTCTACTTCCGCGGGGCCACCTCGCACAGCGCGCGCATGCCGCTATTGTTCCATCGGTTGGTGGGGGAAGACCAGCCGCGGTGGGCCGAGCGGCAGTAAAGGCTGGGGTTGATCCACGCCCCGCCGCGGCAGATCTTATACGTGCCCGTATTCGGGCCCGGCGGATCTTTTTTTGGCCCGGTGGCGTAGTAGTTCGAGCCCCACCAGTCCTGGCACCACTCCCAGACGTTGCCCTCCATGTCGTACAGGCCCCACGGGTTGGGCTTGTACGAGCCGACGCGCGCGGTCCGCCCCAGGCGCGGGCCCCTGCCCGCCCCGCCGTACGGCGAGCCCCCGTCGAAGTTGGCCTGGAGCGAGGAAAGCGTATCGCCGTGATAGAACGTGCTGTACTTCCTGGCGCCCGCGCGGCAGGCATGTTCCCACTCGGCCTCCGTTGGGAGCCGATACAGCCGGCGCGCGCGTTTCTCGGCCGGCATGTCGGACAGCTTCTTGCAAAAATCGACGGCGTCCTGCCAGATCACGGTATCGACGGGGAACGAGCGCGTGTCCATCCCCTTGACCATGTCGCTGCCCTTGCCGGTGGGTCGAAAGTCGCTGGGGTTGGTGCCCATGACCTTCTCGTACTGCTCCTGCGTCACCTCGTAGGTGCCGAGGTAGAACGGCTTGCCGATCTCCACCTCGTGTTGCGCCTCGTCCTCCCGGCGCTCCACCTCCCCTTTCGGGGAGCCCATGGTGAACTTCCCCGCCGGGATCAGCGTGAACTTCATGCCGACGGAGTTCGCGAACGCCTTGCTGCTGTGGAAGGGAGCCGGCGCGGCCCCGCCCCGTTCCGGCAACGTCGAGGTGGCGAGGAGGACGGCGAGGACGAGCAGCGACAGCAAGCGCGGCATGAGTTTGCCCTCGATTGACCCAAACTCTCCCTTTTCCCCACAGCGTAAGCGCTCTCGTGCCCCTGTCCAGGGAACAACAAGCGCGCTCACGTCTGTCCCAACCCCACCGCCGCGGCCGCATCGACCAACCACGTCACGCCCCCCTCCGTCGGGCGCACCCCGGCCGCCGGGCGCAGTTGAGGGCTCGCGCCTTCGAGAACGTCGCGCAGCGCGGCGGCCTTGTTGGCCCCCGCCACCAGGAAAACGACCGACCGCGCCGCGTTGAGCACCGGATAAGTGAGCGTGATGCGCTCCACGGGCGGCGGCAGCGTTCCGGGCGGGCTTGCCGTCGTCCACACTTCGTTCGCAGCCAGCGCCGGCGCGCCGGGAAAGAGAGAGGCCGTATGTCCGTCATCGCCCAGGCCGAGCAGCACCAGGTCGAAGGGCGGCGGAGCGCCCTTCTCGTCCACCCCGAAGGCCCGCGCCAGCGTGGCGGCGTAGGCCCTCGCGCCCTCGGCCGCGCTGCGATCCGTCGGAATGGGGAAGACGTTGGCGTCGGGGACCGGAACGGCGTCGAGGAGGGCACGACGGGCCAGCGCGAAGTTGCTTCGCGAGTCGTCTTGAGGAACCAGGCGCTCGTCCCCAAAGAAGAGGAAGGTGCTTGCCCAGGCGATGCGACGGGCGCGCTCGGGGCGGGCCAGCAGGGCGTACGTCTTCTCGGGGGTCGATCCTCCCGCGAGGGCGACGAAGAAGGCGCCCCGCTCGCGCACGGCGTCCTCCGCCGTGCGAACGAACAGGTCGGCGGCCTGGCGCGCCAGGTCGTCGGCGTTGGGGCAAATCGTCACGGTCGGGGCGGACATGCTGGCGAGCCTCGTGGGAGGGCGACGGCGAGGTCATCCTACTTGCGAGGCGGAGGCGCGACCATCGATGGCCCCCGCTTGGCCACCACGACGTCCCCAAAATACGAGATCCGCACCTCCGCCACCTCCCCGCGGGCCCCCAGTCGAAACGTCACCAGCGACTTCCCGCGCGTGCGGTCTGCCCACCGCACGCGAAACGTGTCGTAGTGCCAGTGCTCCAGCTCCCCCACGAACGCCGTCCCGAGGCGCACCGTCAACTTGCCCTTCTCCTCGGTCACCTTCACCTCGCCGTACAGTTCGTCCCGATACAGCCCCGCATACTTCGCTGGCGCCAGCGACGGCCGGGTGCCCTTCACGCGCTCCTTCTCTTCTTTCCGCTCGGCGTGCTCCGCCTCCTCTTCGAGGCTGCGGGCGACCTTGCGCAATTCGGTGCTCCAGTCGCGCGGCGCCGCGCGGCGGTAGCGGTCGAGGATGCGATTGACCAATGCCGTGGTCAGGTAGTTTGGCCGGCGGTTGGTCAGCACCACGATCCCAAGCTTCTCCTCTGGCACCAGGGCGACCTGGGCGATCATGCCGTCGATCGATCCACCGTGTTCGATGACGACGGCGCCGCGGTGGTCGAACGTCCGCCAGCCCAGGCCGTAGGCCATGAAGCGCGTTTCGGGATAGATCCGGGGCAGGTGGCGCTCCAGGCGGACGATCGTCTGCGGCGTATGCATCTCCTTGACGGCCGCGGCGCTGAGCAATCGCTGCTTGCCGAGTTTGCCTCCGTTGAGCTGGAGCCGGGCCCACTGGGCCATGTCGGTCGCGGTGGACTCGATCGCCCCGGCGGGCGCGATGTTGTCGAGATTGCGGGGCGCGACGGGGACGAGCTTTCCGTCGATCTTCTGGTGCCCGCTCGCCACGTTGCGCGCCTTGGCCAGGTCGCGCAGGCTCGTGCTGCTGGCGGTCATCTTCAGGGGGGCGAAGAAGCGCTCGCGGACGAAGTCGTCCCAGCTCTTCCCGCTGGCGACGGCCACCACCTGCCCGGCCACGCCGAACAGCATGTTCTGATAGCCCGCCTTGCTGCGGAAGCTCCAACTCGGCTTGGCGTGGCGCAGCAGGCGCGTCACCCCCTCGCGGCTCAGGGTCGGGTTGGCAAGCCAGGCGAGGTCGTGACGCTCCAGCCCGCCGCGGTGGCAGAGGAGGTCGCGCACCGTCAGCTCGCGCGTCGCGTAGGGGTCGCACATCTGGAAGCCGGGCAGGTGCTTGCCGACGGGGTCGTCCCAGGCCAGTTTGCCCTCATCCACCAGCAGCGCCAGCGCCGCTGCCGTGAACGCCTTGGTGCAGGAGGCGATGGCGAAGACCGTGTGCTCGTCTACCCGCGCCTCTGCGCCCAGCTTCCTCACCCCGTAACCGCGCGCCAGCACGACCTCGTCGTCCTTCACAATGGCCAGCGCCAGCCCGGGCACGTCCCAGTCGCGCATCGCCCGCGCGATCTCGGCGTCGAGCCCGTCGAGGGGCGCCTCGGGCGCCCGGGCCGTCCCGCCGCGCGACAGCGCCATCAGCAGCGCGCTTCCCACCAGGAGCAACAGGGGGCCCCCCACGGCCGATCGCCAGCGCTGGTTCATCTCCGTCATCTCTCGTACGTCCATCCTCGTCTGTCACTAATGCGTAGCCTACCGAGCGCCTCTGCCGGCTGCAACCATTCTGACGAAGATAGGGACATTGCGGGTTCTGCCGCTTCGGAAGGATGGCGAAGGGGGACGAAGGGCAAGGGCGGTCTTCGGGGGGACGCGAGGCGAGATTACAGTAGGGCACATCGCCGATCTTCCAAGGCCGCCCTGTTGCCGAGACCTTCCCCCCATGAAGCCGCTGGAACGTCGGCGCGCGTTGCTTGTTGGGCTCGAGGGCGAACGTGGCGCGGCGCGCGAGCTGTTTGCCCGTCACGAGCTCGTGGGCTGGCAGTTGGCGGAGGCCCACGACTTTCCGCACGCGCGATTCGTGCTGCAAGCGCAGCCGTGCGACGTCGTGCTGGTCCAGCAGTTCCCGGGGGCCGAGCGAAACGGCCGGCTTCTGAACAACAGATCAGTAGGCGAGGCTGTCGGGCGGGGCGAATTGCCTTGTCTCTGTCGCTCGTCTGACTGCTCCGGTCGCCAAAATCGGTAGCCGATGCCTG
>JBBSEZ010000646.1:0-4199 GCA_038239195.1 Gemmatales bacterium
GGCGGGCGGGGGCCCGCGGCCAACCACCACCCCACGTCCGACCGTTCGCCTTACGCCCGTGCCGCCAGGGCGAGCGCGGCGGCGAGGGGCAACAGGACCACCCCGGCTCGGACGAGGGCGAGCGGGCGCCCGGGCAGGCCCGCGAGGGGCGGAAGCGCCGTCAGCGCGAGGAGCAGGGGGGCGGCGACCACGAGGAGGTAGCTTGCCGCCGGCACCTGCGCGAAGGTGTTGAACCAGGCCCCGAAGAGGAGGCCGGGCACGAGCACCGCGAACGCAGGGACGGCCCCCTCGGCGACGGGGGCGTGCCGCCAGCGCCAGCCGGCGAGGGCGCAGCCACCCAGCACCGCGGCGAGAACGCCCGCCATCTGCGAGAGCCGGATGAACCCCGACAGCTCCATCACCCCGGCGGCGGCGAAGGCTACCAGCGCCAGAAGCACCGGCAGCCCGGCCCCGGGCCAGCGGCGGGCGAGAAAGTCGAGCCCCCACAGGCCCGTCACGGCGAGAGCGAGCGCCGCGGGCCACCATTCCTCGACCGGCTCCACGTTCGCCGATTGCGTGCGCACCAGCAGCCAGCCCGCCAGCGCGGCGAAGCCCACGCGCACCACCCATCGCGCCAGCAGGACGGGGGGGCGGGCAGCGCGCGCGGGGCGGGTCAGAAAGAGCAGCCGATCGAGGCTCACGGCGGAGGCGAGCAGCGCCAGCCCGGGCAGCCAGTCCCAGCAATCGACCGGCTTGTGGAAGCGCGAGGGAATTTGATCGGTGGCCACCAGCGCCGCCAACCCCGCGACGAGCCCGGCGACGACCGCCAGCACGTCGCCGCCACGCGCGGCGAACGCCCAGCGCAGGGCGAGGAGCAGGCCGAGGGCCGTGACGGCGGCAGGGAGCAGCACGCCGTAGCCGACGGCCTCCAGGATCATGTCCGGCGACGGGAGCATGGAAAAACACGGGGCCGGGCGCGGCGCGCCCGGCCCCGCGCCTGGGTTACTTCCGGGCGACCTTCGACGCCACCGTGATCGTCACCGTCTTGCTGACCTTCTTGGGGTCATACGCCATGCCGAACTCGGTCCTGTCGATGGTGAACGTGGCATCGATCGTCAGGAGGTCGTCCGTCGCCACGATCTTGGCGGGGAAGTTGATTTCCTTCGTCTCGCCGTGCAGCGTCAGGTCGCCGGTGATCTCGTGCGTGTTCTCTTCCGCCTTTTTCGCCTTGATCGCCTTCGAGGTGAACTTCGCCGTCGGGTGCTTCTTCACCTCGAAGAAGTCCGGCGCCTTGAGGTGCCCCGTCAACTTCTCGTTGTCGGAGTAGAGCGAGGTGGTGTCGATCTCGACGGAGATGGTGCTGGCGGTCACGTCGCCGGTGGCCGGCTTGACGGTGCCGGAGAACGTCTTGAAGCCGCCCTCGTGCTTGCCGTCCGGCTTGGTGCCGACGAAGGTAATCTTCGTGTTTTCCGGGTTGATCGCGCCGGCGCCGGTGGTGGCGGGGGCTATCGACTTCTTGGTGGTGGACTTCGTGTTGCAGCCGAAGAGCGCCACGACGGCGACGACGGCGACCGTGCTGACGAACTGACGCATAAGCGAGCTCCTTTTCGCCATTCCTCGTCCGAGGATGACTTCGATGAACGGAGATGCCCCGTGGCGCCGCCGCTCGGCGCCGTGGGGGCAATTCTAGGGAATAGACGAAAGGGGGGAGCGAAATCTTCACCGGAGGCGGCAAAAGGGCCCTCACGCCGCCTCGACCCCTTCGAGATAGCGCAGCTCGGCCACGATCTCGTGGCGCAGCACGCGCTCGAGGTCGGCCAGCGCCCGCGCCACCGTCGAGCCGTCCATCACGCGATGGTCGTAGACGATGCGGACGTCCACCTCGCCGTCCGGCTCGATGACGCCGTAGGTGAGCAGACTGGTCAACACGGAGAGCGGGTGCAGCGAACTGGCGCCGAGGCCCGAGTAGACGCTGACGCCGTAGGTGCCGAAGAAGTGAGCGCGTTTGCGGCCCCAGAGGTTGAGGCCGAGCCACCAGAGGGCACGGCGGACGAAGCTGGGGTAGCGGGCGGTGCGCAGCTGACGGCGCAGCCCGCCGATGGCTTCGAGGGGCAGTTCCTTGTGCCGTTTGAGGCGGGCGTCGAGGTCAGTCAGGGCCAGCTTGTCGGGCTCGCCCAGGTGGGCGAAGAAGACCGCGTCTTCGTCGCCGAAGGGGCGCTCGACGGCGACGGAGGCGACGGAGATGGGGTGTTCGTAGAGGTGAGGCCGGGGCAGCGACAGGTAAGCGCGGCGCAGCTGCGGGTGAGCGTTGCAGACGAAGGCGTAGGCCTTGGTGAAGATGGCGCACCAGCTCGGCCGCGGCGAGGCGGCGGCGCGCGCGGCGACGACTTCGGCGAGGTTCATGCGACGCTCGACCGGCACCGACGGCACCTGGCGGGCAAAGTGCAGGTAATCGCAGATGAGGCGTCGCGGCGGCGACAGCGCGACGTTGCGGCCAGCGGGCTCAGACATCCTGCGCCTCCAAGGGGGAGAATGCGTGGCCTTCCCTGGCCCGCGAATACCGCCCATGATCCCGATCCGTCGGGGAAATGCAACGTCACTTCGGAGAGCGTCACAGCTCATCCAGCGCCCGCAGCGTCGCCTCGACCTCCTCCGCCGTGTTGTAGTGGACCAGCCCCAGGCGCAAAAAGCCTCCGTGGCCCTCGAGCCCCAGTCGCTCCGCCAGCTCCAGCGCGTAGACGTTGCCGTCCCAGGCGAAGATGGCGCGCCCGGCCAGGTGTTCGGCGATCTGGCGCGGCGTGCGGTCGCTGGCCGCGATCGACACCGTCGGGGCGCGACGGGACAGCCCCTCCTCTCCCTGGATGCCCCAGACGCGGAAACGCGGGCGCTGGGCCAGGCCGGCCAGCAGCCGGCGCACCAGGCCCGCCTCGTAGTCCTGGATGGCGCTCAGCGCCGACACGAGCCGTTGCCGGCGGTCGGCGCCCGTGCCGAGGGAGGCAAGGTAATCGACCGCGGCGGCAACCCCGGCGAGGCCCTCGTGGTTCTGCGTCCCCGTCATCCAGCGATCGGGCAAGGTCTCGGGCGCCGGCCTCACCTTGTAAGGGGACAGCTCCGCGAGCAGTTCGCGGCGGCCCCACAGAGCTCCCACGTGGGGCCCGAAAAACTTGTAGGCGGAGCAGGCGAGGAAGTCGCAGCCCCAGTCGCGCACGTCGATCGGCCCGTGAGGGGCGTGATGGACGGCATCGAGGTAGACCAGGGCCCCGGCGTCGTGGGCCAGGCGCGCGAGGCGCTTCACGTCGGGCCGCGTGCCGACGGCGTTGGAAGCGCACGTGAGGGCCACCAGCCGCACCTTGCCGTCGAGCTTGCGCGCGAAGTCGTCGAGGTCGAGCGTGCAGTCCTCGGCGTGGACCTCGACGAAGCGAACCTCGGCCCCGGCGTCGCGCGCCGCCAGCGCCCACGGCCGCACGTTGGCGTCGTGGTCCAGCCGCGTCACCAGCACGGCGTCGCCGGGCCTCAGGGTGCGCGCGAAGGATCGACTGAGGTGAAAGGTGATCGAGGTCATGTTCTGGCCGAAGACGACCTCGTCGGGATCGCCGTTGAGCAGGTCGGCGACCGCGAGGTGCGCCTCGCGCGTGAGGAGGTCGGACTCGCGGCTGGTGGCGAACGCCCCGCCGTGGTTGGCGTTGCATGCGGTCAGGTAGTACACCATCGCATCGACGACGCGCTGCGGCACCTGCGTCCCGCCGGGGCCGTCGAGGAAGATGGGCCCCCGGCCGAGGACCGTGCGCTGGAGGGCGGGGAACTGGCGGCGGACGGCGGCCACGTCGAACATGAGAGCTCTCGCAGGGGGACGGGACGAGGTCGCTTCACCCAGGGAAGGATAGCGAGGGGGAGGGGAAGGGAGAATGGCGAGCCCTTGACCGGAGGCGTTGCCCGACGACGGGACAAGGCGCGAAAGGGCCGCGAGCGCGGTGGCGGTGCGCTCGCGGCCGCGTGTAAAAGTGGTCAGTTCTTGGGGGCCCGGAACGTCACGATTTTCCGGGCCTCGTTGCGGGCCTTGTCCTTGACGGTCACGCGCGCCTCGAACGCCGGGCTTGCCCCGACGTCCCACGCGATGACGCCTTTCGCAACCGCCGGGGCGCTCGAACTGCTCCAACCTTCCTGCCCGGCGGGGCGGTACTCGATCTGAAGAGTTGAGAGGTCGAGGTTCTCGTCTTCCA
>JBBSEZ010000647.1:0-4162 GCA_038239195.1 Gemmatales bacterium
ACCTGACAGCTGACAGCGTTTTCTCTGACATCTCTCTCCTCTTCATTTGTGTTCATCTGTGTTCATCTGTGGCTAATTCCTCTTCTCGTCCTTGGCGCAGCGGAAGCCGGTGTGCGAGAGGCCGGTCTTGGGCTCGCCCTGGCCGCGGGCGCCGGCGCGGTAGCGGACGCACCCGCCCTTGCCGTCCCAGCAGAGAAACGACCCGCCGCGCTGCACGCGCTTGGGCTCATTGCGCCCGTGCGGGTCGAGGCTGAACGCCGGGCCCTGCGGGTTGTGGCGTAGGCCCGTCGGGCCCACGTCGTAGCCGGGTTGATACCAGTCGGCGCACCACTCCCAGACGTTGCCCGCCATGTCGTTCAGGCCGAAGGCGTTGGGCGGATACGAGCCGACGGGGGCGGTGCCGGCGAAGCCGTCGGCCCGGGAGTTGGAGGTGGGGAAATCGCCCTGCCAGATGTTGGCCAGCCACTGGCCGTTGGGCGTCAGGTCGTTGCCCCAGTAGAAGCGCTGCTGCTCGGCCCCGCCGCGCGCGGCTCGCTCCCACTCCGCCTCGGTCGGCAGGCGCTTGCCAGCCCATTGCGCGTAGGCGACGGCGTCCTCCCAGGCCACGTGGACGACGGGGTGGTTCTCGCGCCCCTCGACCGTGCTGCCCGGCCCCTCGGGGTGGCGCCAGCATGCGCCCTTGCAATAGGACCACCAGCTATCGCAGTTGCGGCACTCCTGGCCGGGGGCGCAGCCCGCTGGCGCGAACACGCCGGCGCCGGGGACGAGCTTTTTCGGATCGGTGTCGGGGGGGAAGTCGGCGGGATCGGGCTTCCGCTCGGCGATGGTGAGGTAGCCGGTCGCCTCGACGAACCGGGCGAACTGTTCGTTGGTGACTTCGGTGCCATCCATCCAGAAGCCATCGACGTGGACGCGGTGAATCGGTTGGGCGTCCTGGAAATCGTCGCTGCCCATGAGGAACTCGCCGGCCGGGACCCAGACCATGCCCTCCGGCGCCGGGGCCTGTGGCCCGGAGGCGCTGAGGGCGCGCCAGGCAAAGGCGATGCCGGCGACCAGCGCCACGGCGAGGGCGAGCTCGACGTACCACGGCCAGCGACGCCAGCCGCGCCGGGCGGAGAGGGAGATCGGCTTTGGCGCTTTCTTCATGATCGGGCTGCCCCGTCGAGGTTGCAAGCGCGGAGGGCACGGCTTTATCTTCCTCGCCGAGGGCACGATTGGCAACGGGGAAACGAGCGAAGGGCCCGGGTGGTTGCCCGGGCCCTTCGCTCGCGCTGAGGCTCGTCGAAGAGGGATCAGCGCGGCCGAGGCGCCAGCCGCCCCGGGGGGCACGGCTCCGGGCAAGGCAGGCAGGGCACGCAGGGGACGGCGACCGCGACGCGGACGCAGTAGGGCACCTTGACGCACACGGTGTAGGGCACCCTCTCCGTGACGACCTCGGTCACGCACTTGAACGTCGTGCAGGCCACCTTGCGGATGCGCGTCTCGGGGCGCACGTCGCGCACCTTGACGACGTAGGTCTCGCACTTCGGCCGCATCTCCGTCACGGGGACGGTGTAGGGGACGACGCACTTGCGCCGGACGGGGACGCAGACCTTGTAGCTCTCGACCACGTCGCGGAAGGTCGTCACCGGCACCTTGCGGACGCGGACCTCTTCGCGCCAGACCGGCACCTTGACCGCGATGGTCTCGCGGATCGGCCTACAGGTGCGGACCGCGACGACGCAGCTCTCGACGATCGTTTCCGGCACGCAGCGCAGCACCGTCGTCCAGACCTCGCCGACGACCGGCACCGTGCCACAGGAGACGGTGACGTGGCCCCAGCAGGGGTCGCAGGTCGCCACGCGGACCGGGGTAGGCACGATCACCTTGCGCTTCACGGTCTCGGGGACCGTCCGCGTCACGGTGACGGCCCGCTGGCGCTTCTCGTAGCGGACGTCGGGGACCAGGACCGTTCGAGAACGCGTCTCGACGCGGAAGTCGGGCACGCGGACCTTGTAGGGCTGATCGACCAGGCGCGTCTCGGGAACGCGCACGGTGCGCTGGCGAACTTCCTCGACCTTCTCGATCTTGAACACCACGCGCTCGCGCTGCTCGAGCCGGGTGAACGGCACCATCACGGTACGCTTCTTCTCCACTTCGCGGAAGAAGGGCACCAGGATTGTCTCGGGCACGTCCTTGACGATGGTGACGGGGACCTTCCGGGAGACGGTGGTCTGCACGTCCTTGAATTCGACGCGATGCTCGGTGCGGTAGCGCGTGACTTCCTTGAAGGCGAACTTCACGGGTGGCGGGCAGGGGGGCCCCGGCAGGGACGCGCTGGCGGTGGAAGTCGTGAGGGCCAGGGACAGGCCGGCGAGGGCCAGTAGACGGTTCATGGGGACAACTCCGGTTAGGTTTTCCGAACGGTTGGTTCGCTGGTCTTCCCGCAAGAGGCGCCCGGGGGTGGCCGGGCGGGAAGGCCCCATTGTCCTCCCGCTGCCTTGCCTCTGGGGGTGGAACGGTGCGGGCGTTGCGACTTGCGCACGCTGAGAGGGCGAGCGCCTTCGTTGGCCTCTCCGGGGCCGCTCCCTATCATTTCATTCTAGCAAACCGTGCGATCTCTCGAAGAGGGCCCTGGAATGGCGAACGCGGGCCGGCGCGGCTGGCTGCTGGGGTTGCCGGCGTGTGCCGTCGCGCTGCTGGCGCTGGAGGGCTGTGCCGGGCGCCCGGCCCAAAAGCCCCAGCCTGAGGGCTTCGAGGGCGAGCTGGCCGCCTACCTGGCGCGCAAGCTCGGCGTGCGCAGCGAGTTCGTGCAGAAGGAGTGGGACAACCTGCCGCAGGACCTGAAGCGCGGCGACGTCCACGTGGTCCTTAATGGCTACGAGTGGTCGGCCGAGCGCGAGCGAGTGATGGCGTCCACCGTGCCCTACTACGCCTACCAGCTCCGCCTCATCGTCCACAAGGACAGCAAGATCGCGAGCTGGGAAGACCTCAAGGGCAAGTCGGTCGGCGTGCTGCGGGACTCGGCCGCCGACCAGTACCTGGGCCGGCGCTTCGGCAAGGCGATCGACCTGCGCGGGTTCCAGGCGGAAGGGACGACGGGCGTGATGCTCCAGGTGGCCAAGGGGGGGCTCGACGCCACGGTGCAGGACGCGCCCGTCGTGACGTGGTATCTGGAGCGCAAGGACGACTTTCCCGATCTGAAAGTGGTCGCCGAGCCGATCAGCCCGGTCAAGCAGAGCTATTACGTCCTCTTCGTGCGCCCTGCCGACGTGACGCTGCGCGAGAAGCTCAACCAGGCGATCCGCGAGGGGCTCGACGACGGGTCGCTCAAGCGCATTTACGAGCGCTATGGGCTGTGGGACGACAACCAGGAGAAGCTGGCGGCGCTGGCTCGGCCCGGCAGATGGCCCCCGGTGCGCCCGACGGTCCCGGAGGGCGAGGATCGGGGGGTGCCGACGGTGCTGCGCTGGGGCGGGGACGCCAGCGGGGGCGCGCCGTACATCATCGAGCCCACCGGCCCGCCGGGGCTGCGCAACTTTGCCGTGCTCCTGGTGCGCGCGGCGTGGGTGACGGTGAAGCTGGCCCTGATCTCCATGCCGCTGGCGATGCTGGCCGGGATGCTGATCGCCATCGCCCGCCTTTATGGGCGGCGCTGGGCCACCTGGCCTTTGACGGTCTACGTCGAGGTGGTGCGCGGAACGCCGATCCTGCTTCAGCTCGCCGTCATCTATTACTTGCTGCCCGAGATCGGGGTGCGCCTCGATCCCTTCTGGGCAGGCGTGCTGGGGCTGTCGCTCAACTATTCGGCGTACGAGGCGGAGAACTACCGGGCGGGGCTGCTGGCGGTGCCGCGCGGACAGTTGGAGGCGGCGCTGGCGCTGGGCATGAGCCGCTGGGCGGCGCTGCGGCGGGTGATCGTGCCGCAGGCGATGCGCATCGTGGTGCCGCCGGTGACGAACGATTTCATCTCGCTGTTCAAGGACACGTCGATCTGCTCGGCGTTCGCGGTGACGGAACTGGCGGGTCGCTACCGGGCCCTGGCGGTGAACAACCCGGGCATGGTCGTCGAGTTGGGGGCGATCACGGCGATCCTGTACCTGGCGATGAGTTACCCGCTGTCGCTGATGGCGCGGCGGCTGGAGAAGCGCGAGCAGCGGGTGACGGGGTGAGAGGGCGGGGG
>JBBSEZ010000648.1:0-4130 GCA_038239195.1 Gemmatales bacterium
AGGCCCAGGAGGCCATCCGCGCCCTGAAAGCGGCCGGCTTCCGCGAAGACCAGATCGGCGTGGTGTCCCACGACAAGGAGGTCGGCAAGGGCACCAAGGATGCCAAGGGGTCTCACGTCACCGAGGGCGCGCTGGCGGGCGTGGCCGCCGGGGCGGGCGTCGGCGCCCTCTGGGCGTTGGGCATCGCGGCGAACATCCTGCCGGGCATCGGCCCGATCGTCTCCGGCGGCATCCTCGGGTCGCTGCTCGCCAGCGCCGCGGGCGGGGCCGCCATCGCCGGCATCGCCGGCGCCCTCGTCGGCCTGGGCATCCCCGAGGAGGACGCCAAGTACTACGAGGAAGAGTTCAAGTCCGGCCGCACCATCGTGACGGTGAAGGCGGACGGGCGCCGGGACGAGGCCTGGTCGATCCTGCACGCTCACAACGCCTACAACAAGCAGACGCCCGCCGCAATGAACCGGTAACGGTCGAGAAGGAGGGCAAAGTAACCCTCTCGAAGCCCAACAAGAAGGGGGCGCCCCAGGCGCCCCCTTCCTCGCCCCTGGTCCGCGAGCAACTTGAACGCGCGCTCGTCGCCCTTCACTTTCCACACTCCTTTCTACGCATGGGGCCAAAGATCCAGGAGCGCGGATCGCCAAGCCGCAAACGGAACAGCGCCAGGGCCCGCCGCTTGCGGCTTGACAGCGATGCGCTCCCCCCAAGCGACAGGGCGCCTTTGCCCTCGCTCCCCCGCGCGGCGCCTGGTAGAGTGAAAACCAGCGTTCTCCCGCCAACGGCCCTGTCGGCGAGGCACCGTGCCGATGTCTGACGAACCGCGTTCCGGCGCCGATCGCAATCTGCTGTTCGGCGTCCTGGCCTTGCAGATGGACTTCATCGACCGCGACAGCCTCATCGCGGCCATGAACGCCTGGGCCATCGACAAGGTGCAACCAATCGGCAACTTGCTCGTGGCGCGCGGCGCCCTCTCGCCCGAGCGCCGCAGCCTCCTCGACGCGCTGGTGACCGAGCACCTCAAGCAGCACAAGGGCCTGGCTCACAGCATCTCCACGCTTGGCTTCGCGCCTGCGATCCGCACCGAGCTCGAAAGCATCCACGACCGCGACCTGCGCGACAGTCTGAGTTCCGTCTTCCCGCCCACGCCCCCCGCCCCCGACCGCCTCGTCGGCGAGGCCACCTCCGGGGGGCGGCGCTTCCACGTGCTGCGCCTCCACGCTCGCGGCGGGCTCGGCGAGGTGTCGGTGGCGCTCGATCGGGAACTGCACCGCGAGGTGGCCGTCAAGGAGATCCAGGCCCCCTTCGCGGACAACGCCGAGAGCCAAAGCCGCTTTCTCCTCGAGGCCGAGATCACTGGCCGGCTCGAACATCCCGGCATCGTCCCCGTCTACGGGCTGGGCCGCCACCCCGACGGCCGGCCCTATTACGCCATGCGCCTCATCCACGGCGAGAGCCTCGAGGAGGGCATTCGTCGCTTTCACGAAAGCGCCGCCCAGGCCGAGGGCGCCCGCGCCCTCGAGCTGCGCCGGCTGCTGGGGCACTTCGTCGCGGTGTGCAATGCCATCGCCTACGCCCACTCGCGCGGGGTGATCCACCGCGACCTCAAGCCCGCCAACGTCATGCTCGGGGCCTACGGCGAGACGCTGGTCGTCGATTGGGGCCTTGCCAAGGCGATGGAGGAGCGCCCCGAGGAACTGCCGCGCCCCGCCGAGGGCACCCTGCGGCCGCACCTGAGCGGGTCCGACCGCACCCAGACCGGCGCGGTCATGGGCACCCCCGCCTACATGAGCCCGGAGCAAGCGGGCGGGCGCTCCGACCAGGTCGGCCCCGCCAGCGACGTCTACAGCCTGGGCGCCACCCTCTACGCCCTGATCGTCGGCCGACCGCCGTTCGAGGGGACCGACGTGGTGCCCTTGCTAGAGGGCGTGGTGCGCGGAGATTTCCCTCCGCCGCGCCGGGCCAACAGCACGGTCCCGCTCGAACTGGAGGCGATCTGTCTCAAGGCGATGGCGCTGCGCCCCTCGGAGCGCTACGCCTCGCCGAGCGACCTCGCTGGCGACGTCGAGCGCTGGCTGGCCGACGAGCCGGTCCGGGCGTATCGGGAGCCATTCCGGGCGCGCCTGGGGCGCTGGGCGCGGCGGCATCGGCCCCTGGTGGCGGGCGGGGGGGCGCTACTGCTGACGGCGGTGCTGGCGCTGGCCGTCGGCGTGCTGCTGCTGGGGCGGACGCAGCGCGAGACGGACCGCCAACGGCGGCTGGCCGAGGACGGCGCGACGCGCGCCGTGGCGCTCCAGCACGAGGCCGATCAGAGCACGCGGACGGCTCGCCTGCAGCGAGCCCGCGCCCTGCGAACGGTGCAGGTCTTGCTCGACAGCCAGCTGCGCCTGCCGGAAGACGAGGGCCGGCCTTTGCACCGCGAGTTGCTGCTTTACCTGCGGCGCGACCTGCTGGACAAGGCGATCGCCGAGCTGGAGGAGATGGCGCGCCGGCCGGAGACCGCTGCCGAGGCCAACCAGTACCGGGCGCGGGCGCACCTGGCGATGGGCGACACGCTGGTACTGGCGGGCAAGCAGGACGAGGCGCGGGCCAGTTACGAGCGCGGCCGGGAGCTCGCCGACGAGATGCGGCGCGGCTCGCCGAAGGGGGAGGCGCGCTGGTCGCTGTGCCTGGCCTTGCAGAAGCTCGGCGGGCTCAGCCTGGAGAACAACAACCTGGCGCCGGCCGCCCGATCGCTCGGCGAGGCCCTCGCCCTCGCCGAGGAACTGGCCGGCGAAGACCGCACCAACCGGCGAGCTCTCAACAACCTCCGGGCGTGCTCCTTGCAGTATGGGCGCGTCAAGCTGCAACAGGGCGACGTGGCCTCCGCACTGCACGCGGCCGAGAAGGCGCTGCGGAACGCGACCCGGCTGGAAGAGTATGCCGGCCCGCGCGTCTTGCCGGACAAGTCGGTCTGTTACTCCTTGCTGGGGGACACCTACCTCCGGCAAGACAACCTGCCGGCGGCCCGCATCGCCTACAAGTCGGCGCTGAACATCGACAAGGTGTATCACGGCTTCAACCCCGACAGCGACGAGGCACGGCGCAACCTGACGGTCTCCCACGAGAAGCTCGGCGACCTCGCCCTTCGGCAGGGGCAGACGGCCGAGGCCCGCCTGAACTACACCGCCGCACTGGGGCTCCAGGAGAAGCTGGCGCGGGCCGTGCCCGACAATGGACGGGCCCAACTGGCACTGGCCGAGGCCCAGGTGAAGCAGGCGAAGCTCGAGCTGGATCCCGACAAAGCGCTCGCCGGGTTCGAGCAGGCGTTGAAGGCCTGGCAGCGCTTCGAGAAGGAGGGCCGGCTCAAGGGCAAGGCGCGCCAGGCGAAACTGGCGGAGCTGAAGGCGGGAATGGAAGAGAGCAAGGTGGGCGTGCGCGCCGTCGGCGACTTGAAGTTCGCCCTGGGGCACCCGCGCGCCGCCGAGCTCCTCGTGACGAGGGCGAGGGCCCTGGCCCAGCGCGGGAAGCTGCCGGAGGCGGCGGAGACGGCCGGCAAGCTCGCCGCATTGCCGGGCGCCCGAGGGGGCCATCACTACCCCGCCGCTTGCTGCTTCGCGCTGTGCGCCGCAGGCGTGACGGGGGAGGAACTGACGGAAGAAGAGCAAGCCCAGCGCGACGGGTACGTGCAGAAAGCGCTGGAGCAGTTGCGCCTGGCCGCCACGGCGGGGCACTTCAAGGCCGCCGAGCGCGTGGCGCTGTTGCGGCGCGAGCCCGACCTGATGGCGCTGCGCACGCACCCGGGATTCGCGAAGTTGCTCGCGGAGTTGGAAGCAAAGCCGTAGCGACAAGCGGCTCGGCGGACCTTGGGACCGGCTTTCCAGCCTGTCCGGGTGGAGAGTGGCCGGCATCCCCAGAGAAGACGACAGGCTGAAAAGCCTGTCCCACGGCCCCCGTCAGGCGCCAAATCGCTCCTCGAGCGCTGCCCGCACCTTCGGGCTGAACACGGTGCGGGACGCTCCGAGCGAGGTCACCTTCCTTAGGTGGGGCGAGGCGATCAGGGCCCCATACGCACAACTTAACGCCAGGAGAGAACACGAAAGGGGGGGAAAACTCCTACTTCAACACCTGTTGCTACCAACAACTCGTGCGAAGAAGGA
>JBBSEZ010000649.1:0-4126 GCA_038239195.1 Gemmatales bacterium
CCCGCGGAGTGCCGGCGGCGGTGCTGGCCCGGTTGAGGACCGACTTCGCCGCGGTCGTCAAGCTGAGCGGCGACGCGGTGGAGGCGGCGCGGCCGCCGAGGCCGCCCGCGGGCGGCAAGGCCGCGAAGCCCGACTTGAAGAAGACGGCGGACATCCAGAAGGTCGGAGGGCCGCTGGCGCAGGCCCAGGGCAAGCTCCCCAAAGACCTCAGCGACGCGGGCTGCACGCGGCTGGGCGGGGCGTGCTTCGCGGCGGGCACGCCGTTGCTGACGCCGGAGGGCAGCAAGCCGATCGAGCAGTTCGTGCCGGGCGATTTGGTGCTGTCGCGCGCCGAGGCGGGGCCGGAGTGGCCCGTCGAGCCGCGCGTGGTCGAGGAGGTGTTCGTCCGCGAAGGCTGGGTGCTGCACCTCCACGTCGGCGGGCGCGCCATCCGCACGACTTCGGAGCACCCCTTCTGGGTCATCGGCAGGGGCTGGCTGCCCGCCGGCGCGCTGCGGGCCGGGGACGACCTGCTCAGCCCGGCCGGCGAGGCGCTGCCCGTCGAGGAGGTCTTCCAGACCGACGAGCGCGAGACGGTCTACAACCTGCGCGTGGCCGAGCACCACACCTACTTCGCGGGCGGCCCGGCGTGGGGCTTCGCCGTCTGGGCGCACAACACGAGTTGCGACGACGCGCTGCTGGCCCCCGTCCGCGAACGGCTCGGCGGCACCCTCTTGCGGAGCGCCATGTTGGTCGCCAAGCTGAACATGAACGACCCGGGCTGGAACAGCGGGCACTCGGTCACAGGCGGGGGCCACGCGATCCTCTACCTCGTCGTGGACCGCAAGGGCGGAGACGTGGGGCGCGTCCTGAAGGTGGGCGAGACGCTGACGAAGGCCGCGACCTCGACGCGTAAGGGCGGCCTAGGGGACCGGCTTGGGGAGTATCGGGCCTGGGCCTTGGAGCGCGACGCGGCGGGCAACCGGCCTCAGATCAGCGTGTTCGCCTACGAGGTACCTAAGGTGAGGAGTAGGACAAAGACCATCGAGGAGAACCTGGTGAAGGACGAGCAGGCGGTGCGGGAGGCGCTGTACCGCGGGCCCGGGGGGCAGTGGCTGCGGAGGGACCTGGAGTGGGTGAAGATCGGGACAAGGGTGGCGTGGCGAGATCGCGTGAGCGACCCCGTGGTGGTGGCCCTGCTGCGCGACGCGGCGCGGAATGCCCGCCCCGCGCCGGCGGTGAGCCTGGACCGGGGGCTGGTGGCGGGGACGGTGCTGGCGAGCGCGGACGTGACCGTCACCTCGATCGACCTCAACCGGAGCGACTGGAGGGCCCGGGTCACTAACTTGCCGAACGGAGACTACGTCTACGTGCTGGAGAACCGCTCGGCTACGGACAGGCGCGACCGCATCCTCAAGGTCGGCTCGACGACGAAGGGGGTGCTGCCCCCCACCCGGCTCCAGAAGTATCGCACCCGGGCCCGCCAGGGGGAGGAACTCACCCTTCACATGGTGCTTCGGAGTGCTTTGCCAACAGAGGTGATGATCGGCGGCGTGAGTAAGGACATCAGTTCGTGGTCGCTCAAGGAAGTCGAGCAACAGCTCGTTCGCGAACCTCTGTATGCTGATAACACGGGACAGCGGTTGCCAAACGACCACGAGCGCAACGATACCTGGAGGTTGGGCGGGGATACGTACAACGTCCGTCTCAAGGACACGAATGAGGTGCGGACACCATGACGGAAGACCGTCGTTATCCACTTTCTACATATGGCCAAGAGGACCGCTCCGCCCCTTTCTTCACCGGCCGAACGGCGGACGGGAGCCAACTGCTCCTGGGCCCCTTTGACGGAGGCATTCTCGTCATTAGGTTCTCCCGAGACGGGGAGTTCTTAGCCTGCGAACAACACCCTCTCCTCACGAGCCGCGAAAGCATCGGAGCGGACATTCGCGCCCGCCACCCGGTCCTTGGTGCGTCAGACTTCGCGATGCTGCGCGCCATCGAATTTGGCGATGCGGAAGGGGCGGAAGTGCGGGTTCTGCGTGACCGGCTAGGGGTGTCCCCCGCAACTATCCAGGTGCGAGCCTTCCATCTGGATGACTACCCGATTGGCATCGATCCGTACCCGGACTTCCTGGAGCAGGTCAAGGACGATCCGGGCTCCATCGAAGATGAGGAAGAACGCGAGGAGTTGCTGGAGGCGCTGCGGAACTGGGAGGCCAACGGCGAGTTCGTCTTCTGGTGGGGCAACGATCTCTACGTCGATGGCACCGGCAAGGTGGTCTCGTCTTGAATGCGCGGGGCATCCCCGACTGGACCGGGACGGGCAACTTCGAGGTGGTCCCCACCGAGCAGTGGACGACGGGGGCGGACGGGGCGATCCACTTCAGCCACGCCTACGCCGAGGCCTCGCCCCCGGGCGGCTTCCCCGCCGTCGTGCGCGTCATGGACGCCGAGGCCGACTCCCACGACTACCCCGTCTCGGTGGTCGTCGCCGACGTGGCCCCCACGGCCACCTTCGGGTTTGGCGACGGCACCCACCTGCTGCGCCCCGGCGACCCGATCGGCTTCGGCCCGGTGCAGGGAGCGTCGCCCGCCGACGTCGAGGCCGGCCTGACCTACTTCTACCGCGTCGATGGCGCCGCCTTTTCCCCCAGCGACTCCGAGCAGTTCGTCCTGCCGGAGTACGTGCCCGGGACGACCCATACCGTGCGCGGCTACGTCCAGGCCGCCGACGGCGCCACCAGCCCGGTCTATGCGAGCACGGTGCGCGTGGCGGCGGACGTCGTGGTGGACAATCAGGGCACCGGGTCGGTCAGCCTGACCTGGGATGGCGCCGCGGGCCCGGTGCTCGTCGGCGCCGGGCAGAGCTACGATTTGCAGGACGCGGTGAACCACCTGAGCGTCACTCTGCTGACGGCGGGGGCCAGCTACGACCTGCGCACCAACGGCAACTTCGACGCGATCGCCGCCGCGGCGGGCGTCGATGGCGTGGCCCTGGAGGTACACACCGACCAGACGGCTGGCCTGCCGGTCTTCGTCGGCCGCGGGGACGTGGGCCACGTCGCGCTGCCGGGCGGCAGCACGCTCAGCCTGGGGGCGCGGGGCGACCTGGGCGACGTCGGGGTGACGGGCGCGGCCCCGTCGAGCGCCACCGACCTGGCGTTCGCGAACCTGACGGGCTCGCTGACCGGGCTGGACCACGTCGACAGCCTCACGGCGAGCGGCTGGCTGGGCACGGCCCCCGCCGAGCAGGTCTGGTCCGCGGAGGGCATCGCCCAACTGTCCGCCTACGGCATCGGCGCCGCGGTGTCACTGGCGCGCGACCCCAATGCCCCGGCGACGGCCGCGGAGGTGCGGGTCGGGCCGGGCGGCCTGACGGGCACTCTCGACGCTGGCCGCCTGCTCGTCACCCTGGTGCGCGTGGATGCGGCGGGGGACGTCACGTCGGTCACCACGCCGGGCGGGCACCTCCTGACGTACACCTACGACGCCAACGGCTACCTGGCGACGATCACCGACGACCTGGGCACGCGGACGCTGCGCTACGACGCGAGCGGCAACCTGCTGGAGGACGTGCAGGCCAACGGGCTGCGGCGCGTCATCGACTACGTGCCGGGGGGCCAGACCGAGACGCTGTACGCCGCCGACGGGACGGTGCTGGGCCGCAACGCCTACGCCTTCGACGCCGCCGGGCGGCTGCTCTCGGCGTCCAACAGCGCCGGGACGTATACGTTCGCCTACGACCCGGCGACGGGCCGGCTGCTCGCGCAGACTGGCCCGGACGGGATCGCGCTGACCTACGGCTACGACGACAACGGCAACGTGGCGAGCGTGGCGGACTCGCTGGGCGGGCTGGTGGCCTCCGTCTACGGCGCCGACGGCACGCTCCAGCGGCGGACGTTCACGGCCCCCGGCCAGGCCACCTTCCGGTTGGACTTCGGGCCGCTCGTCAATGGGGTGGCGACGGTGACGCGCTACGGAGACGCTGCGGGCACGCTGCTGCTGGGCACGTCGAGCTACGCGTTCGACGACGCGCAGCGGGTGGTGCGGATCGTCCACCGGGACGCGACGGGGACCGTGCTGGGGGACTACGGTTACGCCTACGACACAGCGGGCCGGCTGGCTTCGCAGACGATCGACGGCG
>JBBSEZ010000650.1:0-4123 GCA_038239195.1 Gemmatales bacterium
GGTTGGCCGTCCCCCACAGCAGCCGAATCCCCGTCCGCTGCTGCTCTTCCTGCAGCGCCTTGACCACCGTGTCGAGATTGGCGTTGGTCTCGCGCAGGTTGGCCCCTTCCGGCGCCACGTCGCGGTCGTGGAAGCAGTAGAAATCGACGCCCAGCTTCTCCATGAGCTCGAAGGCCACGCGCACCCGCTTGACGGCCATCTCGACGGAGTCGGTGCCGTCTTCCCAGGGGCGCACGGCGCAGCCGGGGCCGAAGGGGTCGCCGCCCGTGCCGCGCATGGTGTGCCAGTAGGCGACGGCGAAGCGCAGGTGGTCGCGCATCGGCTTGCCCGCGACCACCTCGTCGGCGTGGTAGTGGCGGAAGGCCAGGGCGTTGGTCGAGGTCGGGCCCTCGTAGCGGATCTTCTGCACGTCGGGGAAGAAGGCCATGATGTACCAGGTCGGGTCAGAGGTTGGCGGGGAAGAAACGAAAGAGCGCTCAGCGCCGGGCCGCCCCCGCCGGCGCGCCCTTCGAGGCGCCGGCGCCGGCCAGCTCGCGCACGGCCTGCAGCACCGCCTGCATGAACGCCGGCAGGTCGTCGGGCTTGCGGCTAGTGATGAGGTTGCCGTCGCGGCAGACCTCGACGTCGACGTAGGTGGCGCCGGCGTTGATGACGTCGTCCTTGATGGCGGAGAAGCAGGTCGCCTTCCTCCCCTTCAGCGCCTGCGTCGAGCACAGCACCCACGGCCCGTGACAGATGGCCGCCACCACCTTGCCCTGCTCGACCATCGTGCTGACCAGGCGCAGCACGCCCTCGTGCCGGCGCAGGTAGTCGGGGGCGAACCCGCCGGGCACCACGAGCACGTCGAAGTCGTTGGCCGAGACGTCCTTCGCCGCCTTGTCGCTCTTTGCCGGGTAGCCCAGCTTGCTCGGGTACGTCTGCCCCGCTTCGGGGCCCACCACCGTGACCTTGCACCCGGCCTCGCGCAGCCGATACAGCGGATACCAGACCTCCATTTCCTGATACTGCTGCTCCACCAGCACACAGGCGCGTACGTTTGCGTTGTCCATGTCGGCCTCCGAGGAACGAAAGGAACGGGCCACGACATTTTATGGAAGGGCGAGCCCTTCGTTTAGCGACGCTTCGCAGACGCGTTGGGCCGCAGGCCCTTCTGCGACGCGTCGCTAAACGCCGTGTTCCCGATACCACGCCACCGTTTCCGCCATGCCTTTCTCGAACGTCCAGTGCGGCTTGTAGCCCAGCTCGCGCTTCGCCTTCTCGATGCTGAAGTCGAGGTTGAGCCCCAGGAACTTCAACCGCCCCTGGGTCAGGCGCGGCGCCTGCGGGTCGCCGCGCCGCCGGGCCCGCCGCTCCATCACCCACGCCGCGACCCGCGCCACCCAGAGCGGCACCGAGCGCGTCGGCTTCGGCACGCCCACCCCGTTGGCCACGGCGTCGATGAACTGCTTCTTCGACACCACCTCGCCGTCGGTCAGGTTGTAGACTTGCCCGATCGCCTGCGGTTTCTCGACGGCGAGGAACGCCGCCTCGACGAGGTTGCCCACGTAGATCGTGTTCAGCGCGTTCTTGCCCTTCGCCAGGTAGCGCACCTCCCCCAACTTCAGGTTCTCGATCAGCTTGGGCAGGACCGTGCGGTCGCGCGGCCCGTAGATGAAGCCCGGCCTCAGCACCACGACCGGCACGTGGTGCTCCTTGTGGTAGCGCAGGACCAGCTTCTCCGCCTCCACCTTCGTCTGCGTGTACCCGTCCACGTGGTGGTCGGGCAGCGGCTCGTTCTCGTCGGTGCCGTGGTGGTGCCGGGCGGCGTAGACGCCGAGGCTGCTGAAGTGAACGAAGCGCTGGAGCAGCGTCTTGCCCTTGACGGCCTCGAGGAGGTTGCGCAGCCCCTCGACGTTGACGGTCCGGTAGTTCTCGACCGGGCCCCAGTCGCCCACCTTGGCGGCGCAGTGGAAGACGACCTGAACGTCCTCGACCGCCTGGCGCACCGCCTCGGGGTCGATGACGTCGCCGCGTACGACGGTGACGCCCTGCTTTTCGAGTTGGGTCGTGTCGGTGCCCGCCCGGACCAGGGCGCGCACCGCGTAGCCCCGGGCCACGCAGGCCTCCACGAGATGGCTGCCCAGGAACCCCGTCGCGCCGGTGATTAAACAGGTCGCCATGGTCTGGCTGGCCCATTGAGAAGCAGTTCCGCGCAGCCACGCAGGCGCGCCGACGGCCGAGGTACGGCCGCAGTGCTTTTCATCGGAGGTGAGAGGGCGTTTGACAAGGGGTGGGGGGCAGGCTTTCCGGCCTGTTTCCTCGTCCGATGCCTTACCCTCGCGCCAACCATACCATGACCTCTCGCGCCCCCGACACCGCGAGGGACCAGACACGATGTCGCGCAACGCCGAACAGGCCTACGCCGAGCTCCTTCGCCGATCCCGCGAGGCGGCCGTGCTGGAATCGGTCGGCAGCGTCCTCGGCTGGGACGAGTCTACCTACATGCCGCGCAACGGCTCGGCCTTCCGCGGCGAGCAAATGGGCCTCCTCGCCCGTCTCGGCCACGAGATGCGCACCGCCCCCCTCGTCGGCGAGCTCCTCGCCGAGATCGAGGGCTCCGACCTCGTGCGCGATCCCGCCGCCGACGCCGCGGTGAACGTCCGCGAGCTGCGGCGCAGTTACGACCGCGCCGTGAAGCTCCCCGCCGCCCTCGTCGAGGAGCTCGCCCGCGTCACCACGCACGCCCAGCAAGTCTGGCGCGACGCTCGCAAGGCCGGCAGCTTCGCCGCGTTCCGGCCCGCGCTCGAACAGATCGTTCGCCTGGTGCGCGAGAAGGCCCAGGCCATCGGCTACCGCGCCACGCCCTACGACGCCCTGCTCGACGAGTTCGAGCCCGGCGCCACCACCGCCGAGATCGCCGAGCTCTTCGTCGCGCTGCGCGCCGAGCTCGTCCCCCTCGTGGCCGCAATCGCCGCCTCGGGCAAGAGGCCGCGGCGCGACGTCCTCGAGCGCGACTATCCGATCGACCGGCAGCGCGTCTTCGGCGAGTCGGCCGCGGCGGCCATCGGGTTCGACTTCGACGCCGGCCGGCTCGACGAGAGCGCCCACCCGTTCTGTAGCGGTTTCGGGCCCGGCGACTGCCGCATCACCACTCGCTACAACCCGCGCCACTTCAACGAATCGTTCTTCGGCATCCTCCACGAGACAGGCCACGCCCTCTACGAGCAGGGCCTCCCCCCCGCGCGGCACGGCACGCCCCTGGGCACCTACGCCTCGCTCGGCATCCACGAATCGCAGTCGCGCCTCTGGGAGAACCAGGTGGCGCGCGGCCGGGCGTTCTGGGAACACTTCTTCCCGCGCGCCCGCCAGACGTTCCCGGCCGCTTTGCGCGACGTGGCCCTCGACGACTGGCTGTTCGCCATCAACGACGTGCAACCGTCGTTCGTGCGCGTCGAGGCCGATGAGGCCACCTACAACCTTCACATCCTGCTGCGCTTCGAGATCGAACAGGCGCTGGTGCGCGGCGACCTGGCGCCGGCCGACGTGCCGGGGGCATGGAACGAGAAGTTCCAGCAGATGCTCGGCCTGGTGCCCGCCACCGACAACCAGGGCTGCTTGCAGGACATTCACTGGAGCTTCGGCGGGCTCGGCTACTTTCCCACCTACACGCTCGGCAATCTCTACTCCGCCCAGTTCATGGAGCGCGCCCGCCACGACCTGCCGGGGCTCGACGACGACTTCCGCCGCGGCGACTTCACGCGCCTCAAGGGCTGGCTCAACGAGAAAGTCCATGCCCAGGGCATGCGCTACCGCGCCGGCGAGCTCTGCCAGCTCGTCACGGGCAAGCCGCTGAGCCATCGCCCCCTCATCGAACACCTGCGCGGCAAGTATGCGCCGCTCTATGGGCTGTGATCCACCGGCGCAAACCGCAAAGGCCTCTGGGTCGTCTGAGAGGTGCGAGCTCGGCTCGCCAGGAGAAAGACTTCCTCTCACGTGGAGCTCATCCCATGGGTCGAAAATGGTTGCTGGCCGCCCTGGGTGCGACGACGGCGTGCGCCGCCATCGCCGTGCTGTCGTTCGCGTCCTTCCTCGGCGCTCGCCCCGCCGCCCCCGCCGCCGCGGCTCAGCCGGCCGGCGAGGCGAC
>JBBSEZ010000651.1:0-4102 GCA_038239195.1 Gemmatales bacterium
GCTAACTTGCGCGCCCTTCACTACGTTTTATTGTGGGATGCCGCTCCCCAGCCGTGGGGACGGCTCGGTAGGGCCGTCCTACAGCAAACCAACTCCTGCCGGGCGCCTCATTTCTTGTCCTTCCGCCCCGGCGCCACGCGCGACGCATCCCACACCTTGATCGTGCGGTCGTCCGACACGCTCGCCAGCTTTTGCCCGTCCGGGCTGAAGGCCACGTTGAGCACGGCGCTGTTGTGCCCCGCCAGAGGCAGCACCTCAAGCCCCGTCTTCGCGTCCCACACGCGCACCGTCCGGTCCGCCGAACCGCTGGCCAGGCGCATCCCGTCGGGGCTGAAGGTCACGCCGTGGACCGGCTGCGCGTGCCCCTTCAGCGTCAGCAGCAGTTTGCCCGTTTTCAGCTCCCACACCTTGACCGTGGTGTCGTCCGAGGCGCTGGCCAGGCGCCCCCCGTCCGGGCTGAAGGCAAGGCAGCGCACCGTCGCGGCATGCCCGCGCAGGTCCACCAGGGCCCTGCCGGCATCGACGTCCCACACGCGGATGGCCTTCTCGTCGCAGACGCCGGCGAGGCGCCGGCCATCGGCGCTGAAGACCATTCCCCGCACCTTCTTGACTTCCCCGAGCGGGAGGCGCACCGAGCTTCGCGTGCGCACGTTCCAGACCTGGAGCTTCTGGTCGGGCCCCCCGGGCGAGTGTGGGTGGCTTTGGCCACCCACTCCCGTGAAGGCCAGGCGCATCCCGTCGGGGCTGAAGGCGGCAATCGTGAAGCCCTTGACGTCGCCCTTCCGCTGGAGTTGCTGCCCACTGTGGGCGTCCCACGACTGGACCCGCCCACCCCCGGCCGTCACGAGCCGCTGGCCATCGCGGCTGTACGCCATGCCCTGCACGGGGGCGCCCGTGCGAGGCGCTGTCAGCACCGGCTTGCCCGAGGCCACGTTCCAGACGTGGACCATCGGGTCGCTGCGATAATTGCCGGCCAGGCTGTTCCCGTCGGGGCTAAAGGTCAACTGCGCCCAGGGCACGGGCACCGGCCTGCCCATCGGGTGGGGGAGGGCCGTCGCCGAAACTCGGTCCCAGAGGTTCAGGGCCAGCGAGGTCATGCGGGCCGCAGGCGTATCGACCGGCAGCGCGTCCGTCTGACAGAGGCGCTTCAGATGGTGCCACTCCCACGCCCGCAGGCCGGGCGGGCAGCTGTCGAGCAGCCGGTCCGCCTCGCCCGTCTTGCGGGCGAACAGCGCCAGCCGCGTTTGCGCCAGCCGGTAGGCGTAGAGCGCCTCCTCGGCCCGCCGTTTTTCCACCACGGCCACCTGCCGGGCGCTCTCCGCCTCGGTGCGCGCCTTCTCCGCGTCGGCGCGGGCCGACTCGGCCTTCTGGTGGGCCTCGGACTCGGCGCTGGCCCGCAGCGCCTCCGCTTGCCAGGCGTGGTGCGTCTCGCGCAACTGGGCCAGCACCCCCACCCCGATCAGGCACAGCACCGCGATGACCGCCACGAGCGCGCTCACCACGGCCCGCGCCGGCCGCCGCCACGCCCACTTCCACGCCCGCTCCCACGCTCCTACCCGGCGGGCCGCGATCGCCTCGTTAGCCAAAAAGCGCTCCAGGTCGTCGGCCAGCGCCTCGGCGGAGCCGTAGCGCCGCCCGGGCACCTTTTCCAGGCACCTCAAGCAAATGGTCTCGAGGTCGCGATCGACCTTGGGGTTGAGCGCGCGAGGAGGGACCGGCGCCTGCTGGCGCACCTGGAGCAACGTCTCCAGAGCGTTCTCCGCCTTGAAGGGCGGTCGGCCCGTCAGCAGCTCGTAGAGGATCGCCCCCAGCGAATAGACGTCGGCCGCCGTCGTCAGCCCGCCGCCCTTGCCCTGCGCCTGCTCGGGGGCCATGTAGCACGGCGTGCCCAGGATGGCGCTCGACTGCGTCAGATCGGCCTCGTCGTGGAAGCGCTTGGCCAGCCCGAAGTCGGTGATCTGGGGGGCCCCCTCGGGCCCCTCGGCGTTGCCGCCCCCTTCCAGCAGGATGTTGGCGGGCTTGAGGTCGCGGTGCAGGATGCCGCGCTGGTGCGCGTAGTGGACCGCCCGCGCCACGGGGACGAGGAACGCCGCGGCCGCGCGCGGGCGATCGCGAAACTCCTCCACGTGCTGGGCCAGGTTGCCGCCCTCGATCAACTTCATGCTGAAGAACGGCTGGCCAGACTGCTCGCCGACCTCGTAGATGGGCACGATGTTCGGGTGGCTCATCAGCGCCGCCGCCTCCGCCTCGTTGCGGAAGCGGCGCACCTCTTCCTTGGTGGCAAGCTGGCCCGCCAGGATCATCTTGAGCGCCACGACCCGGTTCAGCCCCCCCTGGCGCGCCTTGTAGACGACGCCCATCCCGCCGCGCGCGATCTCCTCCACGAGCTCGTAGTCGCCGAAGGCGCGGGGCAGGGTGCCGAGCCCGGGCTCGATGACCACCGTGGGCGGCTCGCCGGTTGGCGAGGGCGGAATGGCGGTCCCGCTGAGGGTGCGGAAGGGCTCGGCGAGCGAGTGGACCTCGTCGTGCGACTCGAAGAAGGTCTCCAGGTCGCCTCGCCACTGGGGGTAGCGCTCGACGAACGAGCGCCGGTGGGGCGCCCAGCCGGCATCGACGGCCTCGAGGTAGGCGGCCAGCACCTCGCCGAAGCGCTCCTCGTGGCCCCAGGATGGGTGTGGGTGGCCTGGCCACCCACGCCCGTCAGTCGAATCGTTCGGCCCCATGAAGCGTCACTCCGGTTCGTGGAGGAGAGAGCGTACCTGTTGCAGTCCCCGGTGCAAGAGCCCCGCGATGGCGGCGGCGCTGCGGCCGGTGTGGCGGGCGATGTCGGCGAGCGGCCAGCCCTCGCAGTGGCGGAGCAGCACCACCTCGCGCTGCGCCTCGGGCAGCTTTTCGATGGCCGCCGCGAGCCGGGCGGCCTGCTCCTGGCGCTGCGCGACCTGGCTCGGCGAGGCCTGCTCCGCCGCCAGCCACGCTTGCAACTTCGCCGAGGACGTCGCCAGCTCGGCGTCCAGCGAGACCTCGCGGCCGACGTCGCGCTTGTCGCGGCGGAAGTCGCGCAGGGCGTTGGCGAGGTTGCGGGCCAACACCTGCCGCAGCCAGGCCAGCAGTTGCTCGCGCGACGAGCCGCGAAACTGGTCGAGGGCCTGGTAGGCCTCCAAGAGCGTTTGCTGGACCACGTCTGACGGGTCGAGCTTGGGCCGCAAGCGCGGGTCGAGCTGCAACCGGGCCAGCAGCCGCAGGTAGTCGCGAAACTGCTCCAGGTCGCGACCGTTGCTGGCGGCGTCGGACGACATCGGCTGGCCTATCTCTTCAGGCACCGTTCGCGGCGCGCCTGTGCGCGCCGGCGCGCGATTTTCCGAGTTCTTCGCGCCCGCAGGCGGACAATGCTCACGCCGGGGCCCCATTGCTCGCGGGGCCCGGCTGGGGAGCGAGCGGGAAAAGCTCGCGCACGAGACAGCGAAACCCGGGGACCACGTCCTCGCCCTCCAGCCCATCGTCCTCGCGAGCGCTGGCGCTGGCGCCGTTGGCCCGGTAGATGCGGACGGTGCGGTTCTGCGGGCTGATGATCCAGACGAGCCGAACGCCGGCGCGGAGGTATTCCTCGATTTTCTGGTCCACCTCTTCGTAGAGGTCGTTGGGGGACACGATCTCCGCGGCCAGGTCGGGCGCGAGGTTGGCGTAGCCGGGCGGGACCACTTCCCCCGGGAATCGGCCGTAAGCCACGAACGCGACGTCGGGCTTTCGCACCCTCTTTGGAGAGCCCGGGAAGCCCTGGAAGCCCCCGCTGCTCACCTGAAAGACCCAGCCCAAGGGCCGCGACGCGAGATGCGCCTTGAGCAGAAAGAGGAGCTCGCCCGCAATCAAGTCGGCGACAAAGCCCATGGGCGCCCCTCCCTCCTCGCCCTGCCGATGTCGCTCTACCAGAGCGCCGTCCACCAGTTCGTAGCCCTTGCCGTCCGGCATCCTCAGCAGGTCTTCCGGCGTGTAGCTCGTCTTCTCCGCGACCGCGCTCATGGCTCGACCTCCCGCGTGGTGGGGCACGGCCTATTCTACCCGACGAGCTCCGCGTTGCAGCGCGCGAAACGGCAAGCAAGCCGCC
>JBBSEZ010000652.1:0-4098 GCA_038239195.1 Gemmatales bacterium
GTGAGCCCGCCGGTCCGGCGCCTCACGCCGCGCCGCTCGCCTGGCCCTGTTTTCACAAGCTCTGTCCGGACGGTGCGATGCTTCGTTTGTCTTATCTGTGTTTATCTGTGTTCATCTGTGGCTAATTCTTCATGGACCACTTCAAATATCGCAATCGTGTCCTTCACTGCGAAGACGTCCCCGTCCGGGCCCTCGCCGAGAAATACGGCACCCCGCTCTACGTCTACAGCACGGCCACGCTGCTCCACCACCTCGGCCAGTTGCAACAGGCCTTCGCCGAAGTCAGCCCGCTGCTCTGCTACAGCATCAAGACCAACGGCAACGTTCACCTCTGCCGCCTCATGGCCGAGCACGGCTCCGGCTTCGACGTGACCAGCGGCGGAGAGCTCTACCGCGCCCTCCAGGCCGGCGCCACCGGCGACAAGATCGTCTTCGCCGGCGTCGGCAAGACCGACCCCGAAATCCGCGACGCCCTCGCCAACAACGTCTTCCTCTTCAACGTCGAGAGCGAGGAAGAGCTCCACAACCTCGCCGACGTCGCCCGCTCGATGGGCAAGGTCGCCTCGGCCGCGCTGCGCGTCAACCCCGACCTTCCGCCGAAAACGCACGTCAAGACCGACACCAGCGTCAAGGGCGTCAAGTTTGGCCTCGACATCGACACCATCCTCGACGCGGCCCGCGGCGCCGTCGGCAAGGTCGGCGTGCGCATCGTCGGCCTGCACATGCACCTCGGCTCGCCCATCCTCAGCACCCAGCCCTACAAGGAAGGCGTCGCCAAGGGCCTCGTCCTGATCGAAAAGCTCCGCGAGCAGGGCCATCCCATCGGCGTGCTCAACATGGGCGGTGGCTTCGGCATCCACTACCGCAAGCAGGAGGCCCAGCCCGCCTCCGCCTTCGCGGAAGTGATCGTGCCCGCCGTTCAGCAGGCGCGCTGCCGGCTCGTCCTCGAGCCCGGCCGCTTCATCGTCGGCAACGCCGGCATCCTGCTCAGCCGGGTGATCTTCACCAAGGAGACGGGCGGCAAGCGCTACCTGATCCAGGACGCCGCCATGAACGACCTGATCCGCCCGACGCTCTACGACTCGTTCCACCGCATCTGGCCCGCCGAGCCCGCGGCAGGGCTCCCGGCCCCGCCCGAAGACTATGAGGCCGACGTCCCCGGCACCACGAAGCAGGACGTGGTGGGCCCCATTTGTGAGTCGGGCGATTTCCTCGCCAAGGCCCGCGCCCTTCCGGCCCTGCGCCGCGGCGACCTGCTCGCGACGTTCAGCGCCGGGGCCTACGGCATGGCGATGGCGTCCAACTACAACGCCCGCCCCCGCGCCGCCGAGGTGTTGGTGGACGGCGCAAGCCATCGCCTGATCCGCCGCCGCGAGACGTACGAAGACCTGGTCCGGCCCGAAGTCGAAGTCTGAGGGAGGCCCCCGCGATGACGCGACATCTGACGTGTTTCGGGCTCTGTGTGGCCCTGACCGTGGCCCTGTCTACGGCGGCGCCCTCGCCGGCGCAGCCGGGCAAGGGCGACGGCGACGACTATCGGCGCTTTTTCAAGAAGCCCGAGACGCCGATGGAGTCGTGGAACGCCCTCCAGTTCGAGATCGACGTCGGGCGATTCGACCTCGCCGCCGGACACCTGCGCGAGCTCCTCAAGAAGGCCCCCTCCAAGGCCCAGTTGATCCAGATCTACGAGAAGGACGGCATCACCTCGGTGTTGCGCCTGCGCACCTTCCGCGAGTGGTCCAAGAACGCCAAGGTCAACGCCCAGGCCAAGGCCGACGCCGACGACCTCGCCCGCCAGGTCACCAAGGCCGTGAGCGACCGCCTCAACGACCCTGTTCGCATCCGCGCCCTCCTCGACGACCTCGGCAAGTCGCGGGAGGAGCGCAACTTCGCCCTCGCCGAGATGATCAAGATCGGCGTCAACGTCATGCCCCACCTGATAGACGCCCTGCGCAAGGCCGACGACGCCGAGACGCGCGCCCCTCTCCTGTGGGCGATCAAGCGCCTCGAGCGCGAGACCTTCCCTCCCCTCCTGGCCGCGCTCGACGCCGACGACGTGGCGCTGAAGCTCGACGTCCTCGACGTGCTGCGGGCGCGCCACACCTGGGCCTCCGAGCAGATCGTGCCGCGCCTGTGGTTCGTCTCGGCCTCCTCGAAGATGCACCCCGACGTCCGCAAGAAGGCCAAGGCCCTTCTCGTCGATCTCACCAACGTCCCCGAGGGCAGGCTGCCCCCCGCCAAGGTCGCTCTGACGCGCGAGGCCGAGCGCTACTACCAGCACAAGGTGAGGTTCCCCGAGGCCGTCACCGTCTGGCGCTGGGACGGCAAGAACGTCGTCGTCGGCTGGCCCGGCGCCCCCCCTCTCCGCCCCAGCCAGGCCGAGGAATACTACGGCCTGCGCTACGCCAGGGAGGCCCTCGCCCTCGACCCCGAGTACCAGCCTGCCCAGCAGGTCTTGTTGAGCCTCGCCCTCGAGAAGGCCCTCGAGAAGGTCGGCTCGATCCAACCGCTGTCCGCGACGATGCCGGCCGTCAACGAACTGCTCTCCAAGGCCCACCCCGAACTGGTCATCGCCATCCTCGAACGGTCCCTGAGGGAGAACAAGACTCCGCTCGTCCTCGCCACCGTGCGCAACCTGGGCGAGCGCGCCGAGGTGGGCGGTATCCGCCCCGCCGCGACGACCCAGCCCCCTCTGGTCAAGGCGCTCTACTACCCCGACCCGCGCGTCCAGCTCGCCGCCGTCGAGGCGCTGCTGCGCGTTCCGGGAACGCCGGTCCCGCGCACGTCCACGCGCATCGTCGAGGTGCTGGCCCGCGCCCTGGCGCCGGTCACCGCCGACCTCGGCGGAGGGCGCAAGGTGCTCGTGGCCGTCGGCGACGAGGGCTGGCGCGACCGGGTGCGCGGCACCGTCGAGGCGACGGGCGCCAAAGTCGTGGCCGTCGGCACCGGGCGCGATGCCATGCGCGAACTGCGCAAGGCAGGCGACTTCGAGGCCATCGTCACGGAATCGACGCTCCCGCTTCCGGGGATGGCGCTCTTCCTGGGCCAGTTGCGCGCCGACGTCGACGTCTCGCGCCTCCCGGTGGTTCTCGCCGCCGTCCCCGATTCGCCGGAATCTCGCGAGGTGATGAGGCGCTCCCTCACCGCCCAGCGCCGGCTCGTTGCGCTGGAAGACGCCGTTCGCCCCTACCGCGCCGAACTCAAAGCGATCACCGAGGAGCAGGCCCGCCGCACCGGCGTCATTGCCAAGGACAAGCGTAGCAAGGAGGACAACGAAGCGGCCGTGGCCGTCGTGGTCGAGGAGTACGACCGCAAGCGCGACAACCTCCGCGGACGATTCCTCGGCATGGTCCGGCTCGACCAGGATGCCGTCAAGATCGACAAGGAGATGCAACTCCTCCAACTCGAATACGACCGCCATGCCCAGCTCCGCGAAGAGTCTCTGCGTCGCTTCGTCGAGCGCCAGCCCAGCGTCGCAGTCGTCTCGGCCAGCGCCCTCACCGATTCAACCGTCTTGAGGGCGAAGTTGAAGGCGAGCGTGCGCGAGGCGGACGTCGCCTTGACGCCCGCCGAGCAGCAAGCCTACGCCGAGAAGTCGATCGACATGCTGGCCCGGCTGGCGCGCGGCAGCCCGAAAGGCTACGACGTCAAGCCCGTCGCCGCCACGCTGATGAACGCCCTGCGCGCGGGCAAGCTCACCGAAAAGGGCCAGCTCGCCGCCGTCAGCGCCGTCGCGCAGTTGCCCGGCGCCAGCCCCCAGCGCGAGCTCGCCGCCGTCGTCCTCGACGGGGCCCGCGCGCCGGCGGTGCGCGAGGCGGCCACCCGGGAGCTCAGCCGCCACGTCCAGAAGTTCGGGCCCGTCTTGCCCCCCCCGCAGGTCACGGCGCTGCGAGCCCTCGCCAGCCAGCCCGGCCTGCGGCCCGAGCTCAAAACGCAGCTCGGCCTCCTCCTCGGCGGACTGCGCCCCAGCGAGCGCACCACCGGCGAACGCCTGCGCGGCTACGGCTTCACCCCGCCGGGCGTTATCCCGCCCCCGCCGTGAGATGGGGCCCCCGTCTTGCTTGCCGTGTGGCGCGGCGCGGCGCGCGGAACGGCCAA
>JBBSEZ010000653.1:0-4061 GCA_038239195.1 Gemmatales bacterium
CCCTTATCATTGCTGCCAGACCGCCGCGCGCAAAGCTCCGCCCCCTGCGCGCCGGCCCCGCCCCCCACGACCCCACCGGCGAGGTATCTCGTGCCGCGCTCCACCTTCCGACTTGCTGGATGGGCCCTCCCGCTCCTCTGCCTGACCACCACCGCCCGCGCCGAGGCGCCGCGCCTCGTCGTGCAGCCCTCGGCCATCGAGTTGCACGGGCGCGCCGACCGCCATCGCATCCTCGTCACTGCCATCGCCGCCGACGGGCGCACCGCCGACGTGACCGCCACGGCCACCTTCGCGTCCTCGCGCCCCGCCGTGGTCGATCTCGGGAAGTCCGGCGAGTGTCTGCCCAAGGGCGACGGTAAGGCCACGGTCACGGTGCGCCACGGCGGCCTGAGCGCCGAGGTGAGCGTCACCGTCGCCGGCAGCGAGGGCGCCAAACAAGCGCCCTCGTTCCTCAACGAGGTGATGCCGGTCTTCACGCGCTACGGCTGCAACCAGGGCGCCTGTCACGGCAAGGGGGCCGGGCAGAACGGCTTCAAGCTGTCGCTGCGCGGCTACGCCCCCGAGCTCGACTACGAGAGCCTGACGCGCGAGTTTCAGGGCCGGCGCGTCAGCAGCGCGGCCCCCGAAACCAGCCCTCTGGTGCGCAAGCCGACCGGGCTCGCCCACCACGAGGGCGGCAAGCTGTTCGCCGTCGGCGACCGGGGCCATCAGGTGCTGGTCCAGTGGATGCACGGCCGCATGCCGGGGCCAGCCAAGGGCGATCCTGCGGTCCGCGACCTCGAAGTGCTGCCCGGCAACCGCACCCTCAAGCCGGGACAGACGCAGCAACTCCTCGTCCGCGCCCGCTACAGCGATGGCCGCTGGCGCGACGTGACCTGGCTGAGCAAGTTCGACTCGAACGACGCCGGGGTGGCCGAGGTCGATGGTCAGGGGCTGGTGCGCATGCGCCGGCACGGGGAGACGAGCCTCCGCGTCAGCTTCCAGGGGCTGGTGGCCGTCGTCACGTGTACCGCCCCGCAGGAAACGCCCGTAGCGCCCGCGCTGCTGGCCCAACGCAACAACTTCATCGACGATCACGTCTTCAACAAGCTCGGCGCCCTGCGCATCGCGCCGTCCGACCTCTGCACCGATAGCGAGTTCCTCCGCCGCGCCACCCTCGACACGCTCGGCGTGCTGCCCACCCCCACCGAGGTGCGCGCCTTCCTCGCCGACAAGAGGCCGGACAAGAGGGCCCGCGCCATCGACGCGCTGCTGGAGCGGCCCGAATACGTCGATCGCTGGGCGCTGTTCCTGGGCGACCTGTTCCAGAACCGCAAGGAGCGCGACCACGACGTCCGCGGCACCAAGGGCGTGCGCGCCTTCCACGCCTGGCTGCGCCAGCAAGTGGCGCGCAATCGGCCGTGGGACCAGCTCGCCCGCGAGGTGCTGACGGCGAGCGGGAAGACCAGCGAGAGCCCCGCCGTCGGCTACTACGTCGTCATCCTCGGCGAGCACCGCGAGGCGGAGCGCTCCGAGGTCGTCGATTCCGTGGCGCAGGCCTTCCTCGGCGTGCGCATCGGCTGCGCCCGCTGCCACAACCACCCGCTCGAGCGCTACACGCAGGACGACTTCTACCACTTTGCCGCCTTCTTCTCGCGAGCCCGCCTCGACCGCAAAGACCCCAAGCAGGGCCCGACCACGCTGAGCCTGGCCGGCACCCCCGCCAAGGAGCCGAACCTCGCCAAGGCGCCCGTCGGCGTGAACCAGCCGCGCACCAACCAGTTCATGAAGCCGCAACCGCTCGACCGCTCGACGGTGACGCTGGCGCCGGGCGCCGACCCGCGCGTGGCGCTGGCCGACTGGATCACGGGCCCGAAGAACGAGTACTTCAGCGGGGCGATGGTGAATCGCCTGTGGCGCCACTTCATGGGCGTCGGCCTGGTCGAGCCGGTCGATGACCTGCGCGCCAGCAACCCGCCGAGCAACCCCGAGTTGTGGAAGGCGCTCAACAAGGAGTTCGTGGCTCGCAAGTTCGACATGAAGCACGTGATGCGGCTGATCCTCAACTCGCGCGCCTACCAGCTCAGCTCGGCCACGCACGCGGGCAACGACAAGGACGCCCGCTTCCACTCGCACTACTATGCCCGCCGCCTCCCCGCCGAGGTGCTGCTCGACGCGCTGAGCCAGAGCACCGGCGTGGCGGACCGCTTCCCCGGCTACCCGGTCGGCGTTCGCGCCGGGCAGTTGCCCGACCCGGGGCTCCAGTCGTACTTCCTGTCGCTGTTCGGCCGTTCGGCTCGCGTGACCGCGTGCGCCTGCGAGCGCACCGGAGACGTGACCATGCCGCAACTTTTGCACCTGCAAAACGGCGAGAGCGTCGTCGAGAAGGTGCGCGCGGGCGACGGCCGACTCAGCAAGCTGCTCAAGGAGAAGAAGCCCGACGCGGAGCTCGTCGAGGAGTTGTTCCTGGCGACGCTGTCGCGCCCGCCGACGCCGGCCAACGTCGCCGCCGTGCGCAAGGCGCTGGCCGACGGGGGCCCGCGCGACGAGGTGTTCCGCGACCTGTTCTGGGCGCTGCTGAACTCGAAGGAGTTCTCGTTCAACCATTAATGTAGCCCGGGGCCCCGTCGCGGTGCTCCGCCGCGGAGCGGCGGGCTACATTGCTCGCGAAACGACAAGCAAGACAAGGCCGCTACTTTGGGGGGAGAGACATGTTCGACGTCATCCTGGGCCGATCGGCCGCTCGCTGCGACGGAGTGTCGCGGCGCGATTTCCTGCGCGTCGGGGCCGTGGGCGCGCTCGGCCTGTCGCTGCCGGGCCTGCTGCAAAGTGAGGCGAGCGCGGCGCGGCTCGGCGGGGCCAGGAAGGCGCGGGGAGCGCGGGCGCGCTCGGTCATCCTCGTCTACCTGGGCGGGGGGTTGTCGCACCACGACAGCTTCGACCCCAAGCCCGAGGCGCCCGTCGAGGTGCGCGGCAAGTATCGGCCGATCGACACCGTCGTGCCGGGGCTGCGCGTCAGCGAAATGCTGCCGCGGATGGCGCGCGTGATGAATCGGCTCACGCTGGTGCGCTCCGGGGCGCACAACAACGATCACCACGAGACGGCGACCAACTGGGTGATGTCGGGGCGCTTCGGCTCGGCGTTCGGCGACTTCCCCGCCATCGGGGCCGTGGTGGCGCACGAGATGGGCTTCACCGGGCAACTGCCGCCCTACGTCTCGGTGCCGCGCAACCCGTCGTTCACCTGGGAGCTGGGCCGCAGCGCCTACCTCGGCGGGCGCTACGAGTCGTTCAAGACCGGCGACCCCAATGCGCCCAACTTCAAGGTGCAGGACGTCGCCCCCGCCGAGCCGATCAATGCCCGCCGCGCTACCCGCCGGCGCGCCCTGCTCGACTCCGTCGATGGGCTGGCGCGCAAGGTCGAGGGCAACGACCAGATCGCGACGTTCGACGAGTTCCATCAGCGGGCCGCGACGATGATCCTGTCGCGCGACGCCCGCAGTGCCTTCGCCATCGAGCAGGAGGGCGATCGGGTGCGCGACCACTACGGCCGGCACACCTTCGGCCAGAGCTGCCTGCTGGCCCGGCGCCTGGTCGAGCGCGGCGTGCGCTTCGTGACCATCAACAGCGGCGGCTGGGACCATCACGCCCGCATCTGGGACGGCCTGGGCCAGCGCCTCCCCGAGCTCGACCGCGGTTGCTCGGCGCTCATCGAGGACATGCACGCGCGCGGCCTGCTGAGCGAGACGCTCGTGCTGGTGATGGGCGAGTTCGGCCGGTCGCCGAAGATCAACAAGGACGTCGGCCGCGACCACTGGGCCCCGGCCGCGTCGCTGCTCTTCGCCGGCGCCGGCGTGCGCGAGGGCCACGTTGTCGGCGCGACCGACAAGCTGGGCGGGCACGCCATCCGCCGCCCGGTGGCGCCCGCGGACGTGGCCCACACGGTGTACGAGGCGCTGGGCATCGACCCGCGCAAGATGCTGCCGTCGCCGGACGGCCGGCCGGTGCAGATCCTGGACGCGGGCGAGACGATCAAGGAGCTGTACGCCTGAGCGGACGTTTGTTCTTGCGACGACATTCCA
>JBBSEZ010000654.1:0-4016 GCA_038239195.1 Gemmatales bacterium
CGCAGGTGAATGGCTTCGACGCGTGCGATCTTCATGAGTAGTGCTGCTGGAGGAAGAGGGTGCCTGGAGGTGGTTTAGGGGAACGGGGGCGTTGTCGTCCAGGGGTGCGTCCCAGGGGAGGCGTGGCGTGCCGGGGTTGGCGTTCCAGGGGTTGGCGTGCCCGGGGTTGGCGTGCCATTCCTGGCTGGTGACTGGATTCTCCTTGGCGCCAGTCCGTGGCTCGCGTAGAGTCACTCTTATTCTCCTCATTTCTGGCAGACGGGTCGGTTGGCCTCGCGTTGACTTTCTGGGGCCCGGCGGGTAGAAGCCGCGAAGGAGGCGCGTCCATGTTGCGCTGGGAGGAACTGGTCCTTCTCCCCGACGAGCGCCTCGGGGCCCTCGACATAGCCGAGGTTAACCTCGCTTGCGCGGCCGGCCTGCCCGGTGCGGAGAAGATCGACGTGGGCTTGTGCCTGCACCAACTCGACTACTGGTCGCGCGAGGTCCGGCAATACACGGAGGCGCGGCTCCCGAAGTTCCGGCACAAGCGCTCCGACTACAACAACTCCGAGGCTTACTTCCGCGTCCTGGCGATGGTCACCCTCCTCCAGCGTGACCTGGGGGTGCGCTACAACCCCGCGAAGATCCCGGCGGATGCGGCGTTCGACCTGGAGGACACCTTCATCCACGGAATCATACAGGGCCAGGGAGGCACCTGTGCCTCGATGCCCGTCGTCTACGCGGCCGTCGGCAGGCGGCTCGGCTACCCGCTCAAGTTGGTTTCGACGCTGGCCATCGGGGGCGGCCACCTGTTCGCCCGCTGGGACTCCCCCGGAGAGCGGTTCAACGTTGAGGCAACCGGCCAGGGGCTGAGTTGTCTCCCGGACGACTCCTACCGCACCGGGTTTTACGCGGCGGCGGCGGAGATCGAGGATCGGTGTGGCCTGCTGAAGTCGATGACGCCCCGGGAGGAACTGGCCGGCTTCCTGAAGGAGCGGGGGCTTCGCTGGAGGGATGTCGGGAACCACCGGCAGGCGGCGGAATCGTTTGTGTGGGCCTACGCCCTCACGCCTCACGAGGGGATGCATGCCTGCTTCGGCAGGACCATGAACGAGTGGAACGCGCATCTGGAGAAGATCGAGCCACCCGGCTACCCGGCGGTGTACTTCCACTGGCCCCCCGCCCGCCGCCTCCCCCCGGTGGTCCCGGAGAAGATGGAGCGCGACATCCTCTACCTGGAGGCGACAGAAGACCTGCTGAAAGACCCGGAGCGCGACCGGGACTGGTGGGGACCCATGCGGAGAGGCGCGAGGCCGCACACGCAACCGATCCGCGTGGACGTGTATTTCACGCCGCAAGGGCGAGCGTTCAAGGTGCAGCGCGCGGAGAACCGTTGATTTTCCACACCGAGGAGGAACGATGTACGACCCGAGCATTGGGCGCTGGCTGGAAGAAGACCCGATCGAGTTCGCGGGGAGTGATGCGAACCTGGAGCGCTACGCGGGAAACGACCCGACGAACCGGATCGATCCGACTGGTCTGGCGGCGCCCTTCGTGCGGGGCACGCAGACGAGCGGCGGCGATGCGGAGAAAATCGCGCGGCCGACGTTCACGTTCGATGAAGGGGGCGTGAAGGGCACCGGGACGATCCGGATCGTCAAGAATGTTGGGACAAAGCTGGCTGACGAGGCGAACTTCTCACCCAACATCAACATCCAGTTCGCTTTGAAATCGAACTTCCCGCTCGATGGGAACTGGCACTGGATTCAGGCGTTCAAATACCAGATGTACCAGAGAAAGAAAGAACTCGTAGGGCCGGCGTTCGTCTATCCGCAGGTGAAGTTTACGACCGGCAAAAACGGCGAAGCCGCCCGCCCCCTGTCGGAGGCATGGGCCCTAATGGGCCAGACTTACCTCGACCACAATCGGCGGGAAACGGATCGGCCCGCCCTGAGCTTTTACGACGTTCGGAACGTCGCTACCCGCCGCTACCCGAACGAACTGACGATTTTCGACCGCCCGAGACCTCAGTGGTCGGAAGAAATGGCGACCGCGTGGCCAGCGAGTATCGTCTTCACGGGCGACCTTTACCTGGTTCACGGTCAGAAAACGTATTATCACATCGTCTGGCAACGCGAGTTCACGCAGGCGAAGGCGAAAGCGGCTTGGACAGAAACGTACCGCATCGTCAAAGCAGAGCCGACGAACGAAGTGCCCCCCTGGGCCAAGGCCGCGACCATCCCGGGTGGTTGGCGGAATCTCGACTTGGCCACGTTCAAACTGAGCAACCCCCTTAACTACCCCAACCCGTTGCGGTGAGGAAGATCCGATGTTTCTTTGGGCGACGATGTTCTGCTTCGCGGCCGTGGGCCCCCTTCCCGCAACCGTACCGTGCGCCCAATTGCCCGGCACCTGCCCTATCGTGATGCTCGCTCCGGGGGAGCGGGCGCCTCGCCGTTCGCTCTACCTTGATTTGGACGCGAACGGGGCCCTGTATGACACTCAGGGGACGCGCATCAGTCGGGACCTTCTCACCGGGATCATGCGCGATGCGTCTCGAGACAAGCCTCGTCCGCAGCGCCGGCTGAACATCGTGCTCTCGCTGAACGATGCGAAGAACACGCCCATTTCGATGCTTCGAGAACTTCTTCAGAAGATGCTGGAGGACGCTGGCCCGGGGGACTGGGGCCGGATCTATGTGCGCGGCGTCCTGCCGTGAACGTGCCCGCACGGCATGGAAGCAGTCAGGACTTTCTCTCTGCCCCTGGCGCAGACGTTGTTCCGATAGAGCGCGCGTGCTTGTGTCGTTCGTGTATTACCCCACCCGATACTGGTTCACGACGTCTTCGTTCAAGTCGACCCCAAGGCCGGGCCCTTCCGGCACCTGAATGTCTCCCCCGATCACCGGGAACCGCTGCCTGGTGAGCTGCTGCCGCAGCGCCCCCTGCTCGACGCAATACTCGAAGTAATGCGTGTTCGGCAGGGCCGCCACGAAGTGGAGCGACGCGGCGATGTTGATGCCCGTCTTGTACGAATGGTTCACGCACAGCCGATGGCGCTCGACCGAGCCCCAGCCGATGCGCTTGGCCCGCGACAGCCCGCCGACGCGCGTGACGTCCACCTGAGCCACGTCGATCCCGCCGACGTCCATCATCTGCGCAAACTCCTTGACGTCGCAGATCTCCTCCCCCGCCGCGATGCGCATGGGCGCTTGCTCGCTGAGCCTGGCATAGCCCTGGAGGTTGTCCGGGTGCAACGGCTCCTCGAGCCAGGTCAGGTTGAACGGCTCGAATTGCTTCGCCCGGCGAATGGCCGTCGCCGTGTCCCAGCACAGGCCCGCATCGACCATGAGCTCCAGGTCGGGCCCGAGCGCCTCGCGCGCCGCCCGGACGTGAGCAATGTCGCCGGCCTCGCTCTGGCCCATCGGCCCCCAGCCGAACTTGACCGCCTTGTAGCCTTGCTCGCGGAGCCGGGTGCCGATGGCCGCGGTCTCGGGCGGCGTGTCGCCGAAGAGGATCGAGGCATAGGCGCGGAACGTCTTGCGGAAGCCCCCGCCCAGGAGCTGGTAGACCGGGCGGCGCGCGACCTTGCCAGCGAGGTCCCACAGCGCGATCTCGATCCCACTCATCGCCTGGATGACGGCGCCCTGTCGGCCAAAGAAGATCGACCCCTCATACATGCGATGCACGAGGCGGTCGATCTCGGATGGGTCTTCGCCGATCACACACGCCGCCAGCCCCCGGCATATCTTGTGGGAGACGGGCGCGTCGATGATCGCCTTGGCGACGAGGGAGGACGAATCGACCTCGCCGACGCCGACGAGCCCGTCGTCGGTGTGGACCTTGACGACGAGCGTTTCCTGGCTGCCGTCGCAGCGCTCGTTCACGTCGGGGAGGCGCAGGTGAATGGCTTCGACGCGTGCGATCTTCATGAGTAGTGCTGCTGGAGGAAGAGGGTGCCTGGAGGTGGTTTAGGGGAACGGGGGCGTTGTCGTCCAGGGGTGCGTCCCAGGGGAGGCGTGGCGTGCCGGGGTTGGC
>JBBSEZ010000655.1:0-4013 GCA_038239195.1 Gemmatales bacterium
ACAACTACGACAAATTCCACACCGCTATCCAGCAGTGCCTCAACGATCTCCCTTCCAAGCACAAGGCCGCTATGGACACCCTTCTCACCCACAACTTCCAGACCTTTGAGAATGTGTCACTCATCGCCGCGTGAAGTATACGTTCCTTGCCCGCTTGCAGCTCTTTGCGAACCTGTTTGTCCTCCTCGTTCGCCTCGTCTACGGGGACGGCTCGCGCTGCCTGGGAGAACAGCGTATAGGCGCGGGGCTCGCCGGGGTTGACGTTCTCGTAGGCGCGGTAGTCATCGACCGTGATGAGCGCCGGCCCCACCTCGTGCGTCCCTCCCGGGGCGGCCAGTTTGTGGATCACCGGCACGTAGTCCTGCGACATGTGGAAGACGAGCGTGACCGGCTCCCCGTTCGTCACCTCGACAGTTACCTCTCCCCGGGCGTCCGAGACCCAACCGGCCGGCTTGCCCTTCTCGGCCGGGGGCCGCAGCCGCGCCCCTCCCCGGCCGACGAGGACCTTGACCCGCGGGAGCGCCTTGTAGCCCCCCTTGGGGGACCACGTCCGCACCGTCACCTTGATCGTGGTCTTGCCCGCCTTGGCGGGGCCCTCCTCTGCGCCCGGCGAGACCGGCACGAGCGCGGCGGCGGCGACCAGCAGCAACCCCAGGGACAATCGGCGCATGAGCAACTCTCCCATTCATTTCACGTCGGCCACGAAGCGCTCGCGGAGAGCGTTGTTGGTTTTCTCGTCGAGTGGGAAGACGAACAGAACGAGCCAGCGCGGCCGGGACAGATCGACGGGCCCGCCCCTGGCCTCCAGAACGATGCGCGGCCGCGCCCCGGGTTGGTCCTCGCAGGGCTTGCCAGCCAGGATGGTCGAGCCTGCCACTTCCTCCACCTGGAAGGCCACCGCCCGCAAGGCCAGCGACGGGGCCCACGCGATCTCGGCGGCCCTCTTTTCGCCGCGGAACCGATTGGAC
Source organism: Gemmatales bacterium (assembly GCA_038239195.1). Lineage (GTDB taxonomy): Bacteria > Planctomycetota > Planctomycetia > Gemmatales > Gemmataceae > JBBSEZ01. Next base: position 969 of record JBBSEZ010000655.1, read on the forward strand.
ACAAAGACGCGGTACGTGTTGTCGCTGAAGCCGGACTCCTTCCGCCGCAGGCCCACGTCCCGGGCGGCCACGGGGGACAGCACGTCCACCTCATCGCCCAGTTCGTGCCGCAAGCAGTCGAGGCCGTTGGCGGGAAGGCCTGCTTCCGAAGGGGCCAGGGGCCTCGCCCCTTCCAGATCGACCGGGAACCAACGTCTCACGGCGGTCGAGACGGGCGCTCCCTCTTGTCGTTCCTTCGGCCCATCCGGTTGAGGGCCGTTGCCCCGATCCCCCTTGTCCGGCGACAGGAGCCCGAGGGCCCACGCGAGGGCAAGCAACCCGATGGCTGCCGCGACCGACAAGGAGACGACCTCCCACCGGGCTCTCGGGCGCCTGGGCGGGCGGGACGTCGGCAGTTCGGACAGCGGGGAGGTCCGGATCGATGCGGCCGCCGCCTTCGTGTCGCGGCCCGTCAGCCCCGTTGGGGGCAACGTCGGGAGTGCGAGCGGCGCCCCCGGGGCCATCGGCTTGGCGTTGCGGTCCTCTGGCCCCGTCGGCGGCAACAGGTAGCGCAGGTCGTGGCGCGGCGGACGCAGCGGCGCCAAGGCCGCGATGAGCTCGGCCGCCGACCGCGGGCGGTCTTCGGGGCGCGGGGCCAGCAGGCGGCCCAGGGCGTTGGCCAGTTCCTCCGGCACGTCGGGGCAGAGCGAGCGGACCGGAACGATGGGCGCCGCCCGGTAGGCGGCAACAAGGGCCCCGTCGTCCCTCCTCAACGCCGGGGACACGACCACGCCGTGCGGGGGTTGGCCCGTCAGCAGGAGGTAGAGCACACAGCCGAGCGAGTAGAGGTTGGCGCGCGCGTCGGCCTTTCGGGGGTCGTCGATCTGCTCGGGGGACATGAAACCGGGCGTGCCCATGAGGGCCCCGGCGCCGGTCAGTTCCTCCCCCGCGTCCTCGAACATTCGCGCAAGGCCCAAGTCGAGCAGTTTGACCTTGCCCTCGCGCGTGAGAAAGAGGTTGGCCGGCTTCACGTCGCGATGGGCAAGGCCCGCCCGGTGGGCGCTGTGCAGCCCTGTGGCCGCCTGGCAGACGATTTCGCAGGCGTCGGCCACGGGCAATCGCCCGTGGCGCTTCAGCACGTCGCTCAACGACAGCCCGTCGAGCAGTTCCATCACCAGATAGAGCTCGTCTTTCTCGATGCAGGCGTCGTAGGCCAACACGACGTTCGGGTCCTTGATCCGATCGACGAGGGCCACGATCTCGCGCCGGAAGCGGGCGACGTAGTCTGGGCCGTTGCTGTCGGCGCGCATTACCTTGACGGCGCATTCCCGGCCCGTGTTTGTCTCGACCGCGCGCCAGACGACGCCCTGCCCGGACGGCTCGCCGACCGGGTGGAGCAGCCGATATTCGCCCAACTGCCGCGGGGCGGGGCCTCCCTTCGAGGCGCTGGCCTCCGCGGTAGAATGAAAGAGCAGGGTCGGGACCACCAGCCGCACGGCGGCATACGCCCGCCTGGCCTCCTCCTCATCGAACGGTGCCTCCCGGGCTGCCTGGCGCAGGCGCCGCTCCAATTCGTCTGGCTCCTGGCTGGCCCCTTCGAGCTCGGCACGGTCGGGACAGTTCACGGCAAGCCCCCCGGACAGAAACGCGACCCCGTCAATAGGAAGAACCCCGGCGCGTTTCACGACTTTGGCGTGGCCTCGACTATTCGAGCAGGTCGCCGAATTCCTCCCGCAGCCGGTCCAGCACCCGTTTCTTCGCCTGTCGAACGGCGTTCGGTGTCATTTCCAGGGCCCCCGCGATTTCTTCGGTGGGGCGCTCTTCGATGCACGACCGCCAGAACGCCTGCCAGGTCCTTTCCTCGAACTCGGCGCGAACCAGGTCCAGGGCACGGCGGTGCAGCGTCGCGGCGGCACTCGAGAGCTCCTCGGCGCCCGCATGCGCGGGCGCTTGTTCCAGGCGCTCGTGAAACGAACTGCCACCCACGGCCGGCGGCTCTCTTCCCTGACGCTCGTAGTGGTTGGAAAGCCTCGTGCGCGCGACGGTGTACAACCACGCGCAGAAGCTGCCGCTGCCTCGGTCGTGACGGAAGTTGCTCAGGCCCTGGACCAGTTTGGCGAAGACCTCTTGAAGCACGTCGTCCACGTCCGCAGGCTGCAAGCCCGCCTGACGGCACCACCGGGCCACCACCGGCGCGCACAGGCTTTGCAATCGCTCCCAGGCGACCGGACAACCGTCCCGGGCCCTTGCCAGCGTGCTCGGAGAAGGATTGGGGGTGGACTGCATGGGCGCGCCTGTGAGGGAGGGAAATGCGACCGCCCCGCCGCGTTCGCAGAGCGCCCTTCCCCCACCAAACTAACCGCACGCCAGGCGCTTTGCAACGCTCCGCTTGGCGTTTGAGCCCATGGGACCGCCGCGAAAAGCGTTGCCGTCCTCGCCGGATCAGGTACACTGAACGGGGCAAATCACGGCACCAGGGCAGGACCACGGCAAGGAGCTCTTCGCGTGAACGTGCGCCATCTCACCTCCTGGCTGGCTGTCGCCCTGGCCGTGGGCCGGGGGATGGCCAGTCCCCCCCCCGCCGGGGCAAACGCCGCTGCCCCGTTTCAACGCGGCAGTTCCCTCGCCGAGCCGGGCGGGCTTGCGGAGGTCGTCATCGAGCGCGAGGAGCTCGCGCTCGACCTGCGGCCCCTCGCCGAAGGCCGGGCCGTCCTCGTCGAGGCGATCTATCGGTTGAAGAACGAGCGCCTCGTCGAGGACCTCGACCTCGTTTTCGTCTCGGGCGGCCGGGAGGCGAGCGGCTTCACCCTCACGCTCGACGGCAAATCGGTGCCCAGCACACGCCTCCCCCGAGAAGTGGCGGGCAAGGGCCTCCCGGTCAACTGGAAGCCACCCGCGACGACGCCGGGGATCGGCGGGGGGAATTTGGACACTTCGCGCTCATCCCTCCCGCGAATGCCTCGGCATCCCGCGTAACGTGAGTCCCAGTCAGAGGTTGTGGCAACTGCTGCTTCACCGAGTCGGGTAAGGCGAAATCAATGCCGCAACCAGACTTCAAGTTGTTAT
>JBBSEZ010000656.1:0-3987 GCA_038239195.1 Gemmatales bacterium
GGGGGGGTCCCCCGCACCACCCCCCCCCCCCGCCGGGCGCCCCGGCCCCCCCCCCGCCGGGGCCCCGCCGGGGGGGGCCGCCCGGGGGGGGGGGGGGGGCGCGGCCCCCCCCCCCCCGGCCCGGGGCCGGCAGCGGAACGCCCGCATGGGCGCGAACGTCACGTCTTCTTCCACGGCCCAGCGGGCCGGCAACAGCTTCGCGATGCCATCCTCGTCGGCCCGGGTGGCGCTGCTGGTGGGATAGAACACCAGCCAGAAGCCGGCCGATTCGCGGCCCATCTCTTCGAGCACGCCCGGCTCGCGCCAGCCGGCGCCTTCCGCGCCGAAGGGCGCCGTCACCAGTCGCTGCGGTTGCTCCGGGCGGTAGTAGGCGAACGGGAGCGCCCCAAGGTCCTCGTAGAAGTAGACGGGCAGGTCGCCGCCGCGCTCTTCGACGTGGGCGGCCAGCCCGCGCCAGTCGGTCTTGTGGCGCACCAGGTAGGTGCGGGCGAGCGCCGATGGCATCAGGACGGCGAGGCAGAAGATCGGCGCCCAGGCCAGGCGCGGGGCGCGGACGAGCGCGCGGCCCAGGCCCCACGCCAGCAGCAGCATCAGGCTCGGATACACGGCGCTGAGGTAGTGCGAATGGATCATCGGGAGGCCGGCCAGGGCCAGGGCCCCCACCAGGAGAGGCAGGCCCAGCGCCAGCACGAGGACCGGGCGCAACCGGGCCCGGTCGTGCCACAACGGGCCCGCAAGGGGCAGGTAGATCAGCAGGGGGACGGCCAGGCCGAGGACGGCGACGAGGCGCAGGCCGTGTTCTTTCCAGACGAGCGTGCGGCCAACGATGCTGGAGAAGGGCAGCAGGGCGAGGTGCTGCCACCACGTTTCCGAGCTGCGTTCCGCCCCCTGCGACAACTGGGAACGGAACGCAGGCAGATAGTGCGCGAACGCCAGCACGACCAGTAGCGAGGCCCCGACCAGGCGCAGGACAGGCCCCCATCCTCGACCGGCCCGCCAGGCCCAGACGAGGAGGTCGAGGCCGAGGACGATCAGGACGAAAAAAGCATAGTAGTGCAGGTGGACGAGGACCGCGCCGGCGGCGGCGAAGCCGAGCCAGGCGGCGGGACGGTCGGTCTGCTCGATGCGCACGACCGCGGCCGCCGCGAGGGTGGTCACGGTGGCGAACAGGGCGAAGACGCGCGCCTCCTGGCCGAGATAGACCAGCGGCGGGCAGACGGCGACCAGCAGGCAGGCCAGCCAGGTTGCGCGCGGCGAGGCCCCCAGGAATCGCGCCAGCAGCCAGACGGCGGGGACGCCAAGGGCGCCGGCCACGGCCGAGAGCGCGCGGGCGGTTTCGACAGACTCGTTGCCCCACAGGTCGAGCCAGGCGCGCAGGAGCAGGAAATAACCGGCCGGGTTGCCGGGCTCGTGCTCGCGGCCGGTGAATAAGTCGAGATAACCGTTCCGCGCCACGAGGAGGCTGAACGACTCGTCGTACCAGATGCTCTCCAGCCCGCGCCCCGCGAGGCGCAGCAGCAGGGCCAGCCCGGTCAAGGCAACGAGGACCAGCGCCTCGCGTTTGCTGCGCCAGGGCGAGGAGATGGAAGAGGACATTCCTTCGAGCATAGCTCACGTACTCGTGGGTTGTCTTGGGCTGCGGCGTGGAAAGGGCCGCTTTCTTTCCGCCGCGCGGCCTCAGCCCACGAAGAAGACGCGCACGAACACCTGCGTGGCGAGGAGAAACCCGGCCGCGACCAGCCCCAGGCGCACGACCATCGGCCCGTCGAAGCGCGGCAACGTCCTGGGCGGGTGCGTGACGGCCAGCGGCACGAACACCGCGGCAAGGCCGAACAGGGCGTAGGTGACGGCGACGTAGGTGAGCGACAGCGACACCATGCCGGCGGCGTAGGCGGCGAGGGCCCCCGCCAGAAAGGGGTGCATGGCGCGGAGCTCCGGATCGAGGAGCTTTCGCGGCGGCGGCGCAGGGAGGCCCGGCACGCGCGGAGGGGGCCAGGTGAGCCGATACAGCGACCACGTGGCCAGGAAGGTCGCCCCCAGGAACAGCGTGCCGCCGAGCAGCCCCAGTTCCGAAAAGGCGGTCAGGTAGCCGTTGTGGGCCACGTGCGCCTGCTTGTCTCCCGAGTGCCAGATGCCGATCCCGAACAGCGGCGCCCCGCGAAACATGGTCAGGCCGTCGCTCCACAACTGAATGCGCGTGGTGGCGGTATCGGCCGACGTCGAGACGTCCATCTGCCGGGCCCCCAGAAAAGCGCCCAGGACGGGGAAGGCCAGCCCTCCCAGCAGCAACGCCCGTCCCCACCCGTAGCGCAGCCGGACGGTCACGCCCAACCCCACCAGGAGGGCCAGCATCCCGCCGCGCGACTGCGTGAGGCTGAAGCCGTAGGCGAACAGGGCCAGCGGCACCAGCCACAGCACCCGACGAACGCCGGAGCGGACGTCGGCCAGGCGGTAGAGCGCCAGCATCACGCCCACCACGAGGAGGACGCACAGATCGTTGGGGTCGTTGAACAGCCCCGTGCCGACCATGCGCCGCACAACGGGGCCGTCGTCCACGTTCTGCGGCTGATAGGCCTCTTCCATCCCCGTGGAGGTGGACGTTTTGGGCAGAGACCGAATGCCGTGATAGTCGAGGATGGACAGCAGCGCCATGCCCCCGATACACAGCGCCAGCCAGCTCAGGAAAATGCGAAGCCGCGCCGGGCTGTCCACCAGGGCCAACAACAGGAAGTAGTAGATCAGCACCTTGCCGTAATCGCAGGCCTCTTTCCAGGCGGCGGCGAAGTAGGCGTTCGCCAGCAGCGAGAGCACGATGGCCGGCAGCATCCCCACCACGCAGACGGTGATGGGCTGCTTCTCGATGGCCGCGGGCGAGAGCCAGGGCAGGACGGCAGGGAAGGAAACGGCCAGGCAGGCGAGGATCAAGTACAGATAGATTTCGGCGCCCAAAAGAGGCTCGAAGACCTCGGCGGGGCGCACGAACAGGGCGGCGGTGACCGCCAGGAAGAGGCAGAACCCGAGGCGGTTGCGCTCGACGGCGGGGGGCGGGGGCGCGGTCGGGCCCTCTCCCCCCGGCAGGGAGGGCCAACGCTGAACGGCAGGCGCGGTCGGGGACGAGGACATGGTTCGGTCACCTGCTTCCAGGGGGCGCTGCTCGCGAAGGCGACTTGTAGGACGGCTCTCCTGAGCCGTCCTACAAGGAGGCCTTTTCCTGCCGGTCGCCTAACACTACAGCGCTAGTATAGTGGTTTGTACAGTAGTTCTGCCGTCCCCGACCCCCAAGCAGCGCCCACCAATCGCCAAAAATACCTGAACAAACTACTGTACTAGCGCTGTAGTGCTAAGCCGCAGGCGGCGGGCCCAGGGCGGGGGCGGGTGGCGAAGTCACCCACACTCAGCTTGGGCCCGCCGCTCGCGGCTTAGCGGTTCGCTCCGGATTCCCCTCCCTCTTCGAGGGCGTCGAGCCGCGCCGCGCTGATCGGATAGATCCACCTCGACGCGACGTACGGCGCGAAGACGTGGAAGGCGGTACTGAGCAGGATGCGCAGGTCGCCCCACGGGCCCAGCGTTCGCACGTAGTAGCGGTCGAAGGTCAGCTTGCGGCGCACGCTGGCGAGGTCGGTGTCGGGCGGCAGGTGGATCTGGGCCAGCCCCGTCACGCCCGGCAGCACCAGAAGGCGGTCGCGGTAGCGCGGGATGGCCTGTTCCAGTTGGGGGACGAACTCGGGGCGCTCGGGGCGCGGGCCGATGAGGCTCATGTCGCCGCGGAGCACGTTCCACAACTGCGGCAGTTCGTCGAGGTGCGTCCGGCGGAGGAAGCGCCCCACGGGCATGATGCGCGGGTCTCCCGGCCGGGACCAGCGGGCGCCGCTGAGGCGCTCGCAGTCGTGATACATGGTGCGCACCTTGTAGATCGTAAACGGCTTGCCGCCTCGGCCCACGCGCGTCTGCGAATAGACGATGGGCCCCCGGGAAGTGAGCTTGACC
>JBBSEZ010000657.1:0-3962 GCA_038239195.1 Gemmatales bacterium
CCAACCTCGTGCTCGCCGACGAGATCAATCGCGCCCCCGCCAAGGTGCAGAGCGCCCTCCTCGAGGCCATGCAGGAAAGGCAGGTCACCATCGGCGACGTCTCCCACGTCCTCGAACAGCCCTTCCTGGTCCTCGCCACGCAAAACCCCATCGAGCAGGAAGGAACGTATCCGCTCCCCGAGGCCCAGGTCGATCGCTTCATGCTCAAGGTCAAACTCGCGTACCCGAGCAAGGACGAGGAGTTGCGCATCCTCGACCGCATGTCGGCCGTCGAGCCCGACCTCCACGTCGAGGCCGTTCTCGGCCCCACGGAGCTGATGGAACTGCGCGGGGCCCTCGATTCGATCTACGTCGACGATCGCATCAAGCGCTACCTGGTGGACGTGATCCACGCCACGCGCCGGCCGGCCGAGTACAACCTCGACATTGGCCCGTACGTGCAGTATGGCGCCAGCCCGCGCGCCACCATCTTCCTGACGCGCGCCGCCAAAGGGCAGGCCTTCCTCGACGGGCGCGGCTACGTGACGCCGCAGGACGTCAAGTCGATCGGGCCAGACGTCCTGCGGCACCGGGTCAGCGTCACCTACGAGGCGGAGGCGGAGGACGTGACCTCGGAAACGCTGATCCAGCGCATCTTCGATAACCTCCAGGTGCCGTGACCCTGTCACGTCGCCCGTGGGTGGGCCTGGCCCCCACGCGGCACCCCCAAGGTAGCGGCACCAGCCGGGCCAACGTACCAGACGGCACGCAGGACCGTTTTGCTTCACCGATCGGCAAAGAACACGGTGCCGAAGTCCATCAGGCTTATCTGGAAGGCAAGCTTCGGGTGCTGTAGCGCGCCGACCGGCAGCAGGGCCACGCGGGCCGGCACACTCCGAGGACAGCAATCGGAGATCTGGGAATCGAACCCAGTTATGTCCTGCTCCCAAGGCAGGCGGCTCCCCATTAGCCCTATCTCCGAAACGCCCCCAGCGACCAGGGAAGGAGTTGAGCCCTTGCGCCGCGCGATGGGCACGGCCTTCTGACGACCGCGTATCGACCATTCCACCACCTGGCGATACAAGAACAGTGGACCGTGGAGGGAGTCGAGCCCGCCTGGCCTGGTTGAAAGGCAGGCGACCTCACCAGAAGTCGAACGTCGCATCCAGAACAGCGGAAGGAGAGGGAGTCGAGCCCTCAAGGACTTACGGCCTCGTCCCGTTTCGAGCGGGGTGCCGTCGCCAGTCGGCTTGCCCTTCCGTCGTGCCGTCCTCCCTCGCCTTCACGTACGGCGCTTGGGGGCGGCTCTGACATGCTTCTCGGTCACTCTCCTGGCCCGGGTTGTCAAAGACCTGGCAGGAGCTCAGGTCGGTTGTCGCATCCCTGTGTCTCCGTCGGCAACGTTTGTATGACCTCGACACGCCCCCGCAGGTTCGCAACCATCGAGGGCATTTTCTGCCCGACACGATTACCGGGCCCGGCTGCATCCCCGCAAAAGCGAAACGATCTCCGTGTCTGCGGGGGCGGTTCCTTTCTACAATAGCGGGGTGGAGCCGACATCCTCGATCCGGGAGGCAGAGCCGATGGCAATCCAGACCCCACTTCAGTCGCTGGTGGCCACGGGGACGAAACTGTGGCTCGATTCGATCGACCCTCAGGAGGTGGCGGCCAACCGCGCCTGGGGGGCGACGGGGGCAACGTCCAATCCGATCATCGTCGCCGACCTGGTCAAGACCGGGCGGTTCGACAACCAGATCGCCGACCTGCTGCGCGAAGGGCTCGATGACGACGCGCTGGCGTGGCGGCTCACCGATCACCTCGTCAAGCAGGCGCAGGAGGTCTTCCTGCCCGTCTGGCAGGAGACGAAGGGCAACAACGGGTACGTCAGCTTCGAGCTCGACCCGCTGCTGGAAGACCCCGCGTGCAAGCTCTCGGTCTCCCAAAAGGCGCAGCAGTACGTCGCTCTCGGCAAGAAGTGGAGCGCCGGGCATCGCAACCGCATGATCAAGGTCCCCGCCACGCCGGGGGGCCTGGCGGCGCTGGAGGAGCTGGCGGCCGCGAGCGTCACGCTCAACGTCACGCTGATCTTCTCGGAGCGGCAGTATCGCGCCGCCCGCGAAGCGATCTGGCGCGGGGCGCAGCGGCGCCATTCGCTCGACCTGTTCAAGTCGGTCTACAGTATCTTCGTCAGCCGGCTGGACGTCTATACCCAGGACAAGGTGCCGGGCCTCTCGCCGGCGGCACAGGGGATGGTGGGCATCGTCAACGCCAAGCAGATCTGGAAGATCAACAAGGACTTCTGGGGGGCCAAGAAGCCGCCGCTCGACCAGGAGATGATCTTCGCCAGCACCGGGACCAAGAAGCCGGAAGACCCGCCGTGGAAGTACGTCGCCGCCTTCGCCGGGTCCGACATCGAGACCAACCCGCCGGCGACCAATGAAAAAGTCCAGATGAGCGGGCGTACCTTCACGGGGGAGATCGATCGGTTGCCGCCCGCGGAGGTGTTGGCCGAGATTGAAGCCAAGGTGGACATGGCCAAGCTCGAGGCGACGCTGATGGACGAGGGGCTGAAAAAGTTCGCCGACCCCCAGAAGGCGCTGGTGAAGTTGATCGCGAGCAAACGCGCGACCTTGCAGCCGGTCGGCGTCGGGTGAGCGCGCAGTTCGAGTCGCCAAGCCGCAAGCGGCGCACTTCGAGGGCCCGCCGCTTGCGGCTTCGCGTTCCCCTCCCGAACTGGTCGCCGCGCCCCCTGCCGGAAAAAACCCCTGGTCGCGCGCCCGGTGAGGCGATAACATATACTGGTAAGTCAATTATTTCGGTGGCGACAGAGGCCCCAAGGGCGAGGGCAGGCGCCCGGGCTGTCGAGGGTTGGTTTTCCTGCAAGGCACGGCGGAGGAGAGCGCATGGCGAAAGAAGAAGCGATTCAGGTGCAGGGGAAAGTGGTGGCCGCCCTGGCCAACACGCAGTTCCGGGTCCGTTTAGAGAACGGGCACGAGATCGTCGCGCACATCGCGGGCAAGATTCGCAAGAACTTCATCCGCATTCTTCCGGGCGACACCGTCACCGTGGCGATCTCGCCCTACGACCTGAACAAGGGCCGAATCACCTACCGAGGCCCATTGCGCCAGCGGCCTGCCGACGCCGCCGCGCCCGAGTAACCCACGTCTCCGGTCATGCGGGGCCCCCCTCGTCCTCAGCTTCCCTGGGGGCCCTGCTCGGGGGGGCCGTCAGGCCCCGATCTTTTTTTCTGAAAATCGCAAAAAAACACTTCTGTCCTCTAGCCGCGTTTGAACCCATCTGATACAATTCACTAACTTTGGGATCTGAGGATCGGTCCACCCTTCCCCACTCTCAGGGCCCCCCGAAAAAACTCCCTGCTAACTCCTCTAACAACCAAGGGGAGTCACTGTCGGGGCGCATCGAGAAGCCGTGTTGGCTTCCGAGGCGCTGGCGCCGTCGGCGAAAGGCGCAGCGTCTGTCCGTGGCCTGTCACGGCATGCTTGGGCAGTTTCGCTCTGTGGAGCCCCGCATGGGCAAGAAGTTGTACGTGGGCAATCTCGCCTACGGGCTGGCCGATGGCGACCTGCAGCGCCTCTTCGAGGCGCACGGCACGGTGCAGTCGGCTCAGGTGATCATGGACCGCGACACCGGTCGGTCCAAGGGCTTTGGGTTCGTGGAGATGGGCAGCGATCAGGAGGCCCAGGCTGCCATCACCGCCCTCAACGGCGCGGAAGTCGAAGGCCGCAACCTCACCGTCAACGAGGCCCGTCCCAAGCCGGACGGCGGCGGCGGTGGCGGGCGTACCGGCGGCGGCGGCGGCGGTGGCCGGGGCGGCTACGGTGGTGGCGGGGGCGGCTACGGCGGCGGCGGTGGCGGGAGCCGGGGCGGCTACGGCGGCGGCGCCGGGGGTGGCGGCGGCGGTGGCCGGCGCTACTAACACGAGCGAATTGCCACAGATACAGCGTTTAGCCGCGGTTCGCAGG
>JBBSEZ010000658.1:0-3944 GCA_038239195.1 Gemmatales bacterium
CGGGGAGGCGGGGCTGGCGGGCGGCGGAGACTACTATTGCACGCCCGAAACGCTCGACTGGATGGGCGGGCGCACGGGCGAGGGCAAGGCGATGCACTGGCACGCGGAGGTGGCGGACCTGCATTATCGCCGTCTGATGGAGGCGCTGCGGGCAGGCGGGCTGGCGGCGCGAGCGCTGACGCCGGTGCGCGAGGTGGCGCTACAAAGTTACGCCGTCAAGCCGCGCGGCGGAGAGCGCGACGGGGCCGATCTGGCCGAGTCGGTGGAGATGGCCCGGCCGACGTTCACTGCCGCGCGGCCGGTGGTGCGCGTGCGGGCGCTCGTCGGCGAGGTCGAGGTCGGTCTGGAGGGGAGCACGCCGGACGACCCCCGCCGCTTCCAGGCGGGCGTGCTGCATGGGCGCTGGCTGAGCGACAAAGGCGGGGAGGTGGTCTTGCCGCTCGCCGCGGTAAAGCGCGCCTTCCCGGGCGCGGCGCCCGCCGAGTGCGTGGGAAGGAGCGTGGAGGTGCGCTTCGTGCGCGAGCGCGGCGTCAGCCGGGGCGACGCGACGCTGCCGCGAACCTGCCGGGTCGTCGGCGTGGTGGAGGGCGAGCTCGGCCACGCGCCCCTGGGGCTGTTGCAAGGCGTGGCGTTGTGGGGGCAGGGAAAGGTGGTGTTCGACGAGACGACCAACGCGTTCGAGGCGCCCGCGGACGTGCAGCGACGCAGCGGGGCGCTGCGCATCAACGTCGATGCGGCCGACGCGCGGAGCGCGGCCGAGCTGGTGCGCTTCTTCGAAGGGCGCGGCTACCGGGTGGAGCATCGCCTGGCCGAGATGGAAGGGCTTCAGCAACTGGGCAGGGTGCTGGTGTGCCTGGTGACCGTGTTCGTGCTGGGCCTGGCGACGTGCGCAAGCATCACGGTGCTGATCGGCAACGCCTTGCATTTGGCGAGCAAGACGCACGAGATTGGCATCTTGCGGGCGCACGGGTCGAGCTCCGCACAGATCGTGGCGCTGTTCGCCATCCAGGGCGTGCTGAGCGGGCTGGTCGCGTTCGTCGTGGCCGGGGCCGGCAGTGCCGCGCTCGAACCGCTGGTCAGCGAGGTGGTGCGCTCGACGTTTCGCCTGCCGCCCGGCGCCCTGCCACTACAACTGGCGCACTCGTCGAACGCCTGGCTGTTCGGGCTGGCGCTGGGGCTGTCCACGTTCGCGACGACGCTGGGGGCGATCCTGCCGGCGGCGTGGGCGTGCCGGCTGACTCCGATCCAGGCGATGCAGCGGCAGGATTGAGCCCGTCGCGAGGAGGCGGGGCCCGCTCTCCTCCGTCCTGCCTTCAAATACAAAAGGAGGAACCCATGTCCTTTTCTGGCCGGCGCGGCATGCTGTTCGGGGCCATCGTCGGCGCGCTCCTTGCCGGGGCGTTCCTGACGGGGGCGTGGGTGGGGGCCCATCGCCCCGAGCTCGCGTGGGGAAGAGGGCGCGTTGCCCCCGTGCCCGCGGAACACGAGGAGAAAAAGGGCCCGTCGCCACAAGAAATACTGAGCGCGCTGCGGGTGGAGGCGAACCGGCTGGAGCGACGCGAGACGGGCCTGGAAGGCGAGGAGCGCGAGGCGGAGGTGGCGCTGAAGTTGCTGGCGGCGCGCGGCGAGGGGCCGGGCTCGCCGGCCTGTCGCGAACAGGAGGACCGCCGGCGCGCGGCGAGCCACGAGCTGGCGCGCGTGCGCAAGGACAGGGCGGAGGCGCTGCGGCTCGCCGAGTCCTTGCGGCAGGCGCTGCGCGAGGAGCGGTCGGAGGAGGCGGCAGGGCTGGACCGCGAGACGGAGCGGCGGGCCAGGACGTGGTTGACGCGGCGCGCACTGCTCCGGGAAGGGGCGGACGACGAGAGGTGAGGCCCCTCCCCAAGAGGCTACCAGGGAACGGGAGGGCCAGGCCCTCCCGTGCTAACCGAGGCTCACCAATCCGCGCCCAGGGGGCTCCCGTCGGCGGGGTCGAGGGCGTTGGACCACGTCGCGAAGGTGAGCCCCCGCACGCTGAGGCTGCGCACGCTGCCGTCGCCCAGCCCGACGAGCACGATCTCGTCGAGACTGCGCAACGTGGAAGCGCCACCGGCCCCGGCACAGCTCACGTCGGGGCGCTGGTCGTTGAGGCGCAGCCGGCCGTTGAACGTCCCTTGCAGAAAGCGCCCGTCCATCCACGAGGCGCCGCGGTCGCCGGCGATCTGCTTGTTGGCCTGGAACGGCTTGACGCCCGCATCGTCCTTCAGTCCCTTCAGCGCTCCCTTGGCGAGGAGGACGTGCTGGCGCTGGACGGTGACGGCGTTCTTGCCGCCATCGCCCTTGAGCGTCTCGCCGTTGATGATGGTATTGCTCAGGCCATCGGGGAAGCTGGCGGGGATGCGCGCCGCGGAGTTCAGGAAGAAGACCTTGTCGTTCCACAGGTAGTTGGTGGGCCCGTAATTCTTATTGGGCGCATCGACCGGGTCGCGCGGGCTCTCCAGCGTCTTGACGCGCACGGCGCGCGCCCGGGCGTTGTCCTTGTGATCGACCGTCTCGCCGAACTTGATCGAGGTGTAGAGCGCGTTCTGGTCGAGGTAAGGCAAGAACCGCGCCGTGGCCGAGAAGTGGTTGTTATCGACGCCGGCGGGGAGTCGGTTGTTCGCGTCGTTGTAGCTGTGAACGGCGAGGCCGATCTGCTTGAGGTTGTTCGACGACTGCATGCGCGCCGCCGCCGCCCGGACCTTCTGGATGGCGGGCAGCAAGAGGCCGAGGATGAGCAGGAGCACGGCGAGGACCGCGATCAACTCGATGATGGTGAACGCCGAGCGACGTTTTCGGGCCATGAGAAGCACCTCCGGGGATGGGGAAATCACCAATCGTTGCCGAGCACCTCGCCACCGCTGCGCGTCAAGGCGGCGCGCCAGGTGACGAGGCTGATGTTGCTGCTGACGAAGCGCACGCTGCCATCGCACACGGCGACGTTGACCCCGTCCATGGTGCCGCGCAGCGACGACACGCCGCCGAGCCCGGCGCAATCGACGTCGGGCTTGGCGTCGTTGACGGCGAGCCGGCCGTTGAACGTCCCCTGGAGGAAGCGCCCGTTCATCCACGAGGCGCCGCGGTTGCTCGCGATGTTCTTGTCGTCGGCGAACGGCTTGACGCCCGCGTCGTCCTTGAGCCCCTTCAGGGCGCCCTTGGCCAGCCGGACGTGCTGCCGGCGGACGTCCATGGCGCGCACCCCACTGTCGCCCTTGAGCGTTTCGCCCGCCAGCACCGTGTTGCTCGTCCCGTCCTGGATGTCGGCCACCAGCCGGGTGCTCGAGCTCTGGTAGAAGACGCCGTTGTTTCCCGCCAGGGCGACGTCGGTGCCGGCGTTGTAGAGATAGTTGGTGGGCCCGTAGTCCGGCGTGACCATGCGTACGGGGTCGGTCGGGTTGAGGAAGACCTTCACGATGGCCTTGCGGGCGTTGGCGTTGACGGGGTCGTCGATCGACTTCTTGAGGTTGATGGTCCTGAACAGGTTGTCCTGCTCGATGTAGGGGAGCAGGTGGGTGGACGCCGAGAAGTTGTTGGCGTCGTTGCCGGCGGGGAACTTGTTGTCGTAGGTGCTGGCGTAGTTGTGGACCGCAATGCCGATCTGCTTGAGGTTGTTCTGCGAGGCGGCCCGCGAGGCCGCGAGGCGCGCCTTGGCGAGGGCTGGCAGGAGCAGGGCGAAGAGCAACAAAAGGAGGGCGAGCACGAGGAGCAACTGGAAGAGCGTGAAGGCGGAGCGTCGGGAGCGATTCATGGATCGTCCTCGGGAGATGGGGGCGGTGGTTTAGCGACGCTTCGCACAAACGTCCATCCCACCCATATTCGAAGCCTCGCTAAAACACCCCCCCCAACTACCCATGACGATCCAAGAAAAGCACCCCACGCAACCCCATAACGCTCTTACAGTTGCTACACGTGCTCGCCCCATAACGGAA
>JBBSEZ010000659.1:0-3937 GCA_038239195.1 Gemmatales bacterium
ACACCCCCCCCCGCCCCCAACACCGCGCGGGGCTGCGGCCGGCGGCCCGGGGTAATTCGCCGCCGGCGCCCCGGCCCCGACACCGGGGAAATCCCTGGGTCGGCCAGGGAAAATCCCTGGGTTTGGCGTCAGGCGTCGGCCGCGATGACCCCCATGCGGATCGCGTAGCGCACCAGGCCCGCGACGTCGCGGATGCCCAGCGCGTCCATCAACTGGCCGCGGTGCATCTCCGCCGTCTTGGCGCTGATCCCCAGCTTCCGGCCGACCTCCTTCGTCGTCGCTCCTTCCGCGACGAGTTGCAACACTTCCCGCTGCCGTGGCGTCAGTCGGTCCAGCGAGGTGGTCCCCGGCCCGACCCGTTGGAGGTAGGCGTCGATGACGTGTTTGGAGACGGCGGCAGCGAGATAACGCTCCCCCCGCGCCACGGCCCGCACCGCCGCCTCCAGTTCCGCCGGGCTGATGTTCTTCAGCAGGTAGCCGGCCGCCCCCGCCTGGAGCGCTTGCAGGACGTACTCCTCGGTGGCGTTCACCGACAGCATCACCACGCGCACGCCGGGGAAGTCTCGCGCTACCCGGGCCGCCGCCTCCAACCCGTTCATCCCCGGCATGACGACGTCCATCAACACCACGTCGGGGCGGTGCGCCTCGATCAGGCGGAGCGCCTCGCGGCCATCGCTCGCCTCGGCCACGACCTCCACCCCGCTGAGGCCCTCCAGGAGCAGCCGAAGCCCTGCGCGGACCAGTTGATGGTCATCGGCCAGCAAGGCCCGGATCGGCTTCATCGACGGGGCCCTCCTCCGCCCGCGACGGAGAACCGGGCGCGGACGCAGGCCCCGTGGCCGGGGCGCGACTCGACGGCAAGCGTTCCGCCGAGCAACTCGGCCCGCTCCTGCATGCCGAGCAGGCCGAAGCTGGCCCCTCCGGCCGCGCGCCCCCGGGCGGCGACGGGGTCGAAGCCGACGCCGTCGTCGCGAACGGCGAGCTCCACGATATCTCTGCGCACTTGCAACTCGACCCAGGCTCGCCCCGCACGGGCGTGACGAGCCACGTTGGTCAGCGCCTCCTGGGCCACGCGGAAGCAGGCGGTTTCCAGTTCGGGGCTCAGCCGGCCCCCGAGATCGACGTCCAGGTGGATCGTCAGCTCGGTCCGGCGCATCTGCCGGTCCACGTACCAGCGCAGGGCCGCCTCCAGCCCCAGGTCGTCCAGCATACAGGGCCGGAGGTCGAGCGACAGGTGGCGAACCTGCTCGATCGCCTGGTCCGCGATGGCAATCGCCTCCTCCAACCGGGGTTGGGCGGCCTCGCCCCCCATCGCCTTGACGGCCTGGAGGTTGATGCCGATCGCCGTCAAGGCCTGGCCGATCTCGTCGTGCAGTTCGTGGGCCAGGTGGCGGCGTTCGTTCTCCTGGGCGGCCATCAACTGGCGCGACAGCGCTTGCAGCCGCTCCCGGCTCTCGCGCACCTCCTCCTCCGCCTGCCTGCGTTCGGTGACGTCCTGGGCGGCCCCGACGAGGCGGACCACGCGGCCCTGCGTCGAGTCCCACACCGGCTTGTTGAGGTTCCGCACCCAGCGGGCCTCGCCCCCCTTGGTTATCAGGCGAAGGACGCTTGCGTTGACCTTTCCCGTCAGGACTCGTTCGTGCCCCAGGCGTGCCGTCTCCATGTCCTCGGGGTGGATGAGGGTAGGCCAGCCTCCCCGCGCGTTCACCTCCTCCAGCGTGTAGCCCGTGATCCGGGTGAACCCTTCGGTAACCAACTCCAGCAAGGAACTGCCGTCCGGGTCGATGCGCACGGCATAATTGTAGTCCGAGGTGAGCTCGGAAATGATGCGGTGGCGCTCCTCGCTCTCCCGCAGGGCTTCCTCCGCCCACTTGCGGATCGTGACGTCGAAGGTGCTGCCGACGAGGCGCACCGCGCGCCCCTCCCCGTCGCGCAAGATCAGGGCGCGATCCCAGACGGGGACGTAGCGGCCGTCCCTGTGCCGGACGCGGTATTCCACCTCGTACTCGCCCCGGGTCGGGTCGGCCAGGGCGCGGAACGCCTGGCGCAGGGCCCCCGCCCAGTCGTCGGGGTGGATGCGCGCCTCCCACCAGGCCGCCATCGAGCCCGCCTCCTCGGGGCGGTAGCCAACCAGGGCAAACAGCCCCTCGCTCCGCACGACCGTGCCCGCCGCGAGGTCCACGTCGTAGATCAGGCCATCGACCGCGGCGGCGGCGAGCCGGAAGCGCTCGTTGGCCCGCTGACACTCCTCGTCGCGCAGGCTTCGCTCGTTGGCGTTCTGGAAATAGACGGCCAGGCCGGTCGGCGTCGGATAGGCGCGGACGGAGAACCATGCCCCCAGCGGCGGGTAGAATTCCTCGAACTGAACCGTCACCCCCTCGGCGACGGCGCGGCGGGACTCCCGGTCGAACGTGGGCCCCACCACCTGGGGAAACTCGTCCCAGATGTTGTTGCCCAGCAACTCTTCCCGGCGGCGCGACAGCAACGCCTCGGCCGCGCCGTTCAGGTAGGTGAACCGCCACTGGCGGTCGAGGGCGAAAAAGGCATCGCTGATGCTCTCCAGCACCTCCGCGACGTTCTGTAGCGCCTTGCTCTCCCCGTCGCCACCCGGAGGGAAGACCGCAGAGGGGCCTGCCAACCTCACCGGGCCGAAGACGTCGAGCCCGCCCTCTTCGGTCGCCATGAGAGCTCTCCGAGTACCAGGTAAGGGCTTCGCGGTCGCGACACCGGGCAGTCCCTTCCCATTCTTCTCTCAAAGATCCTAACCGCTCTCCCCTCGCCCTCGCCACGATAAACTTCGCCTGGCCCTCGCGGAGGGCCTCCGACGCCGAATGGCAAACGGCCAGCCCGAGGATCGCTCCTCCGGGCTGGCCGAATTTCTCACAACGCGCGCCGATCAGCTCAACTGGCCGACCTCCAACCGCGCAAACCCGACGAGCTTGAGCCCGGCGGCCTGGAGGAGCTGGCCGACCGTCTTGGAGGGGTCCTTGACGAACGGCTGCTCGACGAGCACCTTCTCGCTAAACCAGCTCTTGAGCTTGCCCTCGGCGATCTTCTCGATGATGCTCGCCGGCTTGTTCTTGCCCGTTTCCTGGGCCTGATGCCGTGCGATCGCCATCTCCTGATCGATGGTCTCCTGCGGGACCTGGTCCTTGGTCGCGGCCATTGGCTTGATGGCGGCCACGTGCATGCACACGTCGCGCAGCAACTGCGGGTCGGGGCTCTCGCCCTCGACCTCGACCAGCACGCCGGACTTGCCGTCGTGATGGACGTAGCTGCCGAGCAGGCCCGTCTTCCGGACCATGCGAACCGGCTTCATGTTCTCGCGGATCAGCCCGACGACCTCGCCGATGCGAGCATGCACTGTCTTGCTCGGGTCGTCCACGAACGGCTGTAGCACCAGCGCCTCGGGCGTGGTGGCGCCGTTGAGCGCCACCTGCTTGGCGAGATCGTTGGCCAGGCCGACGAACAGCTCGTGCTTGACGACCGGCGCGCTCTCGCAGCGCAGTTCGACGAGGGCGCCGACCTTCTTGACCGGGTCGATGAATACGCCGATGCGTCCCTCGGCCGTCTCGCGGTTCTCGAGCTTGATCTGGGTCTTGGCGTCGTGCTCGCGCAGCCAGACGGTGGCCGCCTCCATGTCGCCGTTCGTCTCGATCAGGGCCTTGCGGCACAGGTCGAAGGACGAGCCAGTCCGGTCGCGCAGCTTCTTGACGTCGATCGCGGGGATCGCCATGGCGGCACCACTCCTCAAACGATTGTCTTCGCCAAACATTGTATCAGAGCCGCAATCGCGGCGCCGGGTTCACTCGACTCGCTGGGCGGAAGGTTGGGGAATGAATCGTAGGGTGGGCCGAGTCTTTGTCAGCGGTCCGAAAGTTTGGCCGTGACACCCGGCCCGAAAGTTTGGCCGTTTGGCGCTGTTCTGCTACCTTGG
>JBBSEZ010000660.1:0-3936 GCA_038239195.1 Gemmatales bacterium
GAGCCGTCCAGACTGGACGGCTCAGGAGGGCCGTCCTCCAACTACAAGGATGCCTTTTCCTGCCGCTCGCCTAACGCCCCCGGCTCGCCCCGAGGCGGGAAGCGATCCTGCAACGCACACACCGTCCACGCGCGCTGCCGGATCGCCCGGCACGCCTCCACCGCCGCCTGGGCCGCCGCCAGCGTCGTGATGCACGTCACTCCGTTCGCGACCGCCGCCGCCCGGATCTTGCCCTCGTCGGTCCGCGCTCCCTTGCCGCTCGGCGTGTTGATGACCAGCGAGACGTCGTCGTTCTTCATCTTGTCGAGCAAGTTGGGCCGCCCTTCCTGCAACTTCGGCAGTTCCGCCACCGCGATCCCCTCCGCGCGCAACCGCCGTGCCGTGCCGCGCGTCGCCACCAGCCGATAGCCCAGCTCCGTCAGGGCGCGTGCGATCGGCACGAGCTCTCTCTTGTCGCGCTCGGCGACCGACACGAACACCTGGCCCGCCTCCACCTCGGGCAGCGCGCTGCTGGCGGCCATCTGGCTCTTGGCGAACGCCAGCGGGAAGGTGTCGTCGATCCCCATCACCTCGCCCGTCGAGCGCATTTCCGGGCCCAGAATGATGTCCACCCCCGGGAACTTGTTGAACGGGAACACGCTCTCCTTGACCGAGAAGTGTTTCGGCACCACCTCCTCAAAGAGCCCCAGCTCGTCGAGCGTCTTGCCCACCATCACCAGCGAGGCGTAGCGCGCCAGGGGCACGCCCGTGGCCTTGGACACGAACGGGACGGTGCGGCTGGCGCGCGGGTTGACCTCGAGCACGTAGATCGCATCGCGCACCGCCTGCTCGGCCGCGCCGTTCCACTCGGGGGCCACCACCACGCGCTGCACCGCGAACTGCACGTTCATCAGGCCCTTGACCTTCAGCTCCTGCGCCATCGCCCGCGTCTGCCGGCGGATCTCCTCCAGCACCACGGCCGGCAGGCTGTGCGGCGGCAGCACGCACGCCGAGTCGCCGGAGTGAATTCCCGCCTCCTCGATGTGCTGCATCACCCCGCCGATCAGCGTGCGCGTGCCGTCGCACAGGCAATCGACGTCCACCTCGATGGCCGACTCGAGGAACTTGTCGATCAGCACCGGCTTGCCGGGCGAGACCTCCATGGCGCGGCCGACGTAGCGGCTCAGCCCGCTCTCGTCGTAGACGATCTCCATGCCGCGGCCGCCCAGCACGTAGCTCGGCCTCACCAGCACCGGGTAGCCGATGCCCCGGGCCGCGTGAATTGCCCCCGGAACGTCGAGCGAATGGCCCGCGGCCGGCTGGCGGAGCCCCAGCCGCCGTACCAGCGCCCCGAAGCGCTCGCGATCCTCGGCCACGTCGATCGACTCCACGCTCGTCCCGATGATCGGCGCCCCCGCCGCCTCCAGGGCCCGCGCCAGGTTCAGGGGCGTTTGCCCGCCAAATTGCACGATCAGGCCGACCGGGCTCATGCGGTCGCAAATGTTGAGCACGTCCTCGACGGTCAGCGGCTCGAAAAAGAGATGGTCGGAGGTGTCGTAATCGGTGCTGACCGTCTCCGGGTTGGAGTTGACCATGATCGTCTCGTAGCCCGCCTCCTTGAGCGCGAAGGCGGCCTGGCAGCAGCAGTAGTCGAACTCGATGCCCTGCCCGATCCGGTTGGGCCCGCCGCCCAGGATCATGATGCGATCCTTGCCCGACGGCGGGCGCGTCTCGTCTTCGAGGACACTGGAAGAAACGGCTTCTTCCACCTTCTCGACGGGCGACTCGTAGGTCGAGTAGTAGTAGGGCGTGTAGGCCTCGAACTCGGCGGCGCAGGTATCGACGCGCTTGTACGAAGGGAGGACGCCCCACTGCTTGCGGAGCTGGCGCACCTGGTTCTCGGGCAGGTGCCAGAGGTGCGAAATCTGCCGGTCGGAGTAGCCGTGCTGTTTCGCTTCGAGGAGCAAGCGCCTCGTCGCCCCCTCGTCGCGAGCCCGCGCCTCGGCGCTCGCGACGGCGCGCAGGCGGTCCTCCATCTCGATCAGTTCCCGGAGGTTGCCGAGGAACCATGGGTCGATGCGCGTCAGCTCGTGGACGTATTCGAGGGTGAGCCCCGCCTTGAGGGCGTAACGCACGTACCAGATCCGGTCGGGGTTGGGGGTGTTGAGGCGCGGCACGATTTCATCGACGGTCGGCTGGTTGGGCGTGCCCCAGAGGTCGCCGCGGTAGCAGCCCAGCCCGAAACTTCCCGTTTCCAGGCTGCGGAGCGCTTTCTGGAGCGATTCCTTGAACGTGCGGCCGATGGCCATCGTCTCGCCGACCGACTTCATCTGCGTCGTCAGCGTGGGGTCGGCGTCGGGGAACTTCTCGAAGGCCCAGCGCGGCACCTTGGTGACGACGTAGTCGATGGTCGGCTCGAAGCAGGCGGGCGTCTCGCGCGTGATGTCGTTGCGGAGCTCGTCGAGGCGATAGCCGACGGCCAGCTTGGCGGCGATCTTGGCGATGGGGAAGCCCGTCGCCTTGGAGGCCAGGGCGCTGGAGCGCGAGACGCGCGGGTTCATCTCGATGGCGACCATGTCGCCGTTGGCGGGGTTGATCCCGAACTGGATGTTGCTGCCGCCCGTCTCGACGCCGATCTCGCGGATGATGGCGAGGGCGGCGTCGCGCATGCGCTGGTATTCCTTGTCGGTGAGCGTCTGGGCAGGGGCGACGGTGATGCTGTCGCCGGTGTGAACGCCCATGGGGTCGAAGTTCTCGATGGAGCAGACGATGACGACGTTGTCGGCCTTGTCGCGCATCACCTCGAGCTCGAACTCCTTCCAGCCGATGATCGACTCCTCGATGAGCACCTCGCCGACGGGGCTGAGGTCGAGGCCGCGGACAATGAGCTCGTTGAACTCCTCGCGGTTGTAGGCGATGCCCCCGCCGCTGCCGCCCATGGTGAAGCTGGGGCGCAGCACGCAGGGCAGGCGGACGCGATCGCGCACCTCCTGGGCCTCGGCGAGGGTGCGGACGACGGCGCTCTTGGGGACGGGGATGCCGATCTTCTCCATCGCCTGCTTGAACTTCTGGCGGTCCTCGGCCTTGTCGATGACGTGGGGGGTGGCGCCGATCATCTCGACGTTGTACTTTTCGAGGACGCCGTGCTTGTGGAGGTCCATCGCGGTGTTGAGCGCCGTCTGCCCGCCGAGGGTGGGAAGGAGGGCGTCGGGGCGCTCCTTGGCGATGACGCGCTCGACCATCTGCCAGGTGATCGGCTCGATGTAGGTGCGGTCGGCGGTCTCCGGGTCGGTCATGATGGTGGCGGGGTTCGAGTTGACGAGGACGACGACATAGCCCTCCTCGCGCAGCGCCTTGCAGGCCTGGGTGCCGCTGTAGTCGAACTCGCACGCCTGGCCGATGACGATGGGGCCGGAGCCGATGAGCAGGATCTTGTGCAGGTCGGTACGACGAGGCATAAGGCAGAGGCCCCCTTCGACGAGGTACGTGCGGGCGCAGGGACACCCGGCCGGGCGCCGCGGCCCGGGTGGTCGAGTGTCATCTTAGAAAGGGGAGGGCGGTCTCCAAGGGGCGCGAGGCGAGGCCCCGCAAGTCATGGGTCACCGGGCCCCCTCGCGCAACGACCCGCACGAGGGCCCTCGTGCTTGTCGTATCGCGAGGCGCACAGAGGCAGGAGCCACCTGCCCACCTGACGAGGGGGTGACGGGTGAATGTTGCCTCGCAAGGCGTTTGTAAAGCGCGACTTGCGCTTGCGCGTTTCCGCACGGCGAGCCAGTCGCGACGTCGGGCCCTCCCTGGTTGAGGCGGCCTCTTGGGGGAGGGGGCTGGGGCGCACTCTTCGTCGAGGCGCGCCAGGGCCTGGGCGATGGGGCTGAGGCTCACCGCCGACAGGCCCCCCTCCCAGCGCGGCTGCTTCGCCAGCCACACCGCCCGTGCCAGGTGGACCACCATGACCAC
>JBBSEZ010000661.1:0-3935 GCA_038239195.1 Gemmatales bacterium
CACGTCCCCAGGCGCGAAGCCGCTCGTACTCAGCGTCACCGTCGCCGCCGCCGTCCCGTTGAACGTCAGCCGCGCCGTGATGGTGCTCGGCAGCGCCGCGGCGTTGTCGGTGGGGACAGTCACCTGGACGATGGGCCGGACGCTGACCGTGTCCGAGTTGTAGACCAGGGCCACCCCCGACTGGGCCCCGCCGCTGGCGTCCAGGTTCAGCAGGTGGCTCGTGCTGACGTTGCCCAGCGTCAGCGTGCGGTCTCCCTGTTCCGGGTCGGCGCTCAGCACCGGCGCCGTCGCCGCCCACGGGCTCGGCACCGCCGTCACCGCGAACGTCTGCACCGGGCTGGTCCCCACGTTCCCCGCCAGGTCCGTCACGTGGGCGCGCACCGCATAGGTGCCCGTCCCCGCCAGCGTCGGCAACTTCACGTCCGCCGCCCCGTTCGTCAGCGTGCCGCTCGCGTAGCCGCTCTCCCCCGCGTCGGTGAAGTTCCCGTCGTTGTTCAGGTCCACGTCCAGCGTCACCGTCGTCCCGTTCGGCAGCCCGTTGAGGTCGCTGGCGCTGACGTGGACCACCGGCCCACGGCTCGTCGTGCTCGCCGGCACGCTCACCGCCACCGTGGGCGCCGTCCGGTCCACCGTCACCAGGAAGTCGCTCGAGCGCCCGCTGGTGCCGTAGGGCGTGCTATCCGTGGCCGTGAAGTCGTAGGTGCCCTCGGGCAGCGTCGTCCCCGTGTAGTCGTAGGCGAACGTCCCGCCCGCGCTGGCCGCCACGCTGCCCAGCAGCCCCACGCCCTCGCGGTACAGCGTCACGGTCGCCGAGGGCGCCGCCGTCCCGCTCAGCGTCAGGTTCTGCGAACTGGTGATCTGGTCGGTCGAACTAACCCCCGTGTCCGGGCTGACCGCAGTCAGCTTCGGGGGCACGGGCGTGGGCAAGATTTTGGCCACGAAGGCGTCGTAGCCGCCCGCGTTGCTGCCCTGGTAGGCGCCGCCGCTCGCGGGGAAGTCGGTCGCGCCGGCCGAAGGGGCGGGACGACAGGCCGTTCGCGGTCCTTGCGGGCAAGGAGATGGAGAGCGGATGCTCGCCACCGCCCGCACCGCCGGGCCGCGAACGGCCGTTGGAATAGCGATCCGAGTTGTCAAAGATCGAGGAAGCTTGCCGAGAGTGCGGAAGGGCGTGATGGTTCAATGTATCCGCCTGACGGGGGAGTCGCCAGGCGCCGCCGGTGGAGGCGAAGGTCAGTGGCGGAGTTGCCCTCACGGCTTTTGGAGAACGACTGTCAGTTCGGGGGCGAGGGCAGGTCGTCGGGCCCACCAGAATAGCGGTGCAGGTCACCACCCTCCGAGGCGAAGCCGGCCGGGTCTTCGCCCAGCCAGCGGCCCACCGTCGTATCGTGTCCCCGCGCGGCAGTGTGGAGGAGGGCCATGCCGGCCTCGCCTCCACCTTCGTTCAGCGTGAGGTTCTGCTCCCGCGCCTTCTGCCGGTCGGGGTGCGCAGGTCCGCTACCCTGAAACGTGTAGAATTCGCCCACGTCGAGCAGGCCCTCCGCCGTCGCGCTGTGGTCGAAGTGCATGCGAACCTCGACGGGGCCTCCCCCGAGGTCGGGGTAAAGGTACGTCCAGGTTCCCATCCGCGGCTGCTCGGTGCTCATGCTTGGCTCCGTCGCGAAAGGTCATTCGTGGCTTCGGCACGCGGCCGTCAGTTCTCAAGGTGTAATAGCCAGCGTGGCGCTACCGCTTCAGCGGTCGCCTGGCAAGCTGATGCTGTGCCGACGCGGCGCTTTCCCTTGCACTGCTTTTGCCTGGCTTCAGCAAGACCAGCAAGCACAGCTGGGGTGGGCGGCGGCGGGGTGGTTCAAGCTCTCTGCAATGCCGTGAGGCCGGGCCTTGCCGTCGCCGAGTTTCGCCGATGCTGTCGCTCTGCCTGCGGCGTTGCTGGGGGCTGGAGCAGTTGCTGGGTTGTTGCTTGGCCTGAGCGGAGCATGGCGTCGAGGCGAAGGGAGGCTTCAACCACTCGCCGCGCCGCCCCCCGCCAGCCCATGCCTCGCCCCGCATCAGCTTCGGCCACTCGGCGGCATGGCCCGGCCAGGTTCGCCCTCGAACTTGGCGTCGGCTCTGAGCGTGCTGGCAAAGCGAGCGAACGAACAAAGGCCCGATTCAGGCGATCAGGTAGGCAGAGGTGCATGCGGGTCGCGGCGAGCAATGCGAGCGAACGAACAAAGGGTCATGCCGAGCGGGGATTGCTCGTTTGCTCGTCACTTGCTGTCACCTTCGTCGCGGTTCCCCGACGGCGTGGGGCCATCTGGAATGCGCCGTGTCGGAGCCGCCGGGTCATTCACCCTCGTGGATTTGACTGAAGCTCCTTAAAAAGGACCAGTCAATCGCCGCTGCGAAGGCTGCCTCCTCCCTTGGGAGCGGACGCCAGTCCAAGATGTCATCGCCACGCAAGCGGAGCAGCCAAAAGTAAGCTAGCTCACGGAGGTCAAGTGGCTGCACCACGTCCTGCACAAGAGCAGCCAAGCGAGGACCGAGAGTACGACCTTCCAGTCCAACCTTGGGCGTCATGAAACTCGTCAAGGCAGTACAGCGAACCAGGGTATCTCCGTCTTCGTTCAACATCCGCAAGCAAATCTGGTCGAAGTCGGCTGGTGGCTTCCAGTGGCCGCCGAACAACTTGAGAGCCGCACAACGGATGCTCGGCTCTGAATGCTCTAAAGAGGCCAGAGCAAGCGACATATCTTGTTGCATAGCGTCTACCAGAGAGCCTGCCAACTGATGCAGGTCTTCCCGCCGGCGCTGCCGATCTGCGACTTTGAACTTCGCGATGTCTCGCAACATCCCAACCGCGAGAGAGCGTGCCTCCTCCGTCTCAGCATCAGCTGGTGTCGGGTCATCAAGGACAACGGGAGAGAGATGGCGAACACACTCAGGGAGTTCGGACAACGACTCGTTGAGAACACAGCCAGCCAGGAGCCGCAAGGCGACACCACGGACGACCGATGTCGAGTCGGTTAGCACCATGCCGGCAAAGTCATTCGCCAAACTCGGCACTGCTTGCCAGCGGTCGTCCAACAAGAGCAAGGCAGTGAGGCGTAGAGACCAATTCGTATGCCGAAGGCATGTTTCTGTCTGGCTCCGACTGGCAAGCATCGCATCAAGCTGATCTCCAGCCCAGGTTTCGAGAGATTGCCATCTCTTGTTCCGGTATTGCTCCATCACCTCGCTCGCAAGGCTCAGGTCTTCTCTGATGCGAAGTCGTTGTGCCTGTGCGTCATCCGGCCTCTCTTCTCGCCTCTTCATACTCTTTCTCCGGCGAATCTGATGTTGCCAAACCCGTGATTCCATTCCCGAATTGATCTCAGTGAGTTGTGAACCCAACAAGGTCAGTTCTGAGGGATACGTCCTGGGCCTCCTCCCAGTCTGTTGAGGTCATTTACGATTTTCGGCTCCAAGCGCGAGATGCCGTCACTCAGTGACTCAAGCAGCGCCTGCTGCGTTGGGGTGCGCTGATTTGGGGGAATACGCCGAATTTCATTAGCCCTTTCTATGAGCCTCTGGAGGGAGTCTCGACCCGCGTCGAGAGTTTGTCGCATCCGAGCAACTCTACCATTCGTCGCCGGCGTCTGTTCGCCCAGAAGATTCGCTCCGTCACCTCCCCTTGGCGGGTCATTGGTGTTATGGACCAGCACGCCGCATTCGCCGACTGCGTAGTTCTGCAACTCCGCGACGTGGAAATTGTAGACCGTCTCCTCCACCTCGTCCACCCGCACCGACTCCGTCGCCACCACCTCGCCGTGCCGCAACAGCACCTCGTCGCCCGCCCGCAGGTCACGGGCCAGCACCCAGCGGCCTTCCTGCCGTCCGCCCGCATCGTAAGCCGCGATCCGCACAGGCCTTGGCCGTTCGGCCAAGCCCTCGCCCCGAACTACCCAGAACGGATGCCC
>JBBSEZ010000662.1:0-3920 GCA_038239195.1 Gemmatales bacterium
ACTCCGGTGACGGCCGTGGCCCGCTTCCGCCTGTTCGGCCGCCCGACCGCGGGCGCCCCGGTGCTTCCCGCCCCACAGGGCGCCGCACCCCGTGGTTGGGCGCCGACCGGATCCGCCCCACCCGGGTCTGCGCCACCCCGGCCGGGGTGGGGCGTCGCTCCTCCCGTCGGTGCGGGCGCGCCGTGGCCGGGGCCGGCGACCCGGTCCGCGCGGCCGGCCGGCCCCGGGGCGGCCACAGGCGCGCGGGTGCCATAATCCCCCCCCCGCGGGCCCATCGGGCTGCCAGACGGGCGGTGTCCCGTTCCGGGCCATCTCCTCCTCGCGAGAGTTTCCCATGCCCCTCGCCGTCCGACGTCTCCTGCTGGATTTCACCTTGAGTGCGTGCCTCTTGCCCCTCGCCTTGCTTGCCCTTGCCGGATGCGCGGGGAAGAAGGCAGCCAACGTTTCGGGAAGCGTGACCTTGGACGGCAAGCCCATCCAGGCCGGCATGGTCGTGTTCACCGGAGCAGACAACAAGGAAACTTCTGGGCCAATCCTCGATGGAAAGTACACGGTCTTCAACGCCCCGCTCGGGCAGGCCAAGGTTAGCCTGAAGAACACGACCATGCCTATCCCGACCGGCTCAGGGGGAGATCCAAACGACGTCTTCAAGCAATCCTTGACCGTATCGGCAGTGCCTCCCCTGGCTCAGATCCCCCTGAAGTACGAAGACCCGAACAACGGGCTCACCTGCGAAGTCAAGCCCGGCCCCCAGACGTTCGACGTCCACCTCACCCCGTGACGGTTGAGGTGTTCGCTCCCGAACCGGAGCGCAGACCTGTCTGGCCCCCCCTACAGGGGGCGCACTCGGCGATCGGGGCCGGGCGCGGTGTTTCGGGGCGGCCAAAGAGCATGTCGCTTGCCCACGCTCTTGCCTTGCCCCCTTGCGCGCTTCTCGCGGTGCGGACGGGCCCTTTTCCCGTCTGTCAGCACGAGCCACCGTCTCTGCCGGATCGACAAAAGGGCGAGGGGCGGATGGCCCGCCCTCGCCTCCATCTTGACGATACCGCCGCGCCCAGCTAACTTGCGCGGTTAGTGAGGGCTAGCGACTCGCTCGCCGCGCCGGACGGAGGCGCGAGGCCAGGCCCCGAGCCCGATACGGAGTGTTGTCGTGGCAGACTGCCAACCGGCCTCGGTGTTCCCGGGGCCGGGTTTCTGGGCCGAGCCGTTCTTCCTCGATGGCCTGGCCCTTCCGTGGGTACTTGCGCCGTTTGCCGTGCTGCTGCTGGCGGCGTGGCTGTGGCCCTACGGTGCCCTGCGCCTGGGCTTGTGGGCGCTGACCCACTCGCTCTTCTGGGTGCGCGTGCGCGGGCGCCAGCACGTCCCCCGGCACGGCCCCGTCCTCTTCGTCTCCAATCCGGTGAACTACCTCGCCTGGCTACTCGTGCTCTCCGCCCAGCCGCGCCGCGTCCGCTTCGTCCTCGTCGGGGGCTGGACGACCCGGTGGGGCGTGCATCGCCTCCTCCGCTGGGCGGGGGCCATTCGCGCCGACGGCGCAGAGGGGCTCGCGGGCCTGGAACGGGCCCTCCAACAGGCGGGCGAGGCGCTGGCCCGAGGGGAGGTGGTTTGCCTCGCGGCCGAGGGCTGGCGCACGCGCGACGGCCACGAGGTGCCGTTCCACCGCGCCTTCGAGCAGATCGTCGCCCGCCAGCCGGTCCCGGTCGTCCCCGTCAACGTCGCCCAGCCGTGGGGGGCCCTTTTCT
This sequence comes from Gemmatales bacterium, assembly GCA_038239195.1. Classification (GTDB taxonomy): domain Bacteria; phylum Planctomycetota; class Planctomycetia; order Gemmatales; family Gemmataceae; genus JBBSEZ01. The sequence continues at coordinate 1,743 of JBBSEZ010000662.1, forward strand.
TCCTCGCCGAAGGCCATCTGCGCCGCAAACGGCCCCAGGAGCTGCCCAGCCCCGCCGAGGTGTCGTTCGGGCCGGCCCTCGTTCCCGGGACGAGCGCCGGCGACAGCCGCCAGGCCCTGCAAGAGCTCTCCGCCGAGGCCGCCATCGCCCGCGCCCCGCGCCGCCGGCCGGTCCATCGCCAGTTCGTCCGCACGGCGGCCCGGCGCCCCTTCCGCCCCTGCTTCATCGACAGCAGCGCTCCCGGCCGGGAGCTCGACTACGCCAAGGCCTACGTCGGCGCCGTCTGCCTGGCCGGCCACCTGCGGTCGATGCTCGGCGACAGTCCCATGGTCGCCGTCTGGCTCCCGCCCGGCATCGGCGGGGCGCTCGCCAACATCTCCCTGGCCCTGCTCGGCAAGACGTCGGTCAACCTCAACTACACCGCGGGGCCCGAAGCGATCCGGTCCGCGCTCCAACAGTGCGCTTGCCGGCACGTTATCACGGCGAAGCGCTTCACCGCCCGCCTCGCCCTCGATCCCGGGCCCGGCGTGGAGCTGATCTACCTCGAAGACCTCTTGCCGCGCGTGACGCGCGGGCAGAAGTTGCGTGCGCTCCTCTCGGTCGTGTTGCTGCCGGGCTGGTTCCTCGAGCACGTGGTGCTGGGCCTGGGCCGGCACAAGGTTACCGACCTGGCGACGGTGATCTTCTCCAGCGGGAGCACCGGCGACCCCAAGGGCGTGATGCTCAGTCACGGCAACGTGGCCGCCAACGTCGAGTCGATGATTCAGGCCACGTGCCTGCGCGCGACCGACCGCGCGCTCGGCGTGCTGCCGTTCTTCCACAGTTTCGGCTACACGGTGGCGCTGTGGGCGCCCCTCCAGGTGGCCGCCTCCGCGGTCTACCACCCCGACCCGCGCCAGGCCAAGGAGATCGGCGAGCTGTGCAAGACGCACCGATGCACGGTCTACCTCTCGACGGCCACCTTCCTGCGCTTCTGCCTCCGGAAGTGCGACGCCGACGACTTCCGCAGTCTGCGCATCCTGATGTGCGGCGCCGAGAAGTTGCCGCCGGCGCTGGCCCTCGACTTCCAGACCAAGTTCGGCGTGCTGCCCCTCGAAGGCTACGGCTGCACGGAACTGGCGCCCGCGGCCGCTGCCAACATGCCCGACCAGGAGCTCGATGGCCTGGCGCAAGTCGCCAACCGTATCGGCACGGTCGGCCCCCCGCTGCCGGGTTGCGCCGCCCGCGTGGTCGATCCCGAGAGCGGGGCCCCCCGGCCCATCGGCGAGGACGGGCTGCTGCTGATCCACGGCGCGAACGTCATGGTCGGCTACCTCGGCAAGCCCGAGCTGACGAGCCAGGTCGTGCGCGACGGCTGGTACGTCACCGGCGACATGGCCCGCCTCGACGCCGACGGGTTCGTGACGCTGACGGGCCGCCTGTCGCGCTTCGCCAAGATCGGCGGCGAGATGGTCCCCCTGGAGAAGATCGAAGAGGAGCTGCACGAGGTCCTGTCCACCAGCGAGCGCGTCTGTGTCGTGACCTGCGTCCCCGACGAGGCGCGCGGCGAGCGGCTGATCGTCCTCTACGTGGCCATCGCGCTGACCCAGCACGGCCGCGAGGTGCGCCCGTGGTGCAAGGAGCTCAGTGGCCGCGGGCTGCCCAATCTGTGGGTGCCGTCCGAGCGCGACTTCTTCGCCGTGCCCGAATTGCCGCTCCTGGGCAGCGGCAAGGTGAACCTCAAGGGCATCAAGGAGATCGCGCTCACGCTGGCGTTGCCGCGGCGCTCATCGTAGTTCTTCGTTCGTAGTCCGTAGTGCTTAGCAAAGAGGGCCCGCGCTGCGTTCTGTCTTTGCTAAGCACGAAGAACGAAGGACTAAGCACTATGTTGAACTGCCGCGTCGTTCTGGTCCGTCCCCAGGTGGCCGCCAACATCGGCGCGGCGGCCCGCGTCATGCGCAACATGGGCGCGATTGACCTGGTGCTGGTGGCGCCGGTGGCGAGCCCGGACGACCGGCAGGCGCGACAGCTCTCGACGCACGGCGAAGCAATTTTGGACCGCTGCCGGATCGTCGCCGAGTTGGGGGAGGCCGTCGCCGATTGCGTCGTGGTGGCGGGGACGTCGGCGCGCGTCGGCGGGCCGATCAGGCGGCAGTCGGTCGGCACGCCGGCCGAGGTGATGGCGGCGCTCGCGGGAGC
>JBBSEZ010000663.1:0-3919 GCA_038239195.1 Gemmatales bacterium
AGGATGTCCATCAGGGAACTCCTTCTTCGCACGAGTTGTTGGTAGCAACAGGTGTTGAAGTAGGAGTTTTCCCCCCCTTTCGTGTTCTCTCCTGGCGTTAAGTTGTGCGTATGGGGCCTCGAAGACTCGGCCCACCCTACGACGGGCCCGCGGGCTCGTTCGCGCCGAGATCGACGTGCGCCTTCTCGCGGACGATGCGCCGCCCGAGTTGCCCCACGTAGAGCACCGCGAGGAGCGCCACGATCAGCCCTCCCACGCGCAGCGCCCAGCTCTCCACGCCGGCCGCCGGCTCGGTGCCTGCCCCTTCCTGAAGGGCGGCGGCGCCGAGGTGACCGAGGTAGGCGTAGAGGATCGTCCCCGGCAGCATCGCCGCCCACGTCGCCGCGAGGAAGGGGACGAAGCGGACCGGAGACGCGCCGAAGAGCAAATTTTGCACGCCGAACGGCATGGCGTGCGACAGACGAACGGCGACGACGACCTTCCAACCGTCGGGCCCGGCGAGGGCGCGATAGACCGCCCCGAGCTTCGGGTAGCGGCGGATGCGCGCCGCCACGCGCTCGTGGGCGACGTAGCGACTGCCAAGGAACGACAGCGCCGCGGAGAGCGTCGAGGCGGCGGAGATGAGGGCCGTGGCGAAGAGGGTGCCGAAGACGGCGCCGGAAGCGAGCACGACGGGCGTCGCGGGCAGGAAGAAGACCGTGAAGAGCACGAAAAGGCCCCCGAAAGCGAGCGGGCCCCAGATCCCAAGAGCCTCGACCTCCGCCGTCAGCCAGGCGATGGTCTGGTCGATGGGGGCGTTGCGCGCGAGGAGGACGAGGCCCGCCACGATGAGCAGGAAGAGGAAGAGCTTCCCGGCCGTCCAGAGGTGGGGGTAGGTGCGGCCGTTCACGGTCTGGTCCATCGCGAGGCGTCTCGAGCCAGGGGCGAGGGGGCTGGCAAGAGCGGTGCAATTGGCGCGCCCCCGGCCCCTTGGCCCGTTCTTTGCATGCCGTTCCGCAGGAGGGAAATCGTATGCTTCACGAAGACCGAGACAGCATCCGCGACACGTGGGGGCCAGCCGCCCCATACTCCGGCGAGGGCCGATGGCCGCTGCGCGTGGACGAGCGCGTCGAGAAGGCTCCCGACCGCTGGGTGCAGTCGTGCTGCGTCCTCTGCTCGATCGGCTGCGCGCTGGACGTTGGCGTCAAGGGTGGCAAGATCGTCGGCGTCCGGGGGCGCGGCGTGGACCGCGTCAACCACGGCCGGCTCGGGCCCGAGGGCCTGCACGGCTGGGCCGCCAACCACAGCGCCGACCGCCTCACGCGCCCCCTGGTGCGAGACGGCGGCGAACTGCGCGAGGCCACCTGGTCGGAAGCGATGAGTCGGATCGTCCGTAAAAGCCGTGCGGTGCGCGACCGCTACACGAGCGATGTCATCGCCTTCTACAACTCGGGGCAGCTCTTCCTCGAGGAGTACCACACGCTGAGCATCATCGCTCATGCCGGGCTGGGCACCAGCAACCTCGACGGCAGCACCCGCCTCTGCACGGCAACGGCCGCACAGGCCCTCTGCGAGACGTTCGGCACCGACGGCCAGCCTGGGTCCTTCGCCGACCTCGACGTGGCCGACTGCCTCTTCCTCGTCGGCCACAACCTGGCCGAGACGGGGACCGTCCTCTGGCGGCGCGTCCTCGACCGGCGCCAGGGCCCACGCCCGCCCCGGCTCATCGTCATCGACCCGCGCGAGACGCCAACCGCCCGCGAGGCCGACGTCCACCTGGCACCAAGAGCAGGGACCAACGTGGCCCTGCTCAACGGGCTGCTTCATCTCCTCGTCGCCGCGGGGCACGTGGACCGAGAATTCATCGACCAGCACACCGTTGGCTTCGACCGCCTGGAGCGGGTGGTGAAGGGCTACCCGCCGGAGCGCGCACGAAAACGGGCCGGTCGCCCGAGCTCCAGCAGGCCGCCCCGCTGCCGTTCGTGCAGCTCAACGAGAAGGACGCCCGCAAGCTCGGCGTCGCGGAAGGCGACGAGGTCGAGGTCTCCTCGGCGCGCGGGACCGCTCGGGGCGCGGCGCGGGTGGGAGGGATCGCGCGCGGCCACGTCTTCATGCCGTTCCACTACGGCTACTGGGACGGGGAAGGCGACCACGAGCGCGCCGCCAACGAGTTGACGATCACCGCCTGGGGCCCGGTGAGCAAACAACCGTATTTCAAGTTCGCCGCGGTGCAGGTCCGCAAGGCCGGGGCCCGTTCCATGGCGGGGACGATCGCCGACGTCGCGTCGAAGGTGGCAGACGGGGCGCGCGAGCTGGTCGACAAGGTGGTGAGCTCGGCCCACAAGGAGCGGGCCCACGTGGCGGACTACCTCGGCCTGCTGCGCGCCGCCCACGAGGCGTTCGCGGGGGCGTGCCGGACGGTTGCTGCCCGGCACCTGGAGGAACCGGAGCTCCAGCAGGGCTTGGGCAAGCTGGCAGGGCTGTCGGAGTCGGCGGCGGAAGCGCTCCAACCGTTCGTGGATCATTACGGGGAGGAAAAGGCGGAGGGGCCGAGGGAGTTGCGCGGCGCGCTGTTCCTCGTGGGCCGATCCGGGGCGTTCGGGGCGCTGCGCGATTTGCAGGACTTGACCGTCCTGGCGTCGGAGGCGCAGGTGACGCGGAGCGTGGTGAGCCAGGCGGCAAAGGCGCTCCGCGACGAGGAACTGGTGGCGCGGTGCGCGGAGCTGGAAGAGCAAGGAACGCGCCAGCGGGAGTGGCTGCTGGGGCAGGTCAAGCACCGGGCGGCGCATACGGTGGTGGTGCCGGGGTGAGGGGCTCGCCCTCGGCCTGAGAGATCTCGAAACCGAGCGCGCCCAGGCCAAGCGGCAACGGACAGCTACCACCCTCGTCCACGCCGGCGACGCCATCGACATGGCCAATCAGGCCGACGTCAGCAAGGACGGCCCGCCCGCCGCGCCCTGCGGGAGGACGTCGAGCACGCGCGTCAGGTGCGTCGCGGCGAAGACCTCGTAGACCATTGGCTGCGCGTTGACCAGGCGGAGGTGCCCGTCGGCAGCCCGCAGGCGCTTGTTCAGCCCGATCAGGAGGCCCAGGCCCACGCTGCTCAGGAAGCGCACCCGCCCCAGGTCGATGTGGAGGGGGCGCCCAGGCGCCCGGCCCGCCAGTTCGGTGAGCGCGCGCCCGACGACCTCGGCGTTCGACTCGTCGATCCTCGGGGGAGTCAGGCGGGCGACGGTCGCGTCGGCGGTCTGTTCGACTTCCAGCACGGCAGGCACAGATTGCAGCATCGGTCCGTCTCCTCATCGAGAAGGAAGGGGGGGTGGGGCGCCTGGCGGGAGGGCGATTCGCGTTATTCGGTAGGCCTTCGGCCTGGCGGGGTCACAATAAAGACATGGTAGCGTCCCCGGGCCCCGATGACAAGCCCTGCGCGGGTGCGAGCAGGGCGGGGATCGGCCTGCCTGTCGTCACAACCCGCCTGGCAGCCTTGGCCCCACCTCACGGACATTTGGCCTGGCCCTACGGTTGCTCCTGGCTATCGAACTCATCCCTCCGGCGCCCCCGGCGGGAGGGTGGGGGACCGCCCTGCTTCGGCGGGGGCCTCGCTGGACGCCGGCAACTGCACGGTGAACGCGCTGCCCTTGCCCGGCTCGCTCTCGACGCCGACCTCCCCGCCCATCATCCGGCAGAAGTGGCGCGAGATCACCAGCCCCAGCCCCGTCCCGCCCACCCCCAGCTTCGGGTCGTGGACCTGCCCGAACGGCTCGAACAGCCGGGCCTGCTGCTCGGGCGACATGCCGATCCCCGTGTCGCTGACCCGGAACGTCAGCCAGTCGCGCCCCGCCAACGCCTGCCGCGACACGTCCAGCCCGACGGTGCCGCCCTTGGTGAACTTGCAGGCGTTGGACAGCAGGTTGAACAGCACCTGCCGCAGCCGCATCTC
>JBBSEZ010000664.1:0-3885 GCA_038239195.1 Gemmatales bacterium
AGTGCGGAGCGCGTTTCTGCGGTACGCGGCTAAACGACCTCGATCTTCTACTTACTCATTGCCATCGTGGATCAGCGGCTCGAGCTGTTTGGTGTTGCGCTCGACGGCCAGGACGATGGTGCGCTCCTCGATGCCGTCGGGCGAGGTGGCGACGGCGGGGATGATCTGACGGCTGTCGGGGAGGCTGAAGCGCATCGTGAAGGTGCCGTCGTTGCGGAGCTTGACCGGCTCGCCCTGCAAGGTGACGCGGGCGTTGGGCTCGGTGGCGCCGTAGACGATCAGCTCGGCGTCGAGCTGGAACCAGAACTTGCGCTGCCGTCCGCCGGGCATCAGGCTGCCGGAGCCGAAACTGGTGACGGCGGGGGAGCCGAGGGGCCGGCGCAGGCGCTCGTCGAAGAGCTGCCGGAGCTCGAGGCTGCTGGCGGTCGGGTCGAACCCGCCGGACATGGCGTAGATGCGGTCGGCCTTGCGGGCGTCGAGGTCGGCCCAGTTCTCGTCGATCACGTCGCTGACGCCGGCGCGGGGCGTGGTCACGACGTTGGAGCGGGCCAGGACGTAGAACTTGCCGCTGCGAGCCAGGTAGCCGATGTCCACCCGGAAGGAGCGCGGCGGGTTGCTGACGTCGATGTACCAGTTGTTGCAACCGCCGTGGATGTCGATGTCGCGGATGGGCCGCTCGGACGTGCTGGTGGTGTCGTTGCTGGTCACGTCGAGCAGGCGGAGGATCGGCTTGGCGGTGTGCCATTCCTGTTCGAGGGCGGCCTCGGCGCGGGCGATGGCGTGGCGCGTCAGCTCCCAGTAGCAGTGGAGCCAGTAGGGGTCGCGCACCATGACGACGATGCGGTCCTTGCCGTAGCCGGTGGGCAGGTCCTTGGGCACGCGCGACGACAGGTCGCGCGTTGGCACGCCGACGTCGTACTTGCTGCTCTCGACCTGCTCCTCGGGGCCACCCGAGGTGTTGCGCGCCGCAGCCGTCTGGACGGGGGCGCGAGAAGCCGATTTCAGGGGCGATTTCCCCACGACGAGAGGCCGAGAGGGGGAGGGCTGGGTAGACCGGCGGGCGGCGCGCCGCTCTTTACGGCCCTGGAGGCGGGCCTTGTGCTGGAGGGCGCTGACGAGCTCCTCTTTCCGCATGCCGTGCCAGCCAGCAATGTTTTGCTGACGGGCCAGCTCCGTCAGGGCCTTCTTGCTGGAGGCTTGCAACTGCTCGCGAGTCATGCGAAACAACTCCGGCGCCGGCCCGGGTCAAGCCGCATTTTGCGGGGGCGGAGCAGGCGCTCTGAAAAGGTTCCCACGGGAGCCATCCCTGGTGTCCCAGACTCCCGGACGTCCTTTTCCTGGGAGAGTTTCAGGTCCGTGAAACGCGCTCACCCAATGGGTGTGAATCGTTTGATAAGGGGCCGATTGGTCTCTCGGCATCTCTCGCAGCAAGCCCCGACCGATGGCAAAGGCATCTGGATCGCTCGCGCTCACCCCAGGATTGTATCGAAGGGGCGGGCGGGAACAACCGAGGCAGGGGGCGTGGGCACGTTCGGGCTTCTCGTCGGCAGGCGTTGGCAGGGTGGAACGTCGGCCGGATGAGTTCGGGGAAGAACTCAGGAGAGCTATTGACACAACGCCTGCCGCTTCCCAAGTTTGAGGTTAGCCATTGCGGGGCCGATTGTCAACATAAATTCTGGCCCGATCACGGGAAGGGACGCGGCAGGGCCGAAAAAGGGGCCCTCGCCGCCGTCAGAGCAAGAAAAAGTTCGCGCCGCGCCGCCAACCGCAGGCTTTGGTCGGCAGAAGCCGAGCAACCCGCCGCGCTTACGGCGCCCCCCCGAGCAGCCAGGCCCGAAAGAGGAAGAGCACGGCGGCGCCGAGGCAGAGAAGCAGTGCGGCGACCCCGACGGCGGTGGAATGGCCGTCCGCCGGGCACGCGGGCGCCCGGACGGTCGCGCAGGCCGCGCAGAAGGGGCGAACGGCGCGCGTCAGGACGCGACCGACGAGTTCCGGGACGGTCCGGGTGTGAAGGCGACCGGGGAGGTCGCCACAGGCGTGGCAGCGGCGCGACTCCTCCATGAGCGTCCCTCGTGAGGCCGACGGGAGCACGAACCGAGGGGCGTCTACCTCATCGGGGGGGAGCGGACAAGGCCAACTCGCCGGCGCCGACGCGTGAGGCGCTGCAAGGCCCGGCGAGCGTTGCTGGCGGCGCGAATGGCGAAGCCCGAAACGAAAGAAGGGGGCGCCTCGGGGCGCCCCCTTCTGGTTCCCTCGACGAAAGGATCAGCGGTCCTTCTTGCCGGCCGAGTCCCCGCGCACGTGTACGTCGCCCTCTTTCTCGACCTTGACCTCCTCCTTGCGAACGGTGCCCGCGACCGTCTCGGTGTCGGTCACCTTGCGCTTGCCGACGGAGACCTCCTCCTTGACCACGGTCTCCTTGGTGACGTGGACCTTCTCCTCCTTCACCGGAATGCGAATCTCCTCGCCCGCATGGACCGACGCGCTCGAGGCCCGGCCGGACACCGGATGGCGCTCGATGACCACTTCTTCCCGGGTGACCGGCACCTGAATCGTCTGGTTCTCGGTGACGACCTCCTTGCGGACGTGGACCTCGCCCGTCTTGACTGGCGTCTTGTGCGCGTGCAGTTGCTCCTCGTGGACCTTGATCGTCTGCCCGCCTTCCGAGCGAGCGGCAGTGCCGGTCGAACGGGTGGCGGTCGCCACGGCCGGCGTCTGCTTGTTGTAGGCCCCGTGGCTGTGCAGGATCGACCAGGCCTCGTCGAAGCGGCCATCCGCCTTCACCGACACGATGGTGCGGCCGGACTTGAACTCTTCCTCGTAGTACTTGGCTTCCTCCTCGGGGATGCCCAGGCCGACGAGGGCGCCGGCGATGCCGGCGATGGCGGCCCCGCCCGCGGCGCTGGCGAGCAGCGACCCGAGGATGCCGCCGGAGACGATGGGGCCGATGCCCGGCAGGATGTTCGCCGCGATGCCCAACGCCCAGAGGGCGCCGACGCCCGCCCCGGCGGCCACGCCCGCCAGCGCGCCCTCGGTGACGTGAGACCCCTTGGCATCCTTGGTGCCCTTGCCGGCCTCCTTGTCGTGGGACACCACGCCGATCTGGTCTTCGCGGAAGCCGGCCGCTTTCAGGGCGCGGATGGTCTCCTGGGCCTGGGGGACGTCGTGGAAGACGCCGATGACGGTGGAGTGGTTGCTGGCGTTCAAGAGTGCTCCTTCGCGCTAGGGAGAGGAAGAATGCCGGGCCCGGGGCGCAAAGCCCGCCCTTTTCGTTCAACCCGGCCAGTGCAAAGGTGACGGAGCAAACGCGATGCCGCCGAGGGCCCGCGCCAGCGCCGTTTGTCGGGCGACCGCTCGGGCCACTGCTTCCTCCTCGGACTGAGGAGCGAGCGGTGCAAAGGGGCGGTGCCGCGTAGCGCCCCGCGCAAGGGTTTGCGCGGGGGGCCCGAAACGGGCGGACATTCACTTCTTGCGGCTGCGCTTGGTGGCCGGCACGTTGCCCTGGGCGGTCGCCGTGCCCTCTTCCTCGACCGCGAGCTCCTCTCTGCTGACGTTCGCGGAGACGGTCTGCGTGCCCTTGACCTTGCGCTTCTTGATGCCGACCTCTTCCGTGACGACCGTTTCCTTGGAGACGTGGACCTGGTCCTTCGTCACGGGGATGCTCACCTCTTCGGCCTTGATGGCCTCGCCCTTGGCGGCGCGGCGGTTGACCGGCCGGCGCTCGATCACCCCCCTTGCGCCGGCAGCGCCTGGCTGGCCGTTCGCGGCCGGGGCGGGGCCGGGGGAATTGGCGAGGGTGAAGGAGACCACGGGGGCAACCTCGAATGCGGGACAAGAAGGGGCGCCCGAAGGAGGACGATCCCCACCATCAAGCAGGCTACCCGC
>JBBSEZ010000665.1:0-3882 GCA_038239195.1 Gemmatales bacterium
ACCGGCTGGAAAGCCGGTCGCACGAACCCGTACGTCCGGCTTTCCAGCCGGACACGCCAGCCCCGACCGGCTGGAAAGCCGGTCGCACGGCAACCGTACGTCCGGCTTTTCAGCCGGACCCGCCAGCCCCGTCGCCGCAACCCTCGCTTGCGCTGCGGGCTGGTGTCCTGGCAACGGACTTGCGAGATGACCGGCGCGAGCCCTACGGCCAGAAAGTTGGCCTTGTTCCTTTCCGGGCCATCTTGTTCTACTGTGCCGCTCCCGCATTCCGAACGGCCTCTCTCCCACCCTCACGGGCCCTGTATCATGCCCCTCCGCTACCTCTTCGGGCCGGTCACGCCCGAGTTCGCCGATCAGAACCTTCGCCGTCAGCGCGCCGCCGGCAACTGCCTGGCCTTCGACGCCCAGGGCGCGACCGACCTCGCCATCACCTTCGAGGACAGCTGGGAGGCCGTTTGCGCCCGCCTTCCCCGCGACTGGCGCCCCGATTGCGTGGTCCTGAACCTCCCCTACAACACCATCCCCGCCTGTCTCTGGAACGCGCCCGTGCCTCGGGTCGCGCTCGCCTGGGACTACAACCTGCTGTGGCACGCCTACCGCCACCGCCTGCCTCAGTGCGAACTGGTCCTCACCGACACCAACGGCGTCGATCGCCTCCACCGCGCCGGAGTGGCGCACGCGCTCCCCGCGGTCCTCTTCGGTTGCCAGCGCAACTGCGTCGAGCGGCCCTGGCCGGTGGAGCGGCGAGACATTGACCTCCTGTTCGTGGGCAACCTCAACTCCGCCGTTCAGCGCGAACGCACCGCCTGGGTGACGCGCCTCGCCAAATTTGCCGAGCGCTGGAACGTCGTCATTCGGACCGGCGTCTTCGGCGAGCCCTACCGCCAACTGCTGGCCCGGTCGCGGATCGTCTTCAATCGCAGCATCCGGGGCGAGTGCAACCTGCGGACGTTCGAGGCCACGGCCGCGGGGTGCCTGCTCTTTCAGGAGGCCGACAATCTCGAAGTGCCCCGCTACTTCCAGGACGGCTGGGAGTGTGTGCTCTACAAGGACGACAACCTCGAAGAGCTCCTCGCTCACTATTTGGAGAACGAGCCCGAACGGCTTGCGCTGGCTCGCGCAGGCCAGGCCCGCGCGGCGAGCTGCACTTTCGAGGCCCTTTGGGACGAGACCGTCGAGCAGATCGAGCGCGAAGGGCCCTCGTTGCAGGATCGTTCGAGCCGGCGCATCCTCCCCAGCGCCCACGACGAACTGCTGGCGCGATCCTGGCAAGCGCTGACGAGCAAAAACAACACCGACCTGTCCCTGCCCGACGACTTGCTCCGGGCGGCCCGCGAAGAACCGCTCTCGGCCTCCGCGATCCACAACGCCCTGGGGCTCGTCTCCGCGCGCGTCCGCTCCGGCCCCCCTCGAACGCTCGCCGAGCCCGCCGCGGAACACTTCCGCAACGCCCTGGCGTGCGACCCGCAGAACGCGCTCGCCGGGCTCAACCTCGCCGAGGCGCTGGCCCTGGCCGGTCACAGCCTGCCGGCCGTCGAACAGGCCTCGCGAGCCCTCGCCGTGCTGCGCCGGCCACTCGCTGCGGGGCCCTGGCTCGAAGGCGGCCACTTCCCTCTCGAATACGATGCCTTCCGCGTCGAGTGGGAGCGCGCGGCCTGGATGCACGTGGGCCGGCCGGATGAGGAGCGGGACGCCAAACAACGTTTGTTGCGCTGGCGCCTGCACGCCCTCCTGGCGGAGCTGACGGGCGACCTGGCCCATCACTACGAGGCTGTGTTGCTGCGCCCCGACCTGGCCCTCACGCGCGCCTCTCTCGGGCGAGCCCTGGTCCGCGGCGGGCACCCGCGCGAGGCGGGGAGCCATTTGCAGCAAGCCTGGATCGAGGCCCCCTTCGACCGCGGCACGGCCAAGGCGCTCCACGACGCGCTGGGGCTGGCCGGAGACGAGGCGGGCCAGCGCACCGTCGCGGACCGGCAACGGTTGCTCGCGCGGGCTGCGCCGCAGGTTGTGCCGGCGGAGCCATGGTTCGCCGAGGCCCCTGCGAGCGGGCCAGCGCCGGCGACCGCCCCGGCAATGCCTCGCGAGGTCGTCCGCGTCCCCATCCAGCCGGGCCAGCAGCCCGGCGTCGCGCTGTGCATGATGGTGAAGAACGAAGAGGAGAACCTGCCGATCTGCCTGCGCTCGGCGGCCGACCTCTTTTCCGAGGTGGTGGTCATCGACACCGGCTCGACGGATCGCACGTGCGCGATCGCGGCCTCCTTCGGCGCCAGGGTGTACGAGCTCCCCTGGGTGAACAGTTTCGCCGCGGCCCGCAACGAGGGACTGCGTCACGTCACCCGGCCGTGGGCCCTGTGGTTGGACGCCGACGATTCCCTCGACGACGACAACCGCCGTGCTCTGCAAGCGCTCTTTGGGAGACTGGGCGACGAGGTGGACGCGTATGCGATGAAGGTTCGCTCGCGGCTCGGCCCCGACCAGGGCCCGGCGCGGCTGCTCGATCAGGTGCGCCTGTTCCGCAACCTCCCCCTCATTCGCTGGGAGTATCGCGTCCACGAGCAGATCCTCCCGGCCATCCAGCGCCTGGGCGGGTGCGTGCGCTGGGCCGACGTGGCGATCGATCACGGCGGTTATCGGGTCTCCGCGACGCGCCGGCGGAAGCTGGAGCGGAACCTTCGGCTGTTGCGCATGGACCACGCCGAGCGCCCGGACGATTCGTTCACCCTGTTCAATCTCGGCTGGACCACGCTCGACCTGGGACAGACGGCCGAGGCGCTGCCGCTGTTGCGCCGCAGCCTCCAGAGGTCGGCGCCGGGCGCATCGATCGTGCGAAAGTTATACGTGTTGCTGACGCAGGCCCACCGGCAACTCGGGCAGCGCGCGGAGGCGCTGGCCGTTTGCCGCGAGGGGCGCTCGCGGTGCCCCGACGACGCCGAACTGCTCTTCGAAGAGGCGAGCCTGAGCCGGGAGGCGGGCGACCTGCGCGGGGCCGAAGGGTGTTTGCTCGAGTTGCTGGCCCAGAAGCCGGGCCAGTATTTCGCCAGCGTCGATGGGGCGCTGCGCGGGCCCAGGGCTATCCACCTGCTCGCCCTCGTGCTCCGGGAACAAAACCGCCCGGCCGAGGCGGAGGGGCGCTGGCGCGCGCTGCTCGCGGAGTGGCCCGGGGAAGGGCAAGCCAGGCTGGGGTTGGCGGAGTTGTTCCTCGCCCAGGCGCGCTGGCCCGAGCTGGAAGAGGCGTTGGCAGGAGTGGCGGACGTTGCTCCTGCGGAAGCAGCCATGCTGCGGGCACGCATGCACCTTGCCCGCGAAGAGCTCGCGCTGGCCAAGGGCCCGCTGGCCGAGGCGATCCATCGCGCCCCGCGAGCCGTCGGGCCGAGAGTGCTCCTCACTCACGCTCTGCTGAGGGAAGGCCGAGACTGGCCCGCGGCGGAAAAGGCGTTGCGCGACCTGCTCGTCCTCGATCCGAGCAACCGAGAGGCCCGGCACAACTTGAAGTTGCTCCTCCGCAAGCAAGGGCGGGAGTTCCAGGCCGTATCGTGAAAGGTACAGGGCGGGGCGAAATAGGTTGCAGCCAAACCAGCATGAGTGCCAGGCTGCAAGGTGATGCCCGGCCAGGGGATGCGGAGAAAGGTCGCAGAGAAGCGCTTTGGGTGCAGACTTTCCGTTTGGGCTCACGGGGTGTGCCATGAACCCATGAACCAAATCTTCCTCACCGGTCGGTCCTACCGAAGCGGCGGGCCGTGACGCCTTCTGCGCGCGAGCGAAAAAAGATAGGCGCGCTCTCTCCCAAGTCCGCAGGGCGCCGCGCTCGATCAAGAGAGTAGTTCTCCTGTGGGAGAAGGCGAGCGGGGGGCGTAAGCCCCCTGTTGCAGACATCAACAGGGG
>JBBSEZ010000666.1:0-3877 GCA_038239195.1 Gemmatales bacterium
CCAAGATGGGTGTGGGTGGCCAGGCCACCCACGCCCGCTGGGGCGCCCCGTCACGGGGCAGGCACCCGCCGCTGCGCCGCCCACGCCTCGCGGCCCAGCATTCGCACTTCGAGCTCGTCGTCCCAGTTCAGGACCAAGCGGCCCGCGACGGGGAAATCGGTCGGCGGCAGGGCCAGCCAGGCCAGGGCGCGAAGGGGCCCGGCGCCCCCTACCGCGCCCCCGGCGAGCACGGGGCGCAGGCGGCGGAGGTGCGCGGCCCGCTCGAAACAGAAGTCGGCCTTGCCCGCCTGCCCGAGCGCCCGGTGGGCGAGGGAGAGCGCCAGGTCGTTCGCCGGGTTGCCAGCAGGGCCCTCGATTCGGGAAGCCTCCTCGAGTTGTCGGAGCGCCTCGCGGGGCTTCCCGGCGCGGACCAGGGCCAGCCCCAGCGCCCGCCGCCGGGCAGCGTCCTTGGGGGCGCCGCGAACGGCGCGCTCGGCCAGGGCAACCACGCGGGCCGAGCCCGCGCCGGGCAGCAGCCCCGCGACGGAGGCGACGGCAGCGGCAGCGCTGGCGTCGGTGGTGGCCGCGAATCGGTCGAGCAGGCGCCCGCACAGGCGGCGGTAGCCGGCCTCGTCGCCGGAGGCCAGCAGCGCGCGGGCATGGGCCGCGCGCACGACGGCATCGCCGGGCCCGAGCTCGCCGGCGCGGGCGAAGTCCGCGATGGCCTCCGCCCAGCGGCCCTGCTCGGCACGGGCGCGGCCTCGGCGGGCGCGCAGGCCGGCGTCTTCGGGCCGCTCGGCGATGCGCCCGGTGAGGTGGAAGGCGGCCGCAAACCAGTTGCGCTCCGCTTCACTGTCGTCGGCCTGGCGGTCGTCCTGGGAGCGGGCGCGCGCCTCGTACTCGGCGTCGCTCTCCTCGCCGACCCAGAGGCGGACGGGGCCGAAACTCGCCGAGGCCAGTTGCCGGCCATCGGGGCTGAACGCGGCGTGAACGGAGGCCCGCGGGGGGCCGGTAAGGGCGGCGAGGGGCTTGCCGGAGGGCGCGGCCCACAGGCGCACGCCGCCGTCCATCCCGATCGAGGCGAGCGACTTGCTGTCGGGGGCGAACGTCACGTGACGGACGGCCCCCTTGTGGCCGGCGAGGCTGCGCAAGAGCTTGCCCGTGCGGCCGTCCCGCAACCCCACCGTCGCGCCTTCGCCCGCCGAGGCCAACAATAGCCCGTCGGGGCTGAACGTCACGCGCGAGGCCCCGTCGGCGACGGTGAGGGTGACAACCTTCTTCCCGGTCCGCACCTCCCACAGCCACGCCCCATTTCCGCGACTCCCGGCAGTGACCAGCCGGCCGTCCGGGCCGAACGCCACGTGATCGACGGGGCCCTTGTTCCCGGCGAGGGCGCGCACGGGCTTGCCGGTGGAGACGTCCCACAAGCGCATCGCGCCGTCGCTGCCCCCCGATGCCAGGAGCTTTCCGTCCGGACTGAACGCCAGGTCATTGACGGGCCCTCGATGGCCGGCCAGAACGTACTGTTCGGGGCGGAGCTTGCGGTTCAGGTGGTGCCACTCCCAGCCGCGGTGCCGTGGCGCACACGACGCCAGCAACTCGCGCGCGGGGCCGAAACGCCCTCCCTGCCACTCGCGCTGGGCCAGGTAAACGCGGTCGAGGTAGGTGACTCGTTCGAGCTCTTCGAGGGCCGACTGCTCGCCCCGCCGCGCCTCCTGCTCGTTGCGCAGGCCCACGCGCAGCCCCGCCTCGGCCTGCTCGGCCCGGTCGCGCGCGGCGTGGGCCTCGCCCCTCGCCCCCTCGGCCTCGCGCCACAGCCACGCCGCCGCGCCCCCGCCCGTGCCCAGCACCAGCACGAGCAGAAGCAGGCCGTACACCGCCGTCAGCGTCGGGTGGCGCCGCGCCCACCGCACGGCCCGCTCCACGCGCCCCACCGACCGGGCCCGTACCGGCCTCCCGGCGAGATACCGCCCCAGATCGTCGGCCAGCTCCGCGGCGCTGGCGTAGCGCCGGTCGGGCTGCTTCTCCAGGCACTTCAGATAGATCGCCTCCAGGTCGCGCGACAGGCCGGGCCGCAGCGAGCTCGGAGCCGCCGGCTCCTCGCCCAGCACCCGGTAGACGGCCTCGACCCAGGTGTCGGCCTCGAAGGGCGGTCGGCCGGTCAGTAGTTTGTAGAGGATCGCCCCCAGGGCATACGTGTCCGCGGCCGGGCCCGCCTCGCGGCCCCGCCCGGCCGCCTGCTCCGGGGCCAGGTAGCCGGGCGTCCCCAGCACCGCCCCGCTCTGGGTCGCCTCCCCCGCCCCCGCCTCGGCCCCGACCAGCTTGGCCAGCCCGAAGTCGGCGACCTTGACGACGCACTCCTCCAGCGGCGCGCCGGGCGCGCCGCCGAGCAGCACGTTGTCGGGCTTGAGGTCGCGGTGGACGACCCCCCGGCCGTGGGCGTGGTGGGCGGCGCGCGCCGCCGCCGCGACCAGAATGGCCGACGCCCGTTCCGGCTGCGGCAAGCGCGCCACGCGCCGCCCCAGGCTGCCGCCCTCGACCAGTTCCATCGTGAAGTAGGGCCGGCCGGCGTGCTGGCCCACCTCGAAGAGTTGCACGATGTTGGGGTACGACGCCCCCGCCGCCGCCTGCGCCTCGCGGCGGAAGCGGGCCAGGGCCTCGGGGCCATGCGGGCCGGCGCGCAGCACCTTGAGCGCCACCACCCGGTCGGGATTGTGCTGGCGCGCCCGGTAGACGATGCCCATGCCGCCCTCGCCCAGCACGCCCAGCAGCGTGTAGCCGGGCACCTCCGGCAGGTGGGCCTCGCCCTCGGCGAGGGCGTACGGCTCGGTCGAGTGGTCGCTCATGCGATGGCCCGTGCGTCAAGGGAAGGCCCTGCCCGCAGTATCGCACGCCGGGAGGTCGGGCTCAAGCGCCGCGCCGTGCTTCGTGAGGGCTGCGCGCTTTGAATCGCGCCGGCCGTTTGGCCGGTATCATGAACGCACGTCGCCCGAAGTTCGGTCGGGAGGGGGACACCATGTTCGCACGCGCCGGCCTGCTCGCCCTGTTCGTCGGCTTGATGAGCGTTTCCCTCAGCGCCGCCGCTGTCGGGCCGGTCCCGCCCGGCCCGCTGCCTCCCGGGGCGCTGGCGCGGCTGGGGGAGGTGCGCTGGCAGCAGTCGGGCTGGGTGAGGGCGCTGACCTTCTCGCCGGACGGCAAGGCCCTCGCCTCGGGTGGGGAAGACGGCGCCGTCTTCATTTGGGACGTCGCCACCGGCTGGCCCTTGCGCCGCCTCGACGCGCGCTTGCATTCAATCCTCGCCGTCGCCTGGTCGGCCGACGGCGAAATGCTCGCCTGTGCCGGCGCCTACCACCCGAACGTTGTCAGCCTCTGGAACGCGCGCACCGGCGCTCGCGTCGGCGAACTGCCGGGCCCTCTCGAACACCACGTCATGACGTTGCTCTGTTCGCCCGACCGGAAGTACCTCGCCGCCAGCTTCGAGCGAACGGTCTGCCTGTGGGACGTGAAGGCCCGGAAGCGCCTCCGCTCCTGGAAGACCGACTACGGCGAGCAGTGGCCGGTGCGCTTCAGCGCCGACGGCAAAACGCTCTCCACCGACGAGCGCATCCTGGCCCTTGCCGACCCGGTCGGGGGCATCCGCCTCTCCGACGCCGCCACGGCCAAGGAGATCGGCAACTTGCCCGGGAACCTCGCGGAAGTCGGCTCCCTGTGCTTCTCGCCCGATGGCAAGCAGTTGCTCTGGGCGAGCGAAGACGGCACGGCGATCCTCTGGGACGTGCGTGCCGCGGGGAAGCCGCCGCGCTAAGGCGAGCGGCAGGAAACGCCTCCTTGTAGGACGGCCCTCCCGAGCCGGCCACAACGCACGCGCGGGGCGTCCGAACGCCACCCCATCCCGCGC
>JBBSEZ010000667.1:0-3805 GCA_038239195.1 Gemmatales bacterium
GCTCGGGGGCAGGCGTAGCCGCGGCGATCGACAGCAAGGCCAGCAGCAAGCTCGCGATTCCTGCGCGACGGAAATGGGTCATCGGTTCCTCCACCCTCGGTCCCTGGGAGAAAAGGGAGCGACTTCTCGTTCCTCCCCCATCGTAGTCGCAAGGACCGATCCGGGCCAAGACCGTTTCACGCGTTCTTCGCGTCAACTCGCCGAGTGCGCGATCCGGTACAGCGTCCCCTTGAGGCGTCGCCCCCCCGGCTCGCCGGCGCGCATCGTCTGCGCGGTGAACGAGAGGCCTTGCGCCGTGAGGGTGTCGCGCAGCACGTGCGACGGGACGCGGTCCTGGTCGGTCAGCAGGCAGAAGCCGTCCGGCGCCAGCATCTGCTTGATGAGGGCCACCAGCGGGGCGACGTTGCGCATCTCGTAGATCAGGTCCGACGCCAGCACCACCGGGAACTGCACGCCCGGCGGTGGGTAGCGCCAGTCCATGTGCAGCGTGTCGAAGTTCGTGAGGCCGTTCAGCCGGGCGTTGTCGGCGGCGAAGCGGATCGCGGTGCCGTCGTAGTCGCTGAAGGTGACGCGGAGCCCCTTCGACAGCGCGGCAATGCCCGGCAGGCCCAGCCCGCAGCCGACCTCCAGGGCGTGAAGGCCTGGCGCCCAGGTCATGCGGACGATTGCCTTGGCCAGCATGCGCGCCGCCGGCCAGAGGTCGGCCCAGTACGGCATGTACTCGTCGGCCGCGAACGCGGCGCGCACCGCTGGATGGTCGAGCAGGCGGTCCGACTCTCCCGGATGATCGAGCAGGAACGTGACGTCCTCGACGATAACGCGCTCGCGCACCACCGGGCCGAGGGCCTCCAGGGGCGTTTCGGGAAGCGGCGGGCGCGTCGCAGGCAAGGAGAAGCTCATGGGTAAGATGCACAGAGGAAGGGGGTCACAGCATCTGGACGCAGGCGAGTAGTTCGGGGTGGGTCAACGGCCGGTCGGCGGGAAACAGACAGCAGGCGGCGGGGGAGCCGAGGCTGTCGAGAATCAACTGCCGATCGTTGGGGGCCTCGAAGCCGTTGTCGCAGGGCACGTGCCCCGTGATGAGCAGGTCGGCGCTCACCTTCTGGAGGAAGAGGGCCGCGGTTTCCTTCCGCACGTCGCGCCCCCAGACCAGCGAATGCACCGCCCCGCCGGGGCACAGATCTGCCTCGGTCGAGTCGCGCTCCAGGTGGGCCAGATTGAGTTCCAGGATGTGCCCGATGCTGGGGAGGCTGTGGCTCAGGTAGACGCGGTTGGGCGTGCGCAGCGCCGCGGGGATGGCGGCGAACAGTTCCAGGTAGACGGCGTAGACCTCGGCCGCCCGCTCGCGGTAGGCCGTCTCGACGCCTTGCCGGAAGAGCTGGTTGAGGTCGAGGTCGTTCTTGCTGATGCGCCGGTTGTTGGCCTGGCCCAGTTCGTGGTTGCCGAGCAGGTAATGCACCTGGCGCGGATACTGGCCCTTCAGCGCGGCGACGAGCTCGACGAGTTGGTGCGATTTGTCGCCTCCGGCGGGGTAGTGGAACGGCCCGTGAAGGAGCTCTTGCAGCACGAGGTGGCGGCGCGGATGGCGGGCGAGATCGGCCTTTTGCAGGATTTTTCGGAAGTTCTCCAGGTTGCCGTGCAAGTCCCCGGCCACCAGAACGTCGTCCGCGTCGCTTAGGGAGACGACGCGCCCGGCCCGGCCGGGCGTGTCGCGAAAGAGCTCGACGGCCCGGCGGAGCGTTTGCAGGCGAAGTTCTGGACCGGCCATGGTGCGACACTGACTCGGAAGGTGGCGGGCGAAACGGCTGCTCCCGCCAATCATAGCCGGGCGCGCGGGCCGAAATCAAGGAGGCGGGCCGAGCAAGAACATCGCCGGCCCGGTAAGATGGCCGGCATGAGCAAGCTCGCCTCGCCCCAACTGACCTGGCCCGGCAAGGAGGGGCCTCCGCGCCCCGCGCCGTGCCTCCTGGTGGAGGACGAGGCCCTGTCGTACCGTGGGGCGGGCACGCCGGGGCCCTGCGACAACCGCCTGATCTGGGGCGATAACCTGCCGGCGCTGGCGGCGCTGGCCGGCGAGATGGCCGGGCAGGTCAAGTGCGTCTACATCGACCCGCCCTACAACACCGGCACGTCGTTCGCCCACTACGCGGACGGCCTGACGCACTCCGCCTGGCTGAGCAACCTCGCCGTCCGCCTGGGCCTGCTGCGCGAGCTCCTCGCCCCCGATGGCTTCCTCTTCGTGCAGATCGACAGCCGCGAGCAGGCCTACCTGAAGGTGCTGCTCGACGAGGTCTTCGGCCGGGCCCGCTGGGTCAACGACGTCGTGTGGAAGCGCCGGGGCGGCAGCGCCAACCCCGTCGGCCGGCTCAACAACGTCACCGACTTCATCCTCTGGTACGCCAACGGCGACGCCTGCCCCATCGAGGCGGTCTACGTGCGCGACGACGAGAACACCCGCGCCTACGTGGCCGAGCGCTTCGTCCACCTCCACGAGGGCCGGCGCTGCATGCTCGCCCCGGTGGAGCGCAACGCCGCCCTCGGCGAGCGCGCCAACCTGCGCTACGAGTACAAGGGGTATTTGCCTCGCTACGGGTGGATGATGAGCCGGCCCAAGCTCGAGCGCCTCGACGCGGAAGGCCGGCTGCACTGGAACGGCCGGGGCCGGCCCAACCGCCGCGTCTTCCTCGACGACTACCGAGGCCAGCCCGTCGGCAACCTGTGGACCGACGTCAAGGTCATCAACCCGATGGCCCGGGAGCGGCTCGACTTCGAGGGCCAGAAGCCCGAGGCGCTGCTCCAGCGCATCCTCCAGCTCAGCACGCGCCCCGGCGACCTCGTCCTCGACGCCTACGCCGGCACCGGCACCACCGGCGCCGTCGCTCACAAGATGGGCCGGCGCTGGCTCCTCATCGAACAGGGTGCCCAGTGCGCAAGCATCATCGCTCCCCGCTTGCGCCAGGTGATCGACGGCACCAGCGTTGGCGGGATCGTGCCCAGCGTCAGTCCCGGCGGCGGCTTCCGCTTCGAGCGCGTCGTCCCCGACCCGGCCGCCCGAGGTTCGTCCTGAAGAGAAAATTTGTGCCCGCCCTGTCACAGCTCCGGTTTCGCGAGAACAAGAGCGCGGAGAAGGGAAAAGGCCCGTTCAGAAACGGCGAAGGGCCGCCCGACTCCCAACGTTCCCTCGAAACAACCACTCGGAGACGGTGATGAATAAGGCCCTCTTCGGCATCGGTGCGGCGATCCTTGCCCTGGCCCTGACGAGCGCGGCGGAGGCGAAGGGGGGGCAGGGCGGTTCCTCGGGCCGGTCGAGGTCCATGCACTCGCGGGGCTACGGCTACGGGCACGGGACGAAGGCCAGCTACGGCAACACGCGCGGCCAGCGCTACAACAGCCGCCACAACTACTCGAACTACTCGCGGAGCTATGGCACGAGCTTCCGGTACGGCACCTACTACCGCGGCCACAACCACTACCACTGGAACAAGTACTACTACAGCACGCAGTATCGCAGCACGTTCTACCACTGCCCCAGCACCTCCTGCTGGTACTACTGGTCCGCCCCGAGCTGCTGCTACTACCCCGTCAACTACCTGGGCGTGGCGGCCCCGACGGTCGCCCCCGGACTGCCCGACCTCGCCGCGCTGCCGCAGGTCCCGGAAGGCGAGGGCCCGCAACTGCCCGGCCCGATGGCTTCGCGTCGCTGATCCTCGTCCCTCCGACGAAGCGAGCCGGGGGCGGTGCACCCGGCCCGCAACCCGGCGGCAGTTGCCCGTTGGCGAGCATCTGAGCCATACCACCCCAACCA
>JBBSEZ010000668.1:0-3797 GCA_038239195.1 Gemmatales bacterium
CTCGGCGCAGACGCGGTCGGCCCACCAACAGCGCTTCCCGTGCGGGCAGACGCAGGCGAGGCCCAGCTCGTCGAAGAGGCGCGTGAAGGCCGGCTTGTCGCGCAGGGTCTGGAGGCCGGCGCCGTGGAGGTGAAGAATGCCAAAGCGAGGGCGCGCGCCGCCGGGCAGTTCGTAGACGTCGGCCGGCTTGCCGGCAATCTCCACCGTGGTCCAGGTGCCGTTCATCTGCTCCTCCGGGTGGGCCTGGCCTTATTGTATGGGCCCGCCGTCGTGGGGCAGGTCTCCAACCTGCGTTGCCTCGCGCCCCATCCCCCGCACGGCGTCGCTGACTGTCCGCCACCCGACCGAAACTCGCCCGTTTGGTGACGGGCCTGGCGCTTCGTGGGACCGGCTTTCCAGCCGGTCTTCCGCGGGGCAGGCCCACCGCCCGCGCCCCACCCGCGCGGTCGCTGACTGTCCGAGACCCGACCGATTCTCGCCCATTTGGTGACGGGCCCGGCGCTCATCTGCCGGGCGCCCTACCCCCGTCGCTGTCGCGCCCCGGCATCGCCAGGAGGGCGAGGAGTGGCGCCAGAGTTCCCGTCGCGCAGCCATGGGTGAAGCCTCAAGGGGCACAGGGAGGGACGCCCAAAGGGAGCGCCCCCATCCTCAGCAAGGCTAGCCGCAGCGCGTACGTTGTGAGCAGAGCAGGTTGAGCGACAACCTCCCGGTGCGAGGGCCCGGGGTCAACGTCATGCTTCCCTATGCGGGCGGGACGGAAGGGAAAAAAGGGGAAGAGAGAAAGACGAGCACCGCCTTGACAACGAGTCGGCGAGGTGTTCTCATCGACCCGTGCGCCGCCTCGCGCGCCCGCGCACTCTACTCACAAGTTAGCCGCGAGCCCCAGATGGATGACGAGGGATTGATCCGTGCCCTCATCGCCGATCCCGACGACGATGTGCCGCGATTGGTCTACGCCGACTGGCTCGAAGAGCACGGCCGGCCCGAGCGGGCCAGGCTGATCCGTGGACAGTGCGAGCTCCAGCGACTGACGGAATGCGACGACGCCGCCACACAGGACCGCCGGACGGCCCTTGCGACGGAGGTTGTCGCGCTACTGAAGAAGCACAGGATCGCGTGGCTGGCCGAGTTGCCGTCCTTGGGTGGTGTGTTCTGGCGTCCCGCCCCCAACGATCATTCTCCCGGCGGGATCTTTGAACGTGGCTTCGTCAACGCGATCATGGCCGAAAGCCCAACCGCCCTGCTGGGGGACGGTGAACGAGCGTTCGCGGTCGCCCCTGTGCAACGGCTGTACCTGGGGTGGCTGGGGCCTCGCGCATCCCGGAAGCTCTCCCAGTGGCCGTTCCTGGCACGCCTCCGAAGCCTGGAGGCCCGCGGCGCGGAAGACCGCAGCGTGGTGGAGTTGGCCCGCTCGCCTTACCTGAGTTCGCTTCGCCGGCTGAAGCTGGACGGCTGCGGCATCACCTCTGCCGGTCTGGAGTCGCTGGCGAAGGCCGGGTGGTTGGGCAGCCTGACCCACCTCCACCTGGGGTCCAATCGGATTGACGACGACGGAGCGCGTGCCTTGGCCGCAGCCCCTCACCCGGGTCAGCTGCGCTGCATCGACCTGCGTTCCAACCCGCTCTCGGCCGCAGGCCGACAAGTGCTCCGCGAGCGCTTCGCCAGCCCGTCTGAGCAGCGCTTCCTCCTGCTGCTGGATGGCCCCATGAGCGGCGAGTGAGTTGCCGCGGCGGCAGGATCAATCTCGAGGACGGCAGCAGTGCCGAGGTGTCGGAGCAATTGTTGATAAGAGGCCTCTCATACTTCTTCCCTGGTCGTCCGGTTGACGGTGAAGGACGCGAGGGGGAAGGCAGACGGGGCAGCGAGGAGACAGGGACACGTTGCGTCATGGCCCCGCGCACTCTACGATGCACGATTGAGGAAGTCGCGGATTGGTATCCGCAGTTGTTTCTCGATCCGTACATCGTGGCCTGTGTGACCGCGATGAGTCGGTACTCCGACTCACCGGCGTCCTTTGAGGTCGATTGTGAGGGAATCGATGCTCGATGGCTCGCCAAGGCCGAGCGGTTCCGGCTGGAAGTGTCTTGGAGGGAGGCGACGGCGGAGAAAGCCGCACGACTGCGAGCGACCATGCCTTCCAAGGAGGTCGTCGAGCTCGCTTCGGTCGCGCTGGCGTTTGCCCTGGCACGCCGAGTTCTTGGTCTGCGACAACTTGTCGTCACGAACCGCGGGGAAGGGGCCGATTATCGAGCGCCCACGGCTTCACGGGTTCTCGAGGTAAGTGGGACAGAAACACTGTCGGAACTGGGTCGCCGGCACCGTGAAAAAGTTGCTCAAGCCCTCAGGAGCCCGTTCGGCTGGGGTGCGTACGTGATCGTCTGCGGGTTCGCAACCCCAGAACACCGCATCCGCTTCTCGGCAAATGCCTGGGAGGGGCCCGTCGATGCCGAAGACGAAGGTTAGGCCTTATCCCCCACCCCTTCTCGACGCGATGACCGAAACGAGTGGCATCATCATGAAAGCGCGCGCTCTGGTGGCCATGGGGATGCCGGAGCTCGCGCTTTCCGGATGGTTGGCGGCCGCTTCCGGCGAAGAGCAGGTGGCGCCGCGGCTGGAGACGCTCGCCCGGGACCAAGAGGCGGCGGTTCACCGCATCAGTGCCGCGTCCTGCTACCAGCACGCCGGCGAGTTGGCCAAGGCTATCAACCTGTATCGGGCGGCACTGGCCGGGCCGCTGCCGGAGCACACACGCAAGGAGACGGAGCAGTTTCTCGCAGATTGCCTTGCTCGATTCGCGCGTGCTGCGAACGGCAACGCCCCCACGCGGCACCCGTGAGCGAACAAGAAGCTCCATTCGTGGGCAGGTCGCCGACCTGCCCCACGGCTCAGCGCCCGGCGATCGCGAGCAGCCGGCGGTCGAGCGCGGCGAAGTAGTCGCGCCCGTAGGTACCGTTCTCCAGCTCGTGGAAAAGTTGAGCGGGGAGGGCGTTGCGATACTCGTGGCTGCCTGACGCCGCGGCCAGCGCGATGGTGGCGACGGTGGCCACGTCGCCGGTGAAGGCGATGCAGGCTCAGAGCTCCAGTAGCCCCGGCCGCTGCCTGAGTGGGGCCTTCGGCGGGGCAGAGGGCGCGCGGATGGCGAGCGTCAATTGCAAGGCGAGTGGGGACGAGATGGTGCCTGCCATGCAAGTCGTCCGCTCGGCCACGTGGTTGAAATAGCCCCAGCCGTGCCCGCCCGCCCGCGTCGTCAGGTCGGCCACGTGCGCCACGCCGAGGGCGCCGAGCTTCTCGTGCAGCCGATCGGCCCCGCGGAACCATTCGCGGTCCTCGGGGTCGGTGCAGTAAAAGAGATGGGGCGGCTGATGCGAGGGGTGGACGTGCATGAGCGCCGTGTCCTGGCGGCACTGCTCCTTGCTGTCGTACGTGTCGTCGAGCGGACTGCCCTGGCCGTAGCGCTCGTGATGTTCGATGGCGGGGGAGATGGCCGCGACGACGCGAAAGAGCTGCGGATGTTTGAAGCCGAGCCGCAGGGCCCCTTGCCCGCCCATGCTGGTCCCTTGAAGGCCAATGGCCGGCGGCACCAGCCCCCAGCGCTCCTGAAAGAACGGCACGACGTGTTGCAAGAGGTGGCGCTCGGGCGTGAGGGCGGGGTCGAACTCGGCGCAGACGCGGTCGGCCCACCAACAGCGCTTCCCGTGCGGGCAGACGCAGGCGAGGCCCAGCTCGTCGAAGAGGCGCGTGAAGGCCGGCTTGTCGCGCAGGGTCTGGAGGCCGGCGCCGTGGAGGTGAAG
Organism: Gemmatales bacterium; assembly: GCA_038239195.1. GTDB lineage: Bacteria > Planctomycetota > Planctomycetia > Gemmatales > Gemmataceae > JBBSEZ01. Next base: position 3,792 of record JBBSEZ010000668.1, read on the forward strand.
AATGCC
>JBBSEZ010000669.1:0-3794 GCA_038239195.1 Gemmatales bacterium
AAAGTCCTGCCCCACCCGCCCCCTATTTCGCCGCCCGGCTCGCTGGGCGCGGCGTGCGACGCGCCCTGCGCGCAGGGCGGCTAAATGACCCCTTCCATGCCGCGATCCACGGAGGACCTTCGATGACCGCGTTCGCCAGTCCCCATTGCTGCGGCCGAGCGCCAGCGGCGCTCGCCTTGCTCGCCGTCCTAGCCCTGGTTGGCGGCCCCGCCCCCAGCCTGGCGCAGCCCAAAGCAGAGGCCCCCGTCCTGCCGAGCGACCTGGCGCTGGTGCCGGGCACCGCCTACGCCTTCGTGAGCGTGCGCGTGGCCGACCTCTACGCCAGCCCGCTCGTCGCCAAGCTCTTGCCGGCCTTCGGCATGGATCGGCACAGCGCCCTCGCCGAATTGCTCCGCGCGCTGCCGCTGCCGCCCAACGAGATCGAACGGGCCACGCTGGTGGCCTCCACGCAGAACGAGCCCGTGCTGATCGCGTACGCGCGGAAGGCCTACGACCGCGACAAGCTCGTCAAGGGCCTGCCCCCCACCTTCCGCGAGACGAAGAACAAGGATCGTGCCTTCTTCGCCGAGGGCAAACGCGGGTTGGCCCTGCACCTGCTCGACGGCCGCACCATCCTCAAGGGCCCCATCGAGGGGATTCATGCCTTGCTCGACGGCAAGCCCGGCACTGCGGGCCCGCTTGCTTCCGCGCGCGGCGTGGCGGCGGGCAAGCACCACGTCGTCGTCGGGCTGCGCCCCCTCTCCCTGGTGGGGAGTCGCCGCGCTCCCCGCGCCGAGAAGGCCGTGGCCCCCGACAGGACGCCCGACAAGGTGGAAGAACTCAAGAAGCCGGAACTCAAGAAGCCAGAGGAGAACAAGAAGGCGTGCGTGGGCGAGGTTCTCGAAGTCGAGGGGAAAGGCGAGCCCCGGCCGAGCGCCAGGGAAGCGGACGAGCAGGCGGTCGAGCAGATGCCGGCGGTCGTGCTGCCCTACAAGCCGCTGGTGCAGGCCCGCTCGGTGACGCTGACGCTCGACCTCGGCATGGAAATCGAGGTCGGCGCCATCTTCGACTACGCCGACGAGGCGACCGCGCGCGACGGCGTGCTCGCAACCCGGACGGCGCTCTACGTCCTGCGCGAGGGGCTGCCCCTCCTCCTGGCGGACAGCAACCTGCCGGTAAGCGAGAAGGGCCCCGTGGCGAGCGCGGTCAAGAAGGCCCAGGCCAGCCTCCGCGCCGCCAAGGTCGAGCGCAGCAAGACCGTCGTCCAGGCCCGCGCGAGCTGCAAGGTCGATCCGGTCACCCTCGCCGGCGTCATTGTCGAGCTGCGCAAGGCGGGGGCCAGCGTGCGGCAGAAGAACAACCTGCGCATGCTCACGATCGCCATGCACCAGTACCACGACACCTACCGGGGCCTCCCGGCCCCGGCGATCTACGGCAAGGACGGCAAGGCGCTCTTGAGCTGGCGCGTGGCCATCCTGCCGTACGTCGAGCAGAACGCCCTGTATCAACAGTTCCACCTCGACGAGCCGTGGGACAGCGCCCATAACAAGAAGCTCCTCGCCAAGATGCCGGACGTCTTCGCCCCCCCGCCCGGGGTGAAGGCGAAGGGACACCACACCTTCCTGCGCGTGTTCACCGGCCGCAGCACGGTCTTCCCCGAGCCGGCCGTCAAGGCCTTCAAGGGCCCGTCGGTCGGGCTGTCGCTCGTTCGCATCCCCGACGGGACCAGCAACACGCTGATGATCGTCGAGGCGGCCGAATCGGTCCCGTGGACCAAGCCGGACGAGCTGCCCTACGACGACAAGAAGGCCCTGCCGAAATTGGGCGCCCTGCCCAACCACTTCCTCGCCGCCTTCGCCGACGGCTCGGTGGTGACGTTCGACAAGAAAATCCCCGAGAAGGTGCTGCGCCTCCTCATCACCGCCGACGACGGGAACTTCGTCAACTGGGACGAGTGGGCCATCCCGCGGCGCAACGTTCGTCCCGGCCGGCGGCCGGGCGGCGGGACGGCCCCGGCGAAATCGGCCGACCCGAAGGGGGAATCCCCGACGCCTCTCCCTCCGCCGCTACCGCCGCCTCCGAAGAAGTGAGGGGCGGGCCAAGGGCGAACCGGGCGCGCGGCGCTTTCAGTAGCGCCCGGTTCGCCTCGGTCGGCGCCAGCCGGACGTAGCCGTCCTCGCCGCCGACCGCCTCGACCGTTTCGAGGTTGTTGAAGAAGCCGTGGACGTGGGCCCAGCGCAGGTCGGTCGCCTGGTCATCGACCCACAGCCACTCGGGGCGCGGCGTCGGGCTAAGCACGCGCCGCGTCACCCACACGTCGCCGCCGCGCTCCCAGGTGTCGAGCACGCGCTTCCGCATCCACGTCCGCCACGGGGCCAGCGCCGTCTTGCCCGGCTCGACGACGCCGTACATCGGCAGCCGATGGCCGAGCGGGTTGAGCGGGTAGTTGCGGCGCAGGAAGGCAACCTCGTCGTTGACCGTGAAGACCCGGCTCCCCGGGCGGATGTGAGGCACTAGCTCGCCTGCCCGCGCCGACAACTCCTGGTGCCGCCGCTCCAGCACGGGGCGGGCCAGGGCCGGGGCGTTCCACGCGGCCGCGACCGCGAAGAAGGCCACCGCCAGCCCCTGACACCAGCGCGGCACGCGCTCGCCTCCGAACAGCCCGGCCAGCGCCAGGAACAGGAACGGGTAGAGCGGGAGGTAGCGCTCCATGTCGCCGCCCTGCCAGGCGACGGCGAAGGCGAGCGTCGGCGCGGCGGCGACGGCCAGCACCACCAGTAGCCGGCGCCCACGCCCGGAGCGCGCCAGGCCGAGCACCAGCCCGCCGAGGAAGAGGTAGAACAGCCCGATCTGCCACAGGCTCGCCTTCACCAGGTCGAGCAGCGTCACGGGGTTGATCGGGTCCTTGCCCAGGTAGCGGCGGTACAGGGTGCCGTCCTCGCCCAGATACACGAACGAGCGGGCCAGGCCGAACACCATGCGCGGAAAGCCGGCGATGCCCGTGATGCCGTGCTGCGACGCCTTCACCCAGGCCAGCGCCCCCTCGGCCGTCCAGACGCCCTGGGCAGCCAGCGCGGCCGCGTTGGTCAGCGCGACGCCCGCAGCGCACGCAATCGTCGTCACCACCGTCAGCCGCACGCGGGCGCGGTCGATACCGCCCAGCAGCGGCGGGAGCAGCCCCGCCGCCGGCAGCGCCCATACGTAGGGGAACCAGAAGCCCAGGGCGCAGGCCAGGGCCAGCCCGGCCCAGACCGCCGTCCGGCCCGAGCCCTCCGGCCGTCGGGCGGCGCGGGCCAGCAGGTAACAGCCCAGCAGCAGACAGCACAGGCCGGGCACGTAGGACGACGCCGTCTGAGCGTAGTTGAGGAACGTCTGCGACACCAGGAAGGCCAGCGCGGCCAGGTCGGCGGGCCAGGGACGAATGCCCGCCTCCGCCAGGAGCCCCCGCAGGAACAGCAGGCTGCCCAGGCCCGCGAGCCAGCAGACGGCCAGCAGCAGCATCAGCATGCCGGCGCGCTCGTCGGCGGCGCCGAGAGAGGGCGTCAGCGGGAGCAGGGCCTGGCCGAGCAGCCAGCCGAGTGGGCGCCAGAAGAGATGGCCAAAGTCCCAGAAATGGTTGCCGTCGAGGGCGCCCTCGGCGTAATCGACGCTGTCGCCCCAGAAGTGGGCGCCGGTCAGCGCGGTCGCGATCGGGTAGGCCAGCAGGGCGGGCCCGAAGGTGCGAGCACGGGACGGGCCCGCAGGTGTGCGTTCGTCGGTCATCGGTGTGCCTCCATGCACGCGAGGTGGCCCGGTTAGCGACGCTTCGCAGAAGC
>JBBSEZ010000670.1:0-3772 GCA_038239195.1 Gemmatales bacterium
ATGACGTGGGCCTCCTCCAGCCAGAACTACTCGGCGCCGGGGCAGGCGGTCACCTTCACGGCGATGGTCTCCGGCATGATGGGCGGGGCCCCCACGGGGACGGTCAGCTTCTACGACGGGGACGTCCTGCTGGGCACGGTCACCCTGACGCCTGGGATGATGGGGACCACGGCCAGCTTCACCACGTCGGCGCTGGCCTCGGGCAGCCACCAAATCACGGCGGTCTACAGCGGGGACGACACCTTCCTCGGCAGCACGTCCTCCCCCCTGACGCAGACGGTTGGGCCCTGACGCCGTCGATCAACCGCTGCCGCTTGTTCGAGCAGGAGGGCCGGGCAAGCGCTCAGGGGGCCGAGCGGCCCCGAGCTCGCATCGGGAGAGAGAGATGCGTGTTGCAATGACAGAACCCAGAGAGATTGTGCCCCAACCCGCGTGCTGGCCGGGAGCTCGCCCCAGCCGCCCCCGGAGATCGGGAGGGATGCCCCGAGCCGTGAGCGCCAGCCTGTTTCTCGGGGCGGCGCTGTCCCTGCTCGGCCCGAACTCGGCCAATGGGCAGGTGTTGCGAGATACCGAGTTCAAGTCCCCCCGCGGAAGTGTCAACCAAGTGGCGTTTTCGCCGGATGGCAAGACGCTGGCGAGCGTGGGAAGCGACAGCAACCACCCGACCTCGGGGGCCTACGTCCGCCTGTGGGACGTGAAGACAGGGAAGGAGAAGGCCAAGTTTCCCCTCCAGACTCGCTCCTGCGGCTACCTGCTCGCCTTCACTCCCGACGGCAAGACGCTCGTCTCCTCCTGCGGGGGTAGCAGTTCGCCCCCTGCGTCGGTGCCGTTTATGTTCATCGAGGTGTGGGACGTCAAGACGGGCAAGCGGCGCCGGCTGATCACGCCGAAACCCTGGCGGCGGGGTGAGCAGGGAACCATCTGCCCAGACGGCAAGACATTAATTGTGACCGCCCGCGACGCCTCGGCGGCGCTGTACGACCTGGAGACGGGCAAGGAACTCGCCGTGCTGGCCGGCCACAACGACGCGAACGTCCTGGCCCTGTCGCGGGACGGCAAATGGCTGGCCACCGGCTGCAAGAAAGGCAAACTCGGCATTTGGGACCTGTCCAGGCGAAAGCTGATCCACCTGTTCGACGCCCAGAAAGGCGGAGTGGCGGTCCTGGCCATCAGCCCCGACGGCAAGCAGGTCGCCACCTCGGGCGGCCGCGGCGAACGCGTCGTGAACCTGTGGGGCAGGGCCGACGGGGGCCGCGAGGCGAGGCTGAACTATAGCCCTCGCTTCGGCGAGGTTCTCGCGTTGCACTACACGCCCGACGGCAAGGCCTTGGTCTTCGCGGGCGTCGGGCGGGAGGAAGGGATTTGCTGGTGGGAGCTCGTCGGCGGGAGGCTGCGCGGCGCCGCCGACATCCCCCCGGGCGCACCGTTTAGCTCCCACCGCTGCGCGGCGCTGTCGCCCGACGGCAAGCTGCTGGCGACGGTCAATCAGAGAACCATCCAACTCTGGGAGTTGCGCGAGAAGCCCAAGAAGCCATGAGCTCGCGGAGACAAAGCGACCGGCATCGAACCTTTCGAGGTCGCTCGCCGCGAGGCCGAAAGCGGCGGACCAAAGGCGTGGCCCCTGCGGGCTGCTAGTCCCGAGGCAGTTGCGTGGCCGGCGAGTGGGGCCACACTTCCCGCATACGGGGTCGTACCAGGCGCGTCGTCGATGCTCGGCGGGGCGCTCGAACCAACGCGGGAAGGGCCACGAACCTCGCCGGCCTGTTCGCGTGGCCTCTCCGATCGTTTGACAAGGGCAGCACGAGCAACGAGTGACCGCACTTCGAGCGACATAAGGAAGGCCATGAGTTCCACCATTCGCCGCCACGCCACGTGTCTGTCCCTCCTCCTGCTGACGTGCGCGTTGATCGAACCGCAACGTGCGCGGTCCCAGGTAGTCGATTCCCTTCGGGTGACGGTGACGGCCTCGGCGCCGATGCCCCCGGTTGCCAGGCTGCAAGAAACGGTGACAGTCGGGCTCGCGGCCACTGTTAGCCCGCCGGGCGGGACGCCGATCAATAGCATGGGGCCGTACACTTCTGCCCTGCAGGGCCCCGTCTGGACGTGGAAGGTAAAGTCGGCCCGCTATCGCACCGAGGGGGGTGCATGGCAAGACGCGCCGGCGGGCACCTACCCCATGTCCATCGATGCCCCCGACACCGGCTCGGGCATGGTCTTTGCTCGGGTCGCCTGTACTCTGCCGGGGACGTGGAAGATCGCGGTGACCGCGACGGCGAAGTACTCTATCACAGGGGGCCAGACGTGGTCGGGGACCAACGAGGCGAGCATCGTGTTCGCGGTTGGCCCTCCTGGTTTGAGCATCACCGCGACGAATAACGCCATCTGCGCAGGCGGCAAAGCAACGCCGAGCCACCGGACAACGCTAACCGCGGCACTGATAGGATCGAGTGGGACACCGCAAGCGGGTGTGCTGTTAAATTTTCTGGCGAGCGACGGTTCGCTTGACTCGCAAATGGCAGTCACCGATGCAAGTGGGCGAGCCACCGTCACACTCACCTCGAGCGCGGCGGCAAGCAATCTGAGCAGCACCCCTCCATTTGTGTACAAGGCAACTGTGTCAGTGCGCGGGCCGGGGACTCAAGGCCAGGTCGATGTCGAGTTTCGGCCCCCGGACTGCGCTCTCTACGCCGTGTCGATGAACGTAGAGGCAGGGGACACCGCCACCCTGCGCGTGCAGACCACTTGGCAGGGGAAGGGCGTTGCAAATCACGCTATCGCATGGAGGGTTTCGCGAATCTGGGACGCGGAAGGCGGGCTCGTGTACAATGGGTTTGGGGAGCCGCCGCCGGACTATGGCGCGCTGTTCAATGATCCAGTCTCCGTGACCGACGTGGACGGGAAGTGTCTGGCGAACTTTGTCGGAGGCACCCAGGGCGGGACGGTGGAGATTGAAGCGGCCGATAAGGACGTCAAGATGAAGCCCGGTGATGCCAGCCCGAAAGCGGACAAGAAAATCAACGTGGCGATGCCGACTGCGACCATTGTGCCCGACCTCAATCAGGCTGGAGTGACGGGGGACACTGTGCCGAGCACGAAGGGGAAGGGCGGACTGAAACACTACGTTTCGCCCAAGCAAGGCGGTTCGTTCGTCGTTCTGAAAGCGACGCTCAAGGCGGGGACGAAGTTTGACGACGTCTTTGAGTGGGAAGGAGGTGTCGCCATCAAGAAGGGGGGCCCGCCAGAGATGCGACAGGTATCGAGAGATGCCCCACAGAAGTTCGTGGTCAAGGTGAAATTGAAGAAGGGCGGAGCGGTTGTCGATACGATGACAGTGTGGATCGTCTGGGCAAAAATCTACCCGATCCGTCTTCAAAACATCTCGGTGACTTATCCACTCGTCACTCCCTTCAAAGGGAAGCGGCAACCTGGAGTTCGAGCCGAATCAACTTGGGTGCATGTCGCCGTCATCGAACCTGTAGGAATCTGGAAAGAGGCCGACATACCTGATTTCACCGGTCCCAACACCCAAGACGTTCCCGGTGCAACGAAAAAGCACATCGCCACCGCGATATTACTTGGCCAAGGTGCGGGCGCCAGATGGGACATGTCGAGGCAATTGAGAATCAAAAACTTGGGCTGTGTCCTTCGATTTGGCCATTTGAGACTGGGCGGAGAGTTTATTCTGATCGTTTGTCCACTTGGCGCTCGGCGAGGCACGGGCCCCTGAACGAGCAAGGCTCGTCCCCCTACGGTAACTCTGCCAAGAGACCAC
>JBBSEZ010000671.1:0-3762 GCA_038239195.1 Gemmatales bacterium
AAGACCAGGGCGGCCGCAAGGGCTTAGGCCGTGACGTCCGCGGGCCCGGGAGCGGAAACGTACCGGATGATCGGCTCACGCTTCAGCGCGTCTTGTTTGGCGTCGCGCGAAAAATACAGGTCGGCGGGCGCCACCTTGTAAAGCCAATCGTCCTCGAATTCCGTCAGCCACCATTCGGCCGGCCCCGTGACTTCGGGCAGTTGCAGCAGCGCCAGCGCTTTTGCCCCGTTCTCGGCGCTGAGCTTGTTGGTCCAGGCCACCTTGCCCGTCCACCGGGCGCCTCCGCCCAAGTCTCCCTGGTAGCGCGCGTCGGAGAGGAAATAGATCCTCAACAGCCGTTTGCCCGGCAGCCACCCGTCTCCGTCCTGGCCCGCGCCGGTCCCGCCGGCCATCTTCTTGTAGTCGGGCTCGCGGTAGGGGAAGACCGGGCGGTCGGTCTTGAAGGTCAGGCGCAACGCCGAAGCAGTCACCGTCCGCGCATCGGTGGCGCTCTTGTCTTTGGCCACCTTGAGGGCGGTGATCTTCCAGCCGTCCTCGACGTACGGCTTTGCCCAGGCCTCCACCTCGGGCGAGAAGGCGTAACCGTTGTCCTTGAGCCACGTCACCAGGGCGTTGGCGGAGGCGGCCTCCAGCACGACGGCGTGGAAGCCGGCCACCACCTTCTCATCCAGCACGAGCACGCCCGCGGACTTTGGCGGGGGCTTCATGGCGCTCTTGCTCGGGCAGCCGCAGCCCCCTCCGCCGCTCGGGCGTGGGTGCGTCTCTACCTCGGGCTCGGTCAACTGTTGCAGGAACGGGAAGGCGTCGTTACCGGACTCGGCCAGGGTGGGCTGACTGGGGGTTGGCACCAGGAAGCCGAAGTCGTCGGCCTCACTCTTGAAGGACGCCCGGCGGATGAAGTGTTCGGTCTTCGTGGCAGGATCCCAGAGGATGATCACGGATTGATCGGCGTTGGCCACCGGCTTCCCGCGAGGCGGGGCGGGACAGCACGCCGCCGCGGGGGCAGGGACGAGTGCCGGGATGAGGAAGGCCCTTGCCAGCAGCAAGGCGAGGCAAACACGCGCGGTCATGATGGCGCCTCGAGAAGGGAGGTTGGAGGAAGGATGCAGACTACCGCGCCGGCGAGCAGGCCGCAAAGGGGAAACGCTGTCTGGACGCATTTCGCTCCTGCCCACCGGAGGGCCTGGACATTTTCGGGAAAAGGCCACAAGGCGAGGAGCTCCTGGCGTGGAAAATTCGTTCGGGGGATTGCCGGGGGCTTTGCTCTTTTTTACCTCGGAAGTCGGCCATTCCGTTTCATCCCGGCTCAAAGCGTTTCATTAGGGGAACAAGGCGCCAAGCCACGGCGCTCCGCTCGCCATCTCTGCATTCGAGCAGAAGCGCGCACGACGTTACGAGATCCCTTTGCCTGCCATCCCGAAGTCCGCCCGCCGAGTGCCACTCCCCCTTGCGCGGTGGCAGGGTGGCAGTCACCCCCGATACGAACGCGCAACTCCTTACCAAGTTGGTTGTTCCGTTGCCGAACTCTCCCTGCCACCGTGGCAGGGAGTGGCAGGGAGTTGTGGCGAGAAGGCAGCCACGTGGCTCCCCGAAGGAGGACGTGGCGCGCGCTCACTGTCTTACGTTTCAATGCGTTTCATCCGCGGGCGTTTCGTTTCAAGTCGGCAAAAAGGAGCAAAGCCCCGTTGCCGGGGAGGCGAAACGAAACGACTTTTCGCCCGGTTGACAAGAGGCCGCGATGGCGTATGCTTTGGGCACCCGCCCGGAGTGGGATGCGTGGTGTGTCGGGGGCGCAAGGCAATCCATTTTTGGGCCGTCCGAGCCGAACGGATCAAGAAGGCCCTCCTTTTCTCGGATGACTCACCGCGAAACCGACAGGAAGTCGATGCCTGCGTACTGGTTCCTCTGCCTGGATGCTGGGGATGGGCGAGGCGAGCCCGGCCCTGACTCGAGCGCTATCGCGCTGACGCGGCCCGGCTGGTCGTCGGCGCCGCCCAGTTCGCGTTCCCCGCCGAAGGCCCGGAATGACGGGGATCGCCGCGATGCCTGCCGTTCGCCCCGCGAAAAATACAATCGTCCCCGCGGCACCAGACAGACGACCCACTCCCGGGCCCAGCGAGACGAGCCATGAGCGACGAACAAGGCATCCTGGAAGACGTCCTCGCCCACCCCGACGACGACGCGCCCCGCCTGGTCTACGCCGATTGGCTGGACGAGCACGGCCAGGCCGAACGCGGCGAATTCATCCGCGCTCAGGTCGCGCTGGCGCGCCCCGACCTGCCGGCCCCCGAGCGCGAGCGGCTCCAGCGGCGCGAGCGCCAGCTGCTCGACGAGCATGCCGCGACCTGGCTGGGCGACCTGGCCGAGCCGTTCCTCGAGCGCCTGGACGTCCGCTTCGCCTTCGCTCGCGGCTGGATCGCCCGGCTTCGCGCGACAGGGATCGACCTGGTGGCCGAGCCCCAGCGCGAGCCGGGCGCGGGAGAGGAAGAGGTCATCGAGGAAGCATGAGGGCAGCGCACCGCCTCGACGCCCCCTTTGGCCCCTCCCACCGCCCGGCATGCGGTTTGCATAAACGAACATCGGGACAAAGAACGAGGGGAGCACTGCTGGCTCCCGGACGGACTGGTTCGGCCGGGGCGACACGCCCCGGCTGGACAGCGTTTCCGGAGGGAGTTTTGCCATGTGCGTGCTGATTGTGGACGACTCCAGCGACGCGACCCGGTGCCTGCAATCCCTGCTCACGGCGCGCGGCTACCCTCATGCCCGAACGGCCGCGAGCGGGCAGGAAGCCCTCGAGTTTCTGGAAGCGGAGGCTGCGGGGGAGAAAAAGATCGGGGTCGTCCTCACCGACGTGGACATGCCCGGCCTGAGCGGGATCGAGTTGTGTCAGCGCATCAAGGCGGCCCCGCACCTCCGCGACCTCTCCGTACTGGTCCTGACGGGGAACACCGACGAGGAGACGCTGGAGCGGGCCTTCGCCGCGGGGGCCTGCGACTTCATCGCCAAGCCGGTCAGCCCCACCGAACTGCTGGCGCGCGTGCGCTCCGCCGTGAACCTCAAGCGCGAGCTCGACAATTGCAAGGCGCGCGAGCGCCAGTTGGTGGAGGTGACGCAGCAACTCGAGCGCCTCAACGCGGAACTGCACCGCCTGTCGATCCTCGACGAACTGACCGGGATCGCCAACCGCCGCTTCTTCAACATCCTCTTCAACCAGGAGTGGGGCCGGGCCGCGCGCGCCGTGCTACCGCTCTCCATCATCCTGATCGACGTCGATTTCTTCAAGAACTACAACGACCATTACGGACACCCGGAGGGGGACAAATGCCTGGCGCGCGTGGCGTCCACGCTGAGCTCCCTCACGAGGCGGCCCGGCGACTGCGTGGCCCGCTACGGCGGGGAGGAGTTCGTGGTTTTGCTGGCGCACACCGGCGTCCGCGGGGCCCTGGTGGTCGCCGAGACGCTGCGCAAGAGCATTGAGGAACTGGCCCTCGAACACGCCTGCTCCGCCATCCGCGACCGCGTTACCATCAGCCTCGGCGTGGCCGCGGTCGTCCCCGAGCGCGGCTACTCGGCGGAGCAACTGCTGGCGGCGGCCGACCAGGCCGTCTACCAGGCCAAGCGCGAGGGCCGCAACTGCGTCCGCGCCTTCCAGGGCCCGCCGGAAGAGGCCCGCGCGACCGGCCGGGGAGAGCGCAGGGCCTCGAGCGGGCTCCAGGCCTGAATCCGGGGCCACCCGACCTTGCCTGAGCGGTTGAGAACGAA
>JBBSEZ010000672.1:0-3759 GCA_038239195.1 Gemmatales bacterium
GTCCACCGTCCGGTGCCGGCCCCCGTGCTTCGCCGGCGGGATCAAGGGCTCCAGAACCGCCCACTGTTCATCTGTCAAGTCGCTCGGGTATGCTTTTCTCATACCCTTGTTCTATAAGGGAAAGCTTTGGAGACAGCCTCTAACTTCGAGAGCCGGACGAGCGCGGCCCGCTGTTCCTTGGTCCTCTCGGGCGCGAGCGGGGCCTTCAGCGTGCCCGCGAGCTCCAGGAGCTTGTCGTTCCACTTCTTGTGATCGCGGAGCACGCGGCGCGCGAGCGCCTTCACGTTCTCGTTCTTGCTGCGCTTCTCCGCCAGCTCGGCGAACCTTGTCGTGGCGATCCCATCCGCCAGGGCCTGGGGCACCAGTTCCTTGTCGGTCGCCGGCCCGCCCTTGTCGGCCGCGCAGGTTGCCAGGACGAGGAAGACGACAAAAGCGTTCCCCATGGTTGTTCTCCCGTCTGCGGCCTCGCTCGGTCGGTCCTCGCCTGGGCGGAGCGCCTCATTCGAGCCCGCAAACAACGTGCCGCGTTGCCCACCCGCCAGACGTGCGTGGGCAGAGTAGGGGCAGCCGGTGGGAAGTCGTTTGCCTTGTGCGAGCGCAGAGGCATGTCCTCTGTCCACGAGGAAAAGGCCCCGGACGACGCGCCTTCCGGGCTGCCGAGGTCCTCCTGGAAGGAGGTGATTGGGCTCGTACTGGCACGTCAATTGCGGAATGATCTACCAAGCCCAGGCTGAGGCGGGCGGTTCGCTCGGCCTTCCACAAGCCCCCACGTAGAAAGGGACCAATCATGCACACCACAGGAGCGGATGCCGCGAGCAAGAAGCAGATGGTGAGCGCCTTGTTCACCAACCGTGCGGACGCCCAGGCGGCCCACGAATGGGTCATCAATCAGGGCTACGGCGCCAGCGAGATCAGCGTCCTGATGTCGGACAGCACGCGCGAACACTTCGCCGCCACGGCGCCGCGGGCGCCGATCTCGGCGAACACTCACGCGGCCGAGGGCATGGGCATCGGCGGGGCCATCGGCACGGCTGTCGGCGCCACGCTGGCGGCGGTCGCGGCCATCGGCACCACCCTGGCGTTGCCGGGCCTGGGCCTGCTCGTCGCCGGCCCCATCGCGGCCGCCCTCGCGGGCGGTGGCGCGGGCGCCTTCACGGGCGGCCTGATCGGCGGGCTCGTCGGCCTCGGCATCCCCGAGCAGAACGCGGAGGCCTATCAGCAGGCCCTGCGCGATGGCGGGGTGGTCCTCGGCGTCGTGCCCCACGCGGACGACGCAACGCGCATCGAGGAGCACTTCCGCAAGCTCAATGGGGAAGCGATCTGCTGCTGCTAAATCGCGGCATTGACTGTTGGGGGCAAAACGAGGAGCGCGGGTGAAGGGGGAAGCCCCTTCGCCCGCGCTCCTCAACTTTGCGCCGCTCCTGGCCGCGAAGCCCTTCTGTCGAGGCCCCCTGTCGCCGCCGCTGAGCTTCTGACCGACCTTACTTGTGTTCGCGCAAACGTACTTGGTGCTTGTCCTGGGGCGGCTGCCCGGCCTGCGCACCGACCGGGCCGGCATCGCCCTGGTGGGCGCGGTCACCGTCCTCGCCACAGACCTGCTGCGCTTCGACGAAGCGGTTCGGGCGATCGACTTCGCCACCCTGGCACTCCTCCTGGGGATGATGATCGTGGTCGCCTACCTGCGCCGCGCCGGCTTCTTCCAGCTCCTGGCGGGGTGGGCCCTGGGGCGCGTGAAAGGCCCGCACGGGCCCCGGCGGGAGGGCGACGACTTTGTCAATCCCATCTGGTAGGCCGAGCCGGCCTTCGCTTCCGGAGGCGCGGCCCGCCATGCAATTCCCGGCCTTTGCGGAGCGGCTCGTAAGATCACAGCCAGCTCAACGTAGCCGCATTCGCCAGATTACGGGCCCTGTCACGCGCATTCTGGGCAATGTGGCTACCAGACAAGTGTCGGCCACCTTGTGAAACGCTCGTCGAGCGCCCAGCAAGCCGGGGGGGATGCGCTTGCGGCGCGCCAGGCGCGCCGCTAGTCTCCAATCTGACTGCCATTCCAGTGTTTGCCCGCTCCCGGGCACCTTCCCGTGCGGAGACCAAGGGCGAAGGCATGTCGAGCGGACTCTTGATCCTGGCCGCCACGCTTTTTCTCGTCGTGGCTCCCTGGCGCGGGGCAAGGTGGGGCGCCCTGGTCGGCGGCCTGCTCGGGGGCACGATCGCCCTGGTCGGGCCGTCCGTCCCGGGCGACCTCCGATCGAGGTTGCTCCTCTCGCTCGGGGCGGTGCCCGCCCTCGCCTTGCTTGGGGCGGTGTTTGGCGTGCTCGCGGGGGCGTTGTTCGAGGGGGGCACGCCGGCTGTCCTGGCGCGAGCCCCGCCTGACCTCGACGCCGTGGTGAGGGAGCGGTTTGCCGCAGGGAGGCTTCCTTGCGAGGTTGGCGGCGGCCCGGCCGACGGATTGAAGCGAGGGGGCGAGGTCTGCGAGGGCGGAGAGGGGGCGCCTGCGGTCGCTCCCCGAAGAGTGGTGAATCTTGCTTGCCGAGCGGCCCCGAGCGCGCGAGCATCGAGGACCGTGGGCCCGTCCGGCTGGAACGGAGGATCGCCTCGTGACTGCACCGTTCCCTCGCCGCGTGTCGGATCGACTTCGTGGAGCTCTTGCGGCGGGCCTGGCCCCGCTCGTGGCCCTGGCCTTTGCGGGGACGGCCTGCTCGGGGCCTGTCCCGCCACATCCTGACACCGCCCACGACGGGGAAGTGTATCGGTTGGCGTTCAGCCCGGACGGGAAATGGCTGGCCTCTTCGGGGAGCGACGACGTCGTCCGGCTCTGGTCGCCGGCGAGCGGCAAGGAAGTGCGGGCGTTGAGGGGCGTGCGGGCCCACGGCCTGGCCTTCAGCCCCGACAGTTCCCAACTCGCCTCGGGCGGGCGCGGCTCCATCGACCTGTGGGCCCACGCGCAGGGGCGCCGCTCGCGAGCCCTGCCGACGCGCGGCGGGGTGGCCGAGGAACTGGCCTTCAGCCCCGATGGAAAGCGCCTCGCCGCGGCCTGCTCGGAAGGCGCCGTCCAGGTGTGGGACACGACCGACGACCGGCGCCTGCTGAAGTTCGAGGCAGGGGGATCGCGCGCTCACTGCGTGGCTTTCAGCCCCAAAGGCAAGCTGCTCGCCGTCGGAGGGGGCGACGGAATGGTTCGCCTGTGGGGCGCCGACACCGGCGAGCACCTCCAGGCCATCAACACCCTCGACTGGACGATCGGTGCGGTGGCCTTCAGCCCGGAAGGCAATCTGCTGGCCTCGGGGGCCGGCGTTGGGGAGGTCCGCATCTGGGACGTCGTCACCCGGGAGTGCCTTCTCACGGCGAGCGGGCACCAGGCGGCCGTGCATTCCCTGGCGTTCAGTCCAGATGGCACGCTGCTGGCCTCGGGGGGCCGCGATGGGATCGTCCGGCTGTGGGGGCTTGCCGGTGGTCGGGGCATCCGGCAACTCAAAGGGCACGTCTTCGACGTGAACTCCGTGGCCTTCAGCCCCGACGGCAAACTGCTCGCCACCGGAGGCACCGATGGGACGATCCGCCTGTGGTCCCCGGACACGGGCGAGGAACTGCGCTCGCTCCGCAAGGCCACTCACCTGAGCCGCCTGGGCGATTGGTTCGCCGCGCCGGCTGTGTCCTTCGATTTGGCCAGAGCCACCCGGGGCCGGCCCAGGCCTACGCGGCTGGCCGGGATCGTTTCGCGGCGGGGCGGGGTAGGTCGGGCATGCGCTCCAGGAGCCAGGA
>JBBSEZ010000673.1:0-3754 GCA_038239195.1 Gemmatales bacterium
CTGCAAGGCCGAGAGGATCTCGACGCGCTTGATGGAGTCGATGCCGAGGTCGGCGTCCAGCGCCATGTCCAGTTCGAGCATCTCCGTCGGGTAGCCCGTCTTCTCCGCGATCACCTCCAACAACACCTTCTCCACCCCGGCATTGCTCGCCGGAGCAGGCGCGGGCGCCAAGTGCGGGGCGGGAGAAGGGGGCGCGATGCGGGCGACCGGGGTCGGCGCGGGAGGGAGCGCCACCGGGGCCGGCGCGGGGATGGGGGCGAGGGCCAGAGGAGGAAGCACGGCCGGAACGGCCGTGGCACGGACAGGAAGCTGTGCCACGGCCGGAACGGCCGTGCTTCCCGCATAGCCCGTGAGCGGTAAGCCGAGCGACACCTGGAGCAAGCGCTGCTGTTGCTCGACAAGGACGTTGACGCTGCGCTGAGCTTGCTCCTGCCCGTCGAGGAACTGGCGGTGCAGTTGCGCCGTCTGCTCCTGCATGCGCTGGAGGGCCGACATGCTCTCGCGCGTCATCTGGAGCGCCTGCGTCAGGGCGGACGGCTCGACGCTCGGCGCCGGGCGGGTTGGTTCGGGGGCGGGGGGCAAGGGAGAGCTCATCTTCGGAACCAGTGCCCCCTTGGGTGCAGGTGCGGGCTCGACGGCGCGCGGCGGGGTGGGCGCGCGCTTTGCCCTCGGCTTGACGTAGTTCGCCCCAGACAACGGGACGGTCAGCGTAGGTTTTTTCGCCGCCGAGGTCGTGTCGGGCAAGGGCGCTTCCGCGTCCCAGGCGGTCAGGTCGATCGCGTGGCCGCGCGCCGCCAGCCAGGCCAGCGCGCAGGCCAGGTCGAAGAAGCCCGAGCGCTGGCCGGAGGAAGCGTCGAGGGCGAGGGCGTCGAAGTCGCGGCCTTGCAGCGTCGCCTCGACGAGGCCCGTCAGGCGCCCGCCCGGGCCGACCTCGAGGAACGAGCGGATGCCTTCGCGGTACATCCGCTCGACCTGCGCCGCCCACTCCACCGGCCGCGCGAGCTGGTTGGCGAGCAACTCGCGGGCGCCCCCGACGTCGTCGGGGTAGGGCGCGGCGGTCGTGTTGGCGAAGACGGGCACGGTCCCCGGCGCCAGCGGCACCTTCTCCAGCGCGGCGCGGAAGGGGACGGCGGCGCCGGCGACACCCGCGCTGTGAAACGCCGCTGCGACGGCAAGGCGGACCGTCGAGATTTTTCGCTTGCCGAAGGCGCCCGCGGCGCGGTCGATCTCGCTCAGCGGGCCCGAGAGGACGGTCTGGAGCGGGGCGTTCTTGTTGGCGAGGACGAGGTCGATGCCCTCCTCGCGCAGCACGCCGACGATCGCTTCCACGGAGGCTCGCACGGCGAGCATCCCGCCGGAGGCCTGACCATTGCGGCCGGCCTCGGCCATGAGCTGGCCGCGCAATCGGGAAAGAGCATGGAAGTCGCCGGACCGCAAGCGCCCCGCGGCACAGAGGGCGGTCAGCTCGCCGTAACTGTGCCCGGCGAAGGCGTCGGCACGGGCGCCAAAGTGCTCCAGCACGCGCCAGGCGCCCAGGCTGACGGCGCCCAGGGCGGGCTGCGCCACTTCCGTCGGCCGCAGGGCGGCCTCCTGCTGAGCTCGCGCCTCGGGACTGAACGCCGGGAAGGGGTAGATCGCATCGACCAGGCGCGGCCCGTCGCCGCCGGCGCGGTCGGCCTCGGCGAGCGCCTCGTGGGCCTGTGGGAAATGACAGGCCAGGTCGCGCCCCATGCCGGGATACTGTGCCCCCTGACCGGGGAAGATCGCCGCCAGCTTGCCAGTTGAGGCCCCGGAGCCGTAGAAAGCGCCTTCGACGGTGCGCCAGAACGCCTTGCCGGGCTGCTTGGCCAGCATCTCGAGCGCGCTGGTCAGGGCGTGCTTCACGTCGGGGCCGTCGCGCTGGACGACGACCAGGAGCCGGCACGGCGCCTCGGCGCGGTGGTCGCGCCGCAGCAGGGCGGCCTGGCCGCGCAGCTCTTGCCATTTGTCCGGGACGGCCCACGCGGCGACCTGCTGGCGCAGGCGCTCGGGGGAATCGGCGCCAAAGGCGAGGAGCTGCACGTCGCCGTCGAAGTCGATGGTCGTCTTGGCGGGATCGGCCTCTTCGAGGACGCAGTGGAAGTTGCTGCCGCCGAAGCCGAAGGCGCTGACGGCCGCCCGCCGCGGGTGGTTTGGCGACGACAGCCAGGGGCGCTTCTCAGTGTTGACGTAGAAGGGCGAACGGCCCGGCTGAAGCGCGTCGATGGGCTGTTGCACCTTGATCGTCGGCGGGAGCACCTTGTGATAGAGGGCGGCGACAGCCTTGATGAGCCCGGCGGCGCCGGCGGCGGCCTTGGTGTGGCCGATCTGCGACTTTACCGATCCGAGAGCGCACCACGCTCCTTCGCGCCCCGTGCTTCCGTAGACCTCGGTCAGGGCCGTCACCTCGACGGTGTCGCCGACGCGCGTTCCGGTGCCGTGGGCCTCGACGAGCTCGACGGTGTCGGGCGTGACGTCGGCGACGCGGTAGGCATCGCGCAGCGCCTCGACCTGCCCGGCCGCCTTGGGGGCATAGATGGCGTTGCCCTTGCCGTCGCTGGACGAGCCGACGCCGCGCAACACGGCGTAGATGCGATCGCCGTCGCGGCGGGCGTCGGCGAGGCGCTTCAGCACGACCATGCCCAGCCCCTCGCCGAGCACGGTGCCGTCGCCGGAGGCATCGAACGGCTTGGCGTTGCCCGTCGGCGAGAGGGCGGGGGTCTTGCTGAAGCAAGTGAACATGAAGACGTCGTTGAACGTATCGACCCCGCCGGTCAGTACGAGGTCGGCCCGGCCGGAGGTCAGCTCGAGCGCCGCCAGGTGGGCGGCGCTGAGCGAGGAGGCGCAGGCGGCATCGACGACGCAGTTGGTCCCGCCCAGGTCGAGGCGGTTGGCGATGCGCCCCGCCACGACGTTGCCGAGCAGGCCGGGGAAGGAGTTTTCCTGCCAGCCGACGTAGCCCTCCGAGATGCGCGCGACCACGTCGGCGGCGGTCTGGTCATCGACCCCGGCATCCTTGAGCGAGCGCTTCCAGAGCGGGTGCCCCAGGCGGGCCCCGAGCGGGATCACCAGCTCCAGGGTGCCGGTGACGCCGAGGATGACGCTGACGCGCTTGCGGTCGATCTTGCCGGTGGCGTAGCCCGCGTCGGCGAGGGCTTGCTGGGCCACGAGGAGGCCGAGGAGCTGCGAGGTGTCGGTGGCCTCGACGTCGTTGGGGGCAATACCGAAGGCCCCGGGCTCGAAGTCGATGGGCTCGAGGAAGCCCCCGCGCGCGGCGTAGACGCGGTCGGGCGCCTTGGGGTCGGCGTCGAGGTAGTCTTCGGGGCGCCAGTGCGTGGCCGGGACTTCGGTGATGCCGTCGGCCCGGTTGACGATGCGCGACCAGTAGGCGGAGAGGCCGCGCGCGCGGGGGAAGAGGCAACCGATGCCGATGATCGCCAGGGGCTGGGAAGGCTCTGCGGGGCTCAAAGAAGCACTCCTCAATGTCAGGAGTCAGGGGTCAGAGCTTGAGACAGAACCCAGGCGAGGGGGGGGGGGGGGGGGGCGCCCGGGGTGGGGGGGCCCCCCCCGGGGGGAGGGCCCCCGCCCGCCCCGCCCCGGGTGGCAAAACACCCCCCCCCCCCCCCGGCCCCCGGGCCGGGGGGGGCTGTTTTTAAAAAAAGGGGGGGGGCGGGGCGCCGGGCCCCCCCCCGGCGGGCCCCCCCCCCCCCGGGGGGCCCCCCCCCCCCCCCCCCCC
>JBBSEZ010000674.1:0-3704 GCA_038239195.1 Gemmatales bacterium
GCCAGAAGCACAAGGACGTGTTTTCCTGGCTCCTGGAGCGCATGCCCGACCTACCCCGCCCCGCCGCGAAACGATCCCGGCCAGCCGCGTAGGCCTGGGCCGGCCCCGGGTGGCTCTGGCCAAATCGAAGGACACAGCCGTGGACTGCTTGAGCATCGAGATCAGGGGCGGGATAGCCCGCTGAATCTCCTGCTTTCGTTCTCCTCGGTATTCCCAGATTACGTCTTGCATGGCAGCCCTGCCAAGTTGAGAACGCTTGTTCTGGTCGGACTCTGCCGCGACTGCTTTCGCAAACTCGACCAACGTGGCTTCAGGAGGCAGCAGTTGCAGCACCCGCTTGCAGGCATCAGCAAACTTGAAATCAACGTCGATCTGAGCCTTCATGTAGGCCGCAATGATCGCCGGAATGGTATCCTCTGAATCGGTCCCTATTTTCGTCAGGGCAGTGAGAGCCTCCACTTGAAGGGCTTTGTCACGATCCTCCAACTGTTGCGCCCAGAACTTGGCTGGCTTTCCCTTGTAGAGTACCTCTTTCTTTGGCTTCTTGTCCTCCGTGAGTTTGGTGTCCGAGGATTTCTTGTCCTCAGTCGCCTTGGAATCCTTGGGCTTCTTGTCCTCGGTTTTGTCGGGGTCCGTCTTCTTGGTCGCGTTGTCCGCGTTGGCGTCCTTCGCCTGCTTCTTGGCGTCTGACTTGGTTTGGTCGGTGGTGCCAGTCTGGTTGCAGCCGGTCACGCAGAGAGTCGCCGCGACGAGCAGCAGGAGAGCGAGCAGTTTGTTCATACGTTGTACTCCTGGGTAGTTGCTTCAGAGGATACTGAACACAGTTTATTTCCTGAAATACGGAAGGACAATTCCCAACGCAATCAGAAATAATGCGGGAAGAATGCCAAACAATCCAGCTTGCCAACTGGCGTCGAACAAGGTCAACTCAAGGCCAACGAGAAACCAGCCGAACCCTATCAGGATGATCCAGAACCGAAGGCTGAGATAGAATACTCTCTTCCTTTGCGGTGAGCCTGCCTTGGCGGTATCAGCAGCCACCTGTCCTTCAATAATAAGTTTGCAATTGACCAATTGTACATCGCCTGTCCTATCCAACCCACGACACGTTCCGCGCACGTTGATTTTTTCTTTTCGAGTGAGAGCAGATACTGAACGGCGCTCCTTCGCAAGAAAATGGCATTCCACCACGCCAAGCTCTATCCCTTTCAGAGTGACTTTTTGCCCTCCGTTTTCACCTTCCTCGATTGCTTTGATTTTGCCGCATACAGTGATGACTTTGTTCAGATACTCGTCGTTTGCCTTGACCGCATTTTCCTTGTAGTTGCACACAATGGCCGGAGCGGTCATTCTGAGATTGGGTCCTGAACCCCATCCTCCATTCTTCACAAGTTTCCGCACCAGAAGGCCCACCCCAACCAAAGCCCCGACAACGAGCAAGATCGGACCAAGCGGAGTCGTAACAAGGGCGGTAAGGAGAAACAGACAACCCAAGATGCCAAGAATCCAGACGCAGCCCTTCCCCTCCAGCCACGTTCGCACCTCAGTCGTCCATTGAGGAACAAACTCGGCTCCGCAATAAGCGCAGACTTGGGCACGGTCTGGTATCGCCATTCCGCATCTGGGGCAGTGCCATCGACTCGCCATACCTACTTCACCCTTCCGCTTCTTTGGTGCGCTGCTCTCATTGGCCTGCGTCGGTGGGCATTCTTCCTATCATCCTGCCGCGCGGATGGGCGACAGGTAGTCGGAAGCGGTGATCGCTATTCGTGAAACTTCGGGGTAGTCGTCGCGGCTGCGACCATGTGAAGTGCGCAAACAAAAAGGAGCGCCGAACACAGGGCCGCTCCAAGGAACCCCGACCTAAGGGTGCTACAGAACAGCACCTGGCCGACGCTCCCACGGAACCCTTTCGGGTCCGTATCGGGAGCGTCCACCAAGCACTGCCTCTGTAACTCAAGAGCCTTTCGGCTCAGGTTGGTCGTTTTCCTTGGAAGCAGAAACTTGACGTTCGCACGTCAATCAAGTTTTTATCGTGGCCCTCTTTCGGCCACGCATTCGGTCTTGCTCGTTCTCCTCAACCAGTCGATCCCTGGGGGCCGCGTGCCCCCTCATCGGTGCAGTCTACCCGAGGCCCGCAGGGTTGGCTAGAGTCTGCCGCGCGATGCGCCCAGGTGAAGATCAGGGCGAAGTCCACGGCACACCAGCGTAAGCGGCTTCCGCCATTCGCCTTGTCGTAGAATGCGGGCCTTGTGGGGGTGACGGCCCTGGATAGCCTCATCGACAGGAGCCACAACCCGACTCGATCCGATGAGTCGTCAGCGTGTACCCCGCGCCCCGTAGTCCGTCGATCCAGCCCTGGTACTCCTCCCAGCGCATCTGGCCCTTGGGCAGTTCGACCGCCGCAGGGCCGACGATGCGAAGGCCGAACTCTTCCCCCTTGTCGTGCGGCCCCCTGGGAGGAAGGGCGGTGCCGAGGAACACGGTCTTTCCGTCGAACCGCATCAGTAAGGCCGTCGCCACTCCTCCCTGCACGTCCGGTTCGACCTGGGGCGGCTGTCCCACCACCATCGGGAGGCTCATCCTCCCGCCGCCCGAGGACTTGGCGCAGGAGAAAGGAACATCAACCATATTTTTGGTAAGAACGTACCAGCAGAAGTAACAGTGGTTCGACGTCTCCCCCGGCAGCGCCCCCGGGTCACGCGCCAGTATCTCCTCCCGAATCGCCGTCAGCCCCTCGCGGAAGACCTTGCCGACGTAGGGGTGGTTGCGGCCGCGCTCGATCACCTCGCGGGCGGTGTGCTGGTGAATGTTCCCGATCGTCAACTGGTCGAGGTCCGACGCGAACCCGCAGCACGGCTTGACCTCCCCGCGCGGCGTCAAGATCAGCGCCTGCCCCGGGCCCTCGCAGTAGTCCTCCTCAAACCACGTCCCGTCCCAGGCGCCTGTGAACTTTTCAGCCCGCTCCACCGGCGCCAGGTGGTTCCAGTTGAGCGTGATCGTCAGGTCCGGCGACACCATCAGGTAGCGGCCCAGCGCATCCGACCAGTCGATGACGGCGCCGAGCAGCTCGGCCAGCTCGCGCACCGGCTCAAGCCCGGCGTCGGGCCGGCGGCTGGCGTATGACAGGCCGATGATGTTGTCGCGATTGAACACCCTACGCGCCACAACGCAGAACTCCGCGGCCTTCGCCGTGTGGGCGCCGTGAAACTTGTCCACGCTCAGCCCCAGCTTGCCGGTGAAGCCGGCCACGGCCAGTTCGCTCAGCACCTCCTCCAGATGTGCGGCGTCGCGATGCCACACGCCGTTGCTCATCACCTTGTCGAAGCGAAAGCCAAGTTCGGCGGCGCGCCGCGTCAGGGCCACCACGAACTCGGGATAGAGGAACGGCTCCCCGCCGGTGAAGCCGAGCACTTCGATGCCTTCTTCGCGCGCCTCTTTCAGAAAGCGCAGGGCCGTGGCGACGTCGAGGCGGTCGGGCCATTCGATCGGCACGCAGCAGTGCGGGCAGCTCAGGTTGCACTGGTAGGTGCCGGCGAACGAGAGATAGTTGGGGCGAAACGCCCGCTCGCGCTCCTCCCCACAGGGCGAGGCGCAGCTTTCTTCGCGCGAGCGGGCGGGAACGGCGGTCGTCAGGCGGGACATAAAAAGCTCCGGGCGGAGGGGATGAAGGGCAATTGTAGCCGGCAGCGAGCCCCCGGCCA
>JBBSEZ010000675.1:0-3635 GCA_038239195.1 Gemmatales bacterium
AGACGGCCCGCCCGGGCTGCGCCGCGGGGCGGCGGGGGCGCCCGGCATGGGGGTTTCGCGCCGCTGCCCCACCGGGTGGGCCCTACCCGCTGCGGCTCCGCGACGAAAACCGTCCCCGCGGGGCCAATCATGACCGAGCCGGCCTTCACCAATCACCTCGCCCACGAAACCAGCCCCTACCTGCGCCAGCACGCGCACAACCCCGTGGACTGGTATCCCTGGGGCCCCCAAGCCCTGGCGCGGGCCCGCGCGCTCGACCGGCCCATCTTTCTGAGCATCGGCTACTCGGCCTGTCACTGGTGTCACGTGATGGAGCACGAGAGCTTCGAGAGCGAGACGATCGCCCGCATCCTCAACGAGCACTACGTCAGCATCAAGGTCGATCGTGAGGAGCGGCCCGACCTCGATCAGATCTACATGGCCTCGGTGCAGATGCTGACCGGCCAGGGCGGTTGGCCCATGTCGGTGTTCCTGACGCCCGACCTGAAGCCGTTCACCGGGGGGACGTACTTTCCGGCCGAGGACAATCACGGCCGGCCCGGCTTCCGGCGCATCCTGCTCATGCTGGCCGACGCCTGGAAGACGCGCCGCGGCGACGTCGAACAGGCTGCCGCAGAGATCACGGAACACCTCCAAGGAGTCGGCCAGCTCCAGGGCGCGGCGGGAGAACTGTCGCCCGACCTGTTGCGCCAGGCGGCCGAGAAGCTGGGCAGGGTGGCCGACCGCACCCACGGCGGGTTCGGGCGCGAGCCAAAGTTCTTGCACGCGATGGACCTGCGCGTGCTGCTGCGCGCCTGGCACCGCTTCGGCATCGCCGACGCGCTGCACGTGGTTCGCCTGACGCTCGACCGCATGGCGATGGGCGGGCTCTACGACCACCTCGGAGGCGGGTTTGCCCGCTACAGCACCGACGCCCACTGGCTGGTGCCGCACTTCGAGAAGATGCTCTACGACAACGCGCTGTTGACCGTCTGCTATCTGGAGGCCTACCAGGCGACCGGCGAGGCGTTTTATCGCGAGGTCGCCGAGGAGGTGCTGGGCTGGGTAGCCCGCGAGATGACCGCGCCCGAAGGGCCGTTCTACAGTACCCTCGACGCCGACAGCGAAGGCGTCGAGGGCAAGTTCTACGTCTGGACGGCCCGGGAGATCGAGGACGTTCTGGGCCCGCAAGAGGCTCGACTGTTCGCCGACGTGTACGGCGTGGTCGAGGAAGGCAACTGGGACGACCATTTCCACCCCGGCGGAGGGCCGAAGAACATCCTGCACCGCCGGGAGACGTTCGCGCGGTCGGCGCAGCGGCTCGGGCTGGACGAGAAGGAGCTCCGGGAGCGCCTGGCGCGATCGCGGGAGAAGCTCTTCGCGGTGCGGAGCAAGCGCGTCTGGCCGGGCAAGGACGACAAGGTACTGACCTCGTGGAACGGGCTGATGATCGCGGCTTGCGCCACGGCGGCGCAGGTGCTGGGCCGGCCCGAACACGCGATGGCCGCGGCGCGCGCGGCCGACTTCCTCCTGACGCGCATGCGCTCCCCCGACGGCCGACTGTTGCGCACCTGGAGGGCGGGGGGGGAGGCGAAACTCAACGCCTATTTGGAGGACTACGCCTTCCTGATGGAAGGGCTGGTCTGCCTGTACGAGGCGACGTTCGAGCCCTGCTGGATCGCGTCGGCACTGGAGCTGGCGCACGTGATGGTGTCGCAGTTCTGGGACGAGGCGGCGGGCGGCTTCTTCTACGTCGGGCGCGACCACGAGGCGCTGATCGCGCGGGGCAAAGACCCGCACGACAACGCGACGCCATCGGGCAACGCCGTGGCGGTGACGGCGCTGTTGCGCCTGGTCAAACTGACGGGGCGGGCCGAGCTCCAGGAGAAGGCGGAGAAGACGCTGGGCCTGTACGGCGAGCTGCTGGGCTCGCACCCCTCCGCGGCGGGGCAGATGCTGATCGCGCTGGACTTCCATCTCGGGCCGGTGCAGGAGCTCGCCGTGGTGGGCGATCCGAGCCGTGCGGACACCCAGCGCGTATTGCGGGTGATCCACGGCGCCTTCCAGCCGAACAAGGTGGTGGCGCTGATGGCCCCGGGGAAGGAAGCGCGGGCCGACCTGCTGCCGCTGCTGGCGGGCAAGGTGGCGGTGGGCGAGCAGGTGACGACCTACGTGTGCGAGAACTTCGCGTGCCAGGCGCCGCTGGTCGGGGCGGAGGTGGCCGAGGCGGCGCTGCGGTCGTAGGACAGGCGAGGGCCTTCAACCACCGAGGACGTCCGCAATGTCGCTCTCGCTGTTCGTCCACCTGCACCGCGCGTTCGCCCCGCGCTGGGACGGCCTCACGCGCCGGGAGGCGCTCCGCCTCGCCGTGCTCGCCGCGGGCGCCCAGCTCCTCAGCGAGTCGTTCGCCGGCGGCGCTGCCCCGCCCACGCGCCAGCGCCGCCGCGTCCTCGTGGTGGGCGCTGGCCTGGGCGGGCTGGCCTGCGCCCACGAACTGATGCACGCCGGCTACGACGTGCACGTGGTCGAGGCGCGCGAGCGGGTGGGCGGGCGCGTGGTCAGTTTTGCCGACGTGGTGAAAGGCAAGGTCGTCGAGGGCGGGGGCGAACTGATCGGCTCGAACCACCCGACATGGCTGGCCTACGCCCGGCGCTTTGGGCTGAAGTTCCTCGACGCCAACGAGGACGGTCGAGGAGAAGCGCCCCTCGAGCTTGGCGGCAAGCGACTCGCCCGCAAGGACGCCCGGCGGCTGTGGAAGCAGATGCGCAAGGCCCTGCCGCGGCTCAACGACGCGGCCGCGAAGGTCGATGCCCAGGAGCCCTGGAAGTCGCCCAACGCGCGAGCGCTGGACCGCCGCTCGCTCGGCTCGTGGATCGACGGGCTCCGAGGCCCCGCGCTGTGCCGGCGCGGGCTGACGGCGCTGCTGACCTGCGGCACGGGCGTGCTGCCGGCGTGGAAGAGCTACCTCGCCCACCTGGCGCTGGTCAAGGGCGGGGGGCTGGAGCGCTTCTGGGCGGAGAGCGAGGCCTACCGCTGCGCCGGCGGGGCACAGCAACTGGCGCACAAACTGGCGGCCGCGCTGGGGCCCGGCCGCCTGCTGCTCGGCACGCCGGTGGCCGGGGCCCGCATGGGGGAGGGCGGCGCCGTCGTCACGCTGGCGAGCGGGGCGAAGCGCGAGGTCGAGGACGTGGTCTTGGCGGTGCCGCCGAGCACGTGGGGGCGCATCGCCTTCGACCCGCCGCTGCCGGCAACCTTACGGCCGCAGATGGGCACCAGCGTCAAGTTCCTGGTGGCCCTCGAGGGGCGCGTGTGGCGCGCGGAGGGCCTGGCCCCCGAAGCGCTGACGGACGGGCCGGTGGGCCTGACGTGGGAAAGCACGGCGGGCCAGATCGGGGCAGAGGGTGAGGCGTGCCTGACCGCTTACAGCGGGGGGCCGGCAGCGGAACTGCTCGCGGGGCGGGGCGAGAAGGAGAGAACGAAGAAATACCTGGACGTTCTGGAGGGCCTGTATCCGGGATTGAGCAAGCAGGTGGTGCGGGCTCGGTTCGTGAACTGGGCGGGCGACCCGTGGCTGAACTTTCGCAGATTTTCTGAACGCTTGAACAGTTAGCCAAGGGCTTGCGGGGGGGTGAAAAGGAGGGGGGCAACTCCTAGCC
>JBBSEZ010000676.1:0-3598 GCA_038239195.1 Gemmatales bacterium
CGACCGCTTCCTCCGCCTCCGCCTGGACCGGCTGGGCCGCCGGCCCCTGAGTGCCGCGCCCCCGCCCACCGGGGCCCCGCCCAACCCCAAAGCGGGCCCTACTTGTACCCCGAATTCTGGGAGCGATTAGCGCCGAGTGTCTTGATTTGCCCGTATTTTCAGTGGCCCAGGTAAGGCCCCGGTTGGGACTCGTCGGAGGATTGAGTTGCGATCCTGGCATTCCAGGACTCACAGGGGTCGCAGGCCCCGCCTGCGGAGGTGGGAAAAGTTCCCCCTGCCGTGGTGGAAAAAGTTCCCCTTGGTTCCACGTCTTCGGACCTGGCGGGCAATCCCCCGGCCCCGCGTTGTGGACCAGCAGCCCCGACCCGGAGACCCGGTAGACGTGGGCCAGCGCCACTTCCAGGTTGTACACGGGTTGGGGCGACTCGCGCGGCACCACCCGCTCCACCCGTCTGGGCCCGTCCACCCCGCGCAGCCGCTCTCCGGCTCGCAGTCCGTCTGCCCGCACGAACGCCCGCCGGTCCTCCGACCAGAACAGGTGGTTGCCCGTCGTCCCCACCGCCGCCTGCCCGTCCACGTACACTTCCACCACCGCCGCCGCGGTGTGTTTGAACGTGCCCGTGACCACGCGCCCGTTGCCCGGCTTGATCGGCGGGCACGGCCGCACGGCCAGCACCTCGGCCTCGCCGTCGATGCCGCACTCCGGGACCGAGATCCGCGTCCTGCCCCGCCCGCGCCCCGCGCTCTTCCACCCAGACGTCGGGGCGCAACAGCACCACCTCCGCCCAACTCCCGTCCTTCTTCGTCGCCCTCAGTTCCAGCAGTCGCCAGCTCGCCGGATCGACTTCTTCGCCGAGGGACAGGTCGTGCTCCCCGACCTCCTCGTCCACCCGCACGCGGTCCCCCACCCGCACGTCCTGGATCTTCCGAAGCTGCGGCCGCGCGCTCTCCTTCGCGCCGGCCCGCCCCCTCAACCACGCCGAGCACGTGGGGTGGGAGAGTAGCGCCCACGCCAGGGCGCTGGCCACGAGCAAGAGGGCCGCCTCGCACTGCCAGGCCCACCCGCGCCGCCCCGCCACCTTCGCCGTCCCCGCGCTCATGGTTCGCCTCCGGCCTCTTCCACCCGCCTCTCGCCCCCGTCGCCCAGCAGCAGCCCGCGCCCGGCGATCACGCCGGTTCGCCCGCCGGCAACCGGCCCGTCCGCAGCAGCCTGTCGAGCTCCGCGCGCGTCAAGGCCAACGCCTCCGCCGTCGCCGCCCCGCGCCGCCGGCGCTCCCGCAGCAGCACCAAGGCGCCGCCCCCCAGCAGCAGCAAAGCCGCCGCCGCGCCTGCCAGCCACTCCGGGGCCATCCCCGCCTCCTCGCCCTCGGCCTCGTCCCCCCAGACCAGGGTGTCCTCGACGAAGCAACCGCCGCCGGGCACCTGGGGGGGCTTGCCCGACCGCACGCCCTCCGACTTCGCCTGCGGCATGGTCCACCCGCGCCCCGTCGAGCCTCCCCCGCCCGTCAGCCCTGCCGGCGCCCCTGCTCCCGGCCCTGCGGGGCGCCCCACGCTCGCCGGGCTGGGATCGACCGACCCACGGCCGCCCCCCGCCGGGGCCGCGGCCGCCGGCGTTGCCGGCGCGACCGCCCTCGGCTCGGTTCCCGGGGCGCGTGTGCCGCCAGCCGGCTTGACCGCCCCCCGGGGCCCCGTCGCCCCGGGCCACGACCCACCCCAGGGCCTCGTGAGTTCGGGCGCCACCTCCGGCGCCTTCGGCCCCCCCGTCTTCGCCAGCCCGCCGCGCCCCGAGCCCCTCGGCAGACGCGCCAGCCCGCGCACGCCGGATATCGCTTGATGCCACGCGAGCATCGCCTGCGCGTCCTCTCCCTCCTTCTCGTGCCCCTTCGCCCTGTTGGCCGCATCGACCGCGGACGACAATGCCAGGACCTGTTTCACGCCCGGCAGAAAGTGCGTCGGCGCGAGCAGCCCGCCCTGGAGCCCCTCCTTGTACGCCTTCCCCGGGTCCACCCGGAACGCGCCCCACTCCCACCGCGAGTAGTCGTCCTTGTACTTCTTGTTATTGTAGTCGTACCCCTTCGCAAGGTCGCTGACGACGCTCATGGCCGCGCCATGCGCGAAGCCGAACGCCATCACCTTGATCACCGCCACCGGGCCGTACACGAACCCGCCCATCCCCGCGCCTGCCCCGGCCGCCGCGAACAGCAGCAGCGTCTTGGTCTGCTCCCCCGCCTCCCGCATCGCCGTGAACGCCGAACTGTTCCCGTCGCTCCCGTAGACGGCCACGTCCCCCATCCGCGTCGGCTGGCCGCTCGCTGCCTTGCGGTCCAGCATCGCCATCGTATCGATAACGAGGTCCCCCGTCTTCCCCTCCGCCACAGCCTTCCGCTGCCGCGCCGCCTCCATCGCCGCCGCCCGCGCCGCCGCCTGCCCCGCCTGCGTCAACACCGCCTGCGCCTGCGCCGCCAGCGGGTTGCTCACCGGCAGCACCTGCCCCCAGCCCTGCATCTGCTGCAACAACTTCCCCGCGTCGATCTTCATCCACGCCGGCGTCAACGCCTCCACCTGGATCAGCCCCAGCCGCACGCCCCACCCCGGCCGCGCCACCTCCACCCCGCCCGACGTGGCCTGTTCGCTTCCTGCCACCGCCCCCACCGCCTCCCCGATGGCCACCGTCTCGCCCGGCACCGATCCCAGCGTCCCCACCGCGCTCGCCCCCGGCGACGTCGGCGCCGATGCCAACCGCAGCCCCGCCGCGTCGGCGTGGTCCAGCCCCGACGACTCCGCCACCAGCGCCAGCGCCCCCGTCCGCGCGTACGACAGGGTGGTCGTGCTGCTGACGGCCACCATGCCCGGCGCCGATTCCGTATAGGTCAGCGTCTGCATGCCGCCGCCGCTGAGCGTGGCGTGGGTGCCCGTCCCGCTCTGCTGCTCGTCGCTGAGGCTCGTGTCGTTCTCGCTCTGCAACACCGTGCCCGCGCCGTTGGTGTCCTGCCGCGTCTCCGCGTGGCTCGCCCCCGCGCTGTCGTCGAATGTGTAAGAGCTATAGTTGAACGTCGCCCCGTCCGCCGAGGCGGTCCCCTCCGCGTGCAACTTCGTCGTCTCGTGCCCGCTGTCGTCCTGCACTACGCTCGTACTGCCGTCCGGCGAGCTCCGGCTCGCCTCCACGTGCCCGGCGCTGCTGCTGCCGTCGCGGTCGTCCAGCGCGTAGCTCGTCAGGGCGAAACTGCCCCCGCCGTAGTTGCCCGCCTCGAACAGGTCGTGCGTCGTCGTCTCGCTGCTCGTCGAGCTCCCCGCCGTCACCGCCGAGTAACTGACGCCCGTCATCGTCTGCGTCGAGCTCTCCTGCCCGGCGAAACTGCTGCTCGCCGACTCGGTGGCCAGCACGCACGCCAGGCTGTAGCCCCCCGCCTGCGTCCACGACCCCTCCTCGTGCAGCGTGCTGGTGCTGTTCGCCGACGTCGTCTGCAACGCCGAGCCGGTGTTGTTGAACGTGTAGGCCTGGCTGCCCAGGCCGCTGCCGCTGACGCCGAGCGATCCGCTCCCCGTCACCGTCTCCAGGCTGCTCGACGTCTGCGTCTGGCTCGCCCCCTGCCCGTCG
>JBBSEZ010000677.1:0-3565 GCA_038239195.1 Gemmatales bacterium
CTCGCCTCAGGAGGGGCCGCCGCGTCCCCGTCCAGCGGCAGCCGGCAGGTGAACTGTGCCCCCTTGCCCGGCCCCTCGCTGGCGGCAACGGCCTTCCCGCCGTGCAGTTCGACCAGGCCCTTGACTAACGCGAGGCCCAGCCCCAGCCCGCCCCGACTGCGGTCCAGCGTCCGGTCGGCCTGCGTGAACATCTCGAACACGCGGGGGAGCAACTCGGCCTCGATCCCGATGCCCGTATCTTCCACCACCAGCACCGCCTGCTGCGTCGTCCGGTCCACGGACAGCCGCACCGCCAGCCGCCCTCCGGGGTCGGTGAACTTGGCAGCGTTCTGCAACAGGTTGCCGACCACCTGAGCCAGCCGCGTGCGGTCGCCCCGGGCCCACACCGGCTCGCCCGGAACGTCCACCGCCGCCGCCAGCTTGGCGGACTCGATCGCCGCCCGATGGTCCTCTGGGGGTCGAGTACCTTTACGCCGAGGATGTGGCAGCCGCAGCCGGGCACGTACTCATGGGCAGTCGAGGCCCGCCTGTCAAGCCGGCCGGAGGCGGAGCACCCCGGCGACAGGGCGGGCTCACGTCGCCGGACTCACCGGCGAGGCGAACCTGGGCCCTCCCAAACGCGAAGCGGCGCGGTGAGCGGCCGGGGCTCGTGATTGACACGTCAGTTGGGGCCGGGTATGGTAACCCCCCTCGGCTCGACACCGCCCTGGGGCGTCAATGCCGCGCGGCATCGGGACGATCGCACATCTTTTCGGCCGGAGGAACGCACATGACGACTCAGCCCGAGCGACACGAATCGGTATCGACGCCAGGCTTCGGTAGGGCGCGCTGGCTACGCCGGCTGGCCGTACTGTCGTGGGCGGGGTTGGCGATGGGGCTCGGCAGCCTTTGCGTGCAGCAGCGCCTCGGCCTGTGTTACGCGGTCACCTGGCTCTGGCTGCCCGCCAGTCTCGTGAGCGGCGCTGCGGGCGTCGTGATCCTTCTGGGCGGGCTCCGGCGGGCCTGGGTCGGGCCGGAACACCGGCGCTGGGGCGCGTGGGGCGGGGTGGGGCTGCTACCCCTCTTCGTCTGGGCCGCCTTCGCGGGCGTAGTGGTCAGCGGACGGGGCCCGGCGTTGGCCCGCAAAGTCGGCCACCTGGCGGCCACGAGTCTCGTGCCGTTGCTGGCGGAATGGCGCTACCCCCACCGGATCGAGACCGAGCGGCTGGTCATGTACTACCCCGATGGCGTGGCCGACCCGCACGGGGATCTGGCCGCCATGGAATCGCATCTGGCCCGCCTCGAGACGGTCCTCGGCAGGCAGCAGCATGACAAGATCGTATGGGTGCGCGGCCCGGCCCTCCTCGCCGAGGGCTCCAGCGTCAACTGCGTGGCGATGGGCGAGGGGAGGGCCGGCGCGGTGACGAACGTGGACCGCCACGGGGTCGCCCGCGCGCTACTCTTCCAATTCACCGCGCACGACGCCGACCCCCCCAGCCTGCTGGTCGAGGGGTGGGCCCGGGCGGCGGAGGGCCTGCCCGAGGCCCCGGGGGCGGCCGCCCTGCGGATGAGCCACCAGGACCTGCCTCTGGAGTCGTTCCTCGGCCCCGAGGGGTATCACCGCGTGTGGCCCTGGTCGTACTCCTACGGAGCGGCTCTGGTCGATCACCTGCTCCGCCGTAAAGGGGCCGGGCCTTTCCTCGACCTGTACAACTCGTGCCGGCCCGACACCTTTCAGGCTGACTTCCGGCGCGTGTATGGGGTCAGCTTCCAGGAGGTGGAGCAAGGATTCTGGCAGGAGATGCGGTCCACGGGCGGGGCGGGCAGGTAAAAATCGCCCGGCCGAACGCGGCACGGGCCGGGGTGGCCGGCTCGATTTCCGAAATAGCGAACCCCGCCGCCGCCGGCCCCTTCCCGCGCCGGAGCGCACCGCCTCCGGCGGATGGCAAAGGCCAGAACGGCCCCGAGTATGCAGACGTTTGCCCCGAGCGGGGGCCGGCCCGCCTGCTTCGTGCCAGGAATGTGCGGGTGTCTGCCGCGCCGGTCCCGCCGTTCGCTTTCGCTCAGGCCCTGATGGGCCCGCCCCCCGACAACCCGTAGGCTACCGTCTCCGTCGCGGCGTGAGAGTTCGCCGCGGTGGCCCGGATGGCGTCCCTCCGGAAATACCCGCTCGAGGGGAAAGCAGGCCGCGTGTCCCAAACATCGATCCAGGTTCGCCCGCTGTGGGACTGGGGCGGGCTGACCGCCCGGCAGCTCCTGGTCCGCACCTGCCAGGGTATCGACGAGCACGAGACCATCGACCGCGCGGCGATCATCGCCTTCTACGCGCTGTTGTCCCTGGTCCCGCTGCTGGGGCTCCTGCTCGCCTTCGCCTTCGGCCCCGCGAGCGGGCCCGGAGCCGAGTTGCAGGCCGTGGCGGGCCAGTTCCTGCCCCCGGAGGCTCGCACGATCATCGATGGCCAGATCCTGAAGATCCAGGCGGCCCCCCCCGTCGGCGTCCTGACGGTGTCGTTCGCGATCCTGCTGTGGTCGTCCTCCGGCGTCTTCGTCTCGTTGATGGACGGCACCAACGCCGCGCACGGCGTACGCGACAGGAGGCCCTGGTGGAAGCGTCGGCTCCTGGCGGTCGTGCTGACGGCCGTCGAGTTGGCCTTGCTGCTGGGCAGTCTGGTCGCGATCCTCGCCTGGCCCTACGCCCTGAACCGTTTCGGCCTGGACGGGGTCGCCGCCGGCACCGCCACGGCGGTGCGTTGGGCCGTCGTGGTCGCGGCCCTGCTGGCGAGCTTCTCGATCGCCTACTACTTCGGCCCGGACGTGGAGCGGGGGTGGGAGTGGGTCACGCCTGGCAGCGCGTTCGGCGTCGTCACCCTGGTCGCGGCGAGCCTGGGCTTCCGGGCCTACCTGGTGCATGGCTGGAGTTGGAGTG
Organism: Gemmatales bacterium; assembly: GCA_038239195.1. Classification (GTDB taxonomy): domain Bacteria; phylum Planctomycetota; class Planctomycetia; order Gemmatales; family Gemmataceae; genus JBBSEZ01. The sequence continues at coordinate 2,906 of JBBSEZ010000677.1, forward strand.
AGACGTCCGGCACCCTGGCCGGCGTGATCATCCTGCTACTGTGGTTCTACGCCGCCGCCCTGGCGCTGCTCGTGGGGGCGGAGATCAACTGCGTCATCGGCCACGCACGGTCGGGGGTCGCCGTGGCGAAGTGAGGCCGCGAGGGGCCTGCGGAAATTCGGCACGGTTTTCATCCTCGATCGATTGGGAAGGGCGAGGGGTAAGATTCCGGTCCGGGCGGCGAGAAGCCGGGGCCCGGCGGCCCGCCGCCCCGCCGACTCACGCGGCCCGCGCCGCCGCCGAATCCACTCATCGCGTGCGAAGTTCGAGTATTGGCCACGACGTCACGCCGGGCATGAAGCCCCGCGACCGTCACGCCCTCGCCACGTTCGACCCGGCCAGCAATTTCTCGATGTCCGCAGGCTCGACCGGGTTGACCAGGTGGTGGCTGAAATCGGCCTCCAGCGAGCGGTACTTGTCCTCCTGCCTCCACCCGGTCCTCCGACAAGCCTCCGACAAGTGTCGCGTCAGCCCGACGCGAGCCGCCGCTGTAATTCCTTCGGATCGACTGGCTTTGTGAGATGGAGGTCGAAGCCCGACGCCCTGGCCCGCTCCCGGTCTTCCGGCTGGCCGTAGCCGCTGACCGCGATGAGGCGTACCTCGGCCATCGTCGCGTCCTGC
>JBBSEZ010000678.1:0-3563 GCA_038239195.1 Gemmatales bacterium
CCGGCTAGAAAGCCGGTCGCACGCCTGTTGTACGTCCGGCTTTCCAGCCGGACACGCCTTCCCTCGACCGGCTAGAAAGCCGGTCGCACGCCTGTTGTACGTCCGGCTTTCCAGCCGGACACGCCCCCCGACCGGCTAGAAAGCCGGTCGCACGCCTCCTGTACGTCCGGCTTTCCAGCCGGACACGCCGCCCCCGACCGGCTGGAAAGCCGGTCGCACGCCTCCCGTACGTCCGGCTTTCCAGCCGGACACGCCGCCCCCGACCGGCTCAGCGCTTCGGCGGCGCCTTGCTCATCAGGTACGCGAACAGGTCGCGTGCCTGCTGGTCCTTGAGCGTGGCGAGTTGGCCCTCGGGCATCAGCGACGTCGGCGAGGCGCGCATGTCCTCAATGCGAGCCCGGTCGAGGCGCGTCGTGCGGCCCTCGAGGTCGCGCAGCGTCACCGTGCGGCCATCGCGGCCGGCGACGATCCCCGTCAGGGTGCGCCCGTCGGTCGTCTCGATCACGAACGTCGTGTACTCCTCGCGGATCACGGCGCTGGGGTCGATGATGTTTTCCATCCAGTAGAGCGCATTGTCGCGCTCGTAGCCGGTCAGGTCCGGCCCGACCTCGCCGCCCTCGCCGAAGAGCTTGTGGCACTTCGAGCACAGGCTGTTGTAGACCACCCGCCCGGCGCTGGCGTCGCCCTTGCCACCCTTCAGCACCTTGCCGACGCGCAACATCTCTCGGGCCTTCTCCTGCGAGCTGCTCGCCCGTACCCGGCCGTAATGTTTGCTCAGAAGTCGCTTCACGTCCTTGTCGCGGTGGAGTTGCAACTTCTGCACGACCTCCAGCGGGAGCGAGCTCGGGCTCACCTTCTTCGCGTCGATGGCCTCGAGGAGTTGCAGCGACCAGGCCGGGCGGCTCGCCAGGAGGTTGAGGGCCCCCGCTCGCACGCCGTCTTTCTCGGGCAACCTGGCGAGGTAGAGCGCCAGCACGGCGGCGCCGATCTTGGGGCCCTTGTAGCGCTGGAGCGCGGCCAGGGCCTCCTGGCGCACGGCCCCCACGCTCGACTTGCGCAGCACGTCCAGCAGCACCGGCACGCAGGTCGGCTGGTCGATCTCGCCGAAGATGCGCACGCACTCCAGGCGCTCGCGCCGGTCGGCCTTCTCGTCGGCGATTCGGCGCAGGCCCGCCTCGAGGGAGGCGGGGTGGCCGATCCGCAGGCCCAGCGCGATGCTCGCCCCGCCCGAGCCCCACGTCTCCGCAATCGCGTCCTTGAGCTCCCTGGGCAACTCGCCCGCGGAGCGCCCGGTGAAGCCCTTTTCCAGCCCGCTCAGGAGCACGCGCCTGGCCTCCGTCGTTCTCGCCGACTTGAGCAGCCGGGCGCAGGCGAGGAGGTTGTCGCGCCCCCCCGCCGTGCTGTAGCGCTGCATCAGCCGTTCCAGAAGGAAGCCCCGGGTGACGGGGGCCTCCCTCACGGCCCGGTCGCGGAACAGCTCCAGAACGGCGTCGCGGTCGCTCTCGGCCTTGGCCTCCACGGCCCACCAGATCAGGAGGGGAACGTGCGGGTCTTTGGCGTCGGCGTTGGGGCCGAGCATGGCCTTCACGATGGGCAGCGCCACCGAGGCGGGGAGGCGCTTCGCCGTGCTGGCAAGCTGGCTGCGCACTTCCGGATCGACCTCCGTACTCGCCAGCCGGGCGAGCTTCCCGGCGATGCGCGGGGAGGCCTTGCGCTCGTCGCCCAGAAGGCGCACCGTCCAGCGGCGGACGTGGGCGTCCTTGTGGGCCAGGGCTTTCTCGGCGGCCTCGTCGGTCAGCCCGCCGCAAACGTGAAGCGCCCACAACGACTCCAGAGCGAGCTGGCCACGCTTGGTTTCGACGGCGCGGAGAAGCTCGGGGAGGACCGAGGCGTCCTTGCGGTCGCCGAGGACGCGGCGGGCCATGTCGCGATACCAGTTGTTCGGGTGGGCGAGCAGCCCCACCAGCTCCTTGCTCTTCATCTTGCCCAGGTCGCGCCGCGGGGCGGGCTTGTACTCGGTCGGCCGCACCCGGTAGACGCGGCCCGTGCTTCGGTCCCAGTTGTCGCGCGGATCGACGTGGTTGATGCGCGGCTCGTAGAGGTCGGCCACGTAGAGGGCGCCGTCGGGGCCCGTCTTGACGTCCACGGGGCGAAACCGCCCGTCGTCGGTGGTCAGCAAGAACGGCTCCTCGACGGTCTTGAACGTGGACCGCACGGGCTCGACGCGCGTCACCTGGAGCCGGCGCTGGAGCGAATTGACGGAAATGATCTTGCCCCAATACGCCTCCGGCAAGGCGCCTCCGCCGTAGAAGAGGAAGGTGTGGGCGAGGCGGTCGGCGTTGCCGGCGTGGGGCATGTGATCGAAGAAGCCGAAGGCGTAGGGGTTGGTGAGCGGGCCGTGCTTGCCCCAGCCCTTGACGTAGTAGCCCCCCTGAACGTAGTGCAGCCCCCGGTAGCGGCCCCAGTTGGTGCCGGAGAAGAGGCGGCCCTTTTCGTCGAAGGCGACGCCGAAGGTGTTGCCGCCGCCCTCGGCGAAGATCTCGAAGACGTGCTTCTCGGGGTGGTAGCGCCAGATGGCCTGGCCGAGGAAGTCGGTCGTCGTCTTGGCGCGGGCAATCTCGACCTTCACCTTGGCGGTGCAGGTGCTGCCGTGGGCGCCGTAGAGCCAGCCGTCGGGGCCCCAGGTCAGGCTGCTGGCGACGGCGTGGGTGTCCTCCAGCCCAAAGCCGGAGAGATGCACCTCGGGCCGGGGCGTGGCGACGTCGGCCCGCGCCTTGTCGGGATAAAAGAGCAGGTAGGGAGGATTCAGCACCCACACTCCTCCGCGGCCGGGCAGGGCGGCGGTGGTGATGTTCAGGCCCTCGACGAAGGTCGTGACCTTGCTAAAGCTGCCATCTCCCTTGACGTCCTCGTGGATGGTGACGCGGTCGGCGCCCTTGAAGTGGTTGGGCGGTGGGGGCGGGACCTTGTCGAACTTGGCGCGGATGTAGCGGTCGTAGGAGACGACCTTGAGCCCGGCGGGGAAGGGATACTGGTTGTAGTGAACGACCCACATCCGGCCGCGCTCGTCGAAGCTGAGGTAGAGGGGCTGGCGCACGACCGGCTCGGCGGCGACGAGATCGACCGCCAGGCCGGGCGGGGCCTTGAAACGCTTGAGCGCTTCGGCCGGGGAGAGCGAGGGCGTGGTCACCATTTGAGCGCGGAGGTTGCGCAGGGCCTCGTCGAGGCCCTCGGCCCCCTTGACGGTGTCGGCGATCTCGCCGGGCCGGCTCCGCAAGGCCGGCGGGGCGGCCGCGGTGGTCAGGCCGGCGGCGACGGCGAGGAGAGCGCCGACGAACAGGGCGCGCTGGGTGGACATGATACTCTCCCAACGTGATCCGGATTTCACTCAGGGGACGAGGCTCGCGTAGGGTGGGCCGAGTCTTCGAGGCCCACCCGGGGCGCAACAAACCCGTGGGCCGCGAAGACTCGGCCCACCCGACGCCAGCCTCCTCCCCAGAGTTAAATCCCGCTAACGGTTGGGGCGTCAAATGTACACCCCCCGCGCCCAGTTCGTCCGCGCG
>JBBSEZ010000679.1:0-3559 GCA_038239195.1 Gemmatales bacterium
CAACGGGCCTAATATCTTGGGGATCTTTACGATTATCGTTTTGGGGGATAGGGCGCTGAGCGGGTTACGGGGCACCCCGACACGACCACCAACATGGGGCGCCCCAACATGGAGAGGGCGCCCCTTCTTGATTGTCGTTTCGCGATTCACTCCACGATCGCGAGAATGTCGTCTTCGGTCATGATGAGGTACTCTTCCTCATCGACCTTCACCTCGGTGCCCGCGTAGGAGGTGAACAGGACGCGGTCGTTGACCTTGATCTGAAAGGCCGCGCGCTTCCCGTTCTCGAGCCTCTTGCCTTCGCCGACGCTGAGGACCTTGCCTTGCTTGGGCTTCTCCCTCGCGCTGTCGGGCAGCAGGATGCCGCCCGACGTCTTCTCTTCCGCTTCGAGGCGCTTGACGAGGACCTTGTCATTGAGCGGTACGACTTTCATGCCGTGGGTGCTCCTTCCGGGGTGAAACAACAGGGGTGACCAACTCGCTCAGCGCTGGCCGTAGAAGCGCGCCAGCGCCTTGAGGACAGTGTACAGGACGATGTTCTTGCTGACCGGCTTGGGGATGACGCTGTAGACGTGCGCCTGGTAGGCCTGGCGCAGCAAGCTCTCGCTGGGGTCGCCGGTGACGAGGATGGCCGGGAGCACCACGTTGATCTGCCGCAGCAGATATACCGTCTCCAGGCCCGTCAGCGTGGGCATGTGCATGTCCAGCAGGACCAGGTGAACCGTTCCGCCGCGGACGATGTCGATGACCTCCTCGCCGGAAGACGCCAGCAGCGTCCGAAAGCCCTGCGGCTCCATGATGTCCCGCAAGGCCTCTCGGCAGCTCCCGTCATCGTCCGCGATCAGGATCGAATAGTCCTGCGCTTCCTTTGTTGCCAACATGCCGCAAACCTCATCGGCCATGCCTTCGGTTCTCGCGGCCCGCGGCACGACCCTCGCAACAGTCCCTCGTTCAGGCTCCTTCCCCTTCCAGCAAGTCGCATGCCGGCCATCCATCCCGAGGCCCTGGCCGGCCCTAACCTCTTTCTCCACTAGAGCATTCGTTCGCGCGAAAAGCAAGCGCCCGCTGGCGCGGCGGCGAAAAATGGCCCTCGCCTGGCAGAGTTACCTGGGCCCTCCTGTCAATGTGACAGCGCCAACTCCCTCAACCCGCCCCGGCCGCGGCCCGCTTGCGCGGCTTGCCCCATAGCGTGTCCGGGTTGAAGTCGTCGGCGTCGAGCTTCACTGGAAACTGGAGCCGATCGTAGAAGTAGTATTCCACCTCCTGCCCGCGCGAGTCGCGCGTCTGGATCAGCACGGGCAAGTTGTTCTCCGGGTCGAAGCAGTAGAGGCGACGCCCCCCGCCGGGCAACGGCCCTTCCACGCCGGCCGGGATCACGTGCTCCAGGGCCATCACGGGACGCGAAAACTCCGGGCGCACCAGCGCCGGGAGCACCTTGAGCGCTCCCGCCCCCGGGTCGCCGCGCGACACGCCCGCGACCACCGTGCCGAGGCGCTCGATGCTGGATCCGATGCCGGCCTCGGTGATGGGGTGGCGGCTGGCGTTGCGCACGAAGACGTTGTCGGGGGCGAGGGCCATGCGCTTGCCGGCGGGCATGAACGGGAAATCGCCCTCCGCCAGCAGCGAGTGGATCTTGTCGCCGTGCTCTCCCTTGACGTACAGCACTTCGCGCCCGTGGCCTTCCTTGCCCAGCCACTTGAAGTAGACGCTCCAGGGCTCCTTGCGGAACTTGAACAGCAGCAACTGCTCCGGCTGCATCTTGTCCTTGTGAAACTCGCGCCGCGTCAGGCGGGCGATGTAGGAGCTCATCGTGGCATAGCGCGCGGTCGCTTGCTGATGCACCTCGCGCGCGGTGGTCGGCACGGCTGCGGCCGGAGGAGGCGCCGGCGCGCCGTCGGGGCCATTCGTTGCCGCGGCCGGCGAAGGGGAGCGCGAGACTTTCGTCACCGGGGCTGGCGATGGCAACGGGGCGGTTGTGGCCGGGGGCGGCGCGTCGGGGCGCAGAGAGGGGAGGGGTACGAGCGGGATGTCGGGGGCGCGCACGATGGCGTCCTCGCGGATGCGCAGGTCGGGCGCGGCGCGCGGCCCTGGGGCGGGGCTCGGGAGAGGGGCCCGGTCGGGTGTCCGGCCGAGGCCGACACAACCGACCACGCCAAAGCACGTGCATAGCCCCACCGTCCAGCGCAGCTTCATGCCGCCCAGCATACAAGAGCCCCTTCCGTGGGTGAGGTCGGCGCTCGGGCCGCACGGGGCGGTCCCGGAACGCCAGGCGCGCGAAACTCTACCGCAAACGCCCGCATCGCGACAGGCCAACCCGGGCCCCGAAGGGCGTCGGGCAACCTGTCCTTGCAAAAACCCCATCTCCCTCCTTATCCTATCCTTGTGGACAGGCCCTGTTTCGCCTGCGCACGACTCGTTGTTTCGTTGCGCCAAGAGGCACAGGGGCGGGAAGACAGCCTATTCCTCTTGCTCGCGGAAGCCCGTTTGTGCTTCCTTGGACGAGGCCTCGCCGGGGACGCGAAACTGTCGAGGACAGGCAAACGTTCCGGCGCTGCGCCGACCAACCCGGAAGGAGCCTTGGTGTGGCCAGTATCTTGCAGCCCGATGACCCTGCCGTGAGGGCGGGCCTCTACCGCCTCTACCGCGAGTTCTTTTCGCTCGCCGAGCGGAAACGGCGCTGGTCCCTGGAGGACGACATCCCCTGGGCCCAGTGCAACCGGGCCATGTGCCCGGAGGTGGCCGACGTGGTGGAGTCGTTCTGCGCCGTGGAGCTCTACCTGCCCGACTACGTGGGCAAAGCCCTGCCTATGATCCGGGCCAACAAGGGATGGGCCTGGTTCCACGCGAACTGGGGCTACGAGGAGTCGAAGCACTCGTTGGCCCTGGGCGACTGGCTGCTCAAGTCGGGCCTGCGCAGCGACGAGCAGATGGCCGACATGGAGGGCGAGGTCTTCGCCCACGAATGGGGCCTGCCGCAGGACAGCGCGGCGGGCATGCTCATCTACGCAATGGTGCAGGAACTGGCCACCTTCCTCCACTACCGCAACCTGCGCCGCAAGGTGGACGAGTGGGGCGACCCGGCCCTGTCGAAGCTGCTGGGCCTGATTGCCGTGGACGAGCGCGCCCACCACGCCTTCTACCGCAGCGTCGTTCAACTCTTCCTGGAATTAGACCGCCAGGAGACCCTGGAGCAGTTGAAGCGCGTGGTGCTCAATTTCAAGATGCCGGCCGTCCACATGCTGGCGGGGGGGCGGCAGCGGGTGGAGGCGATCAAGAACCTTGGCATCTTCGACGAGGACGTGTTCCTGAACGAGGTCTACCAGCCAATCCTGGCCGTGCTCGGGGTCGATCACCGGGAGTTGCGCGGGCCGAAGCCGGGCCGGAAGTCCAAGCAGGCCGGGTAGACAGATGGGCCTCTCGCGAACTCGATGATCGTTTCGTAACTCTTCAGCGCTGCATGCGTGGAGCGCCCGCGACGGGCCCCGCCTGGGGCTCGTCGGCGACGAGGTTTTGGGGCTCGTCGGACACGCCCGGCTCGGGGGGCCCGGGGACGACCGGA
>JBBSEZ010000680.1:0-3511 GCA_038239195.1 Gemmatales bacterium
CAGGGTGACACGGTGACGGAAGCAGCGGCGTCAGCCTGTTCCGCCGCAGTTCTTGCAACAGGCGTGTTTTCCATGACTCTTTCACCTTGTCACCCTGTCATCCTAAACCTGCGAGCCGCCCAGCAGATACCCGAGCACCGCCTGCGTCGATTCGTCCAGCGCCTGCAAGTGCCGCACCTCGTACCACTCCTCGAGCACCAGGCGCGTCAGCCCCTGGAAGAACCGCTGGGGGCTGCGGGCTCGCACGAGCACGTGGCAAAGCGGATCGTCGGGGCCGTCCTCGGGCAGCAGCTCGACGCCCACCACGTCCGGCAGCGACACCAGCGACGCGGCCAACTCGCGCTGGCGGTCGGACAGTCTGGGCTTGTGGCCGTTCGCCTCGGGAGAAGGCAGGGGGAGCTCGCCCCGGGCGACGTCCACGCGAATGGTCATCGGATGATCGTCGAGCCGCTCGCGGATCTGCGCCACCCCGCCGACGGCGGCGATCCGGCCGCGCGACATGATGGCGACGTGGTCGGTCAACTTCTCCAGCTCGTCGAGCTCGTGGCTGGACACCAGGAGGCACTTGCCGCGCTCCGCCAGGGCCCGAAACAGGACGACAAGCTCCCGGCGGCCGACGGGGTCGATCCCGCTCAGCGGTTCGTCCAGCACGAGCAGGTCGGGGTTGTGCAGCAGCGCCTGGGCCAACTTGATGCGTTGCCGCATGCCCTTCGAGTAGCCGCGCACTCGCCGGTCGGCCCGCCCGGTCATGCCGACCAGTTCCAGCGCCTCGGCGGTGCGCTGGCGCGCCTCCCGGCGCGGATAGCCGCACAGCCGGGCCATCGTCTCGACGAACTGCTCGCCCGACATTTCCTCATAAAACGAGTCCACTTCGGGGCAATAGCCGACGTGGCGGCGGGCAGCGGCGCTCCAGGCGTCCAGTCCGCGCACGCGCACGCTGCCGAGGTCGGGGCGCAACTGGCCGGTGATGAGGCGCATCAGCGTGCTCTTGCCGGCCCCGTTGGGGCCCACCAGGCCGGTGATGCCCGAGCGCAGCTCCAACGTCACCTGATTCAGGCCCAGCACGGGGCCATACCACTTCGACACGCGCTCGCACAGGAGCAGCGGTGGGAGCGTGGTTCGCGGCTCGTGGCTCGGGGTTGGTGGGGCGGTTCGCGCGGGAGCAGCGGGGCGCTCCACGCGGGCCTCCAGCAACGGCTCGCCAACCGCTATTTGACGATTTCCACGGCCCTGATGCGCAGGATCAAGAAGATCAGACATGACAGGCTTACACCTCCCAGGACAAGGGCCGCCTCGTACCATTCCGGTTGTGGCGAAGGTCGAATCTTCATCGGGTCGAGCTGCAAGCAGCGGTGTCCGATGACGTACGTGGAGTTCCAGACGTCGATCAGGCGCCAGCGCGCGTCGAAGTTGAGCCGATCGACCAGGGCGACGGAGAGCAGCCGGCAGAAGAGGAACAGCGTGGTCCACGTCATGATGAGCGGGACCGTGCGGCGCAGCGCCGTGGCGGTCGCCAGCAGGATCAGGGTGAGCGTGACGGTCAGCGTGGCCCCGTAACCCAGGATGCCCAGCGCGAGGTAGCCCTCGTCGTAGAAGTAGTCCCACGACTCGAGCAGGCCGTACTGCACGAACAGGGCCAGGGCGGGGAGGGTGGTCATCAGGTTGATGAACACGGCGACGGCGAGGCCCTTGCCGAGCAGGTAGTGCCAGCGCGAGACCGGCTTGGCGAGATAGAACCCAATGCTGTCGAAGCGCAGGTCGTTGCCGATGAGGATGGCGCCGGCCAGCGCCAGGACGATCATCACCATGTAGCCCTCGAACCAGATGAAGTTGGCGAACGTCTCGCCGGAGCCATCGAGCTTGAGGGCGCCCGCCAGGAACTGGACGAAGAACTTGGGGTTGATCCGGCCGAGCCCGCCGGCGCGCACGTCGCCCTGGCCGAGCTGAGTGCGCGCCCAGGCCATGAGGTACTGGCCGAAGAAGAAGAACAGGAACATCAGCATGGCCAGGGCATAGACGCCCCAGAAGAACCAGCGGCGGAAGATGGTGCCCAGCGAGGTCCGGGCGATGGGCCACGAAGCGACGAACGGGGCAACGACCATGCCGACTAGGGCCAGCGCGCGGCGCGGCAACGAAGGGGGAGCTCCTGCTTCCACGGGCCACAGCCCGCCGGAAGGAGGCCGCAACTTGCCGCGCCAGGGGCGGTAGTGCAGCAACTCTGGCCGGCCTCCTCGGCCTTGGCTCTCACCCATGCTTGGCCTCCCCCGCCGTCTCGTTTTCCGAGAGGGCGCGGTGAAAGAACTCGTCGAGGGTCTCGTCGTCGCGCTGCAGGCCGCGCAGCAGCACGCCGTGGTTGTCGGCCAGCGCGAAGAAGGCGCGCGTCACCCACCCCTCCGGCACCACCACGCGCAGCACGCCCCGGTTATTGTCGTGGAGGATGCGCGCGCCTTCAAGCCGGAGGTCTTCGCAGAAGGCGGTCGCGTCGCCCTGCACCTGGAGCCGATAGCGGTCCTCCCGATGCGCGCACAGCGTGGCGACGTTGCCCTGGCGCACGACGCGGCCCTTGTGGAGCATGAGCACCGTCTCGCAGACAGTCTCCACGTCGCCGAGCAAGTGGGTGCAGAGGATCAGCGACTTGCCGTGATCGCGCCCGAGCCCCAGGAGGAGGCGCAGCATGGCGTCGCGCCCGGCAGGGTCCAGCCCACTGGTCGGCTCGTCGAGCAGCAAAACGGGCGGGTCGTGAACGAGGGCCTGCGCCAGCTTGAGGCGCTGCTTCATGCCGGTGGAGTATTCCTCGAGCTGGCGATAGCGGGCGTCTTCCATCTCCAGGCAACTGAGCACCTCGTGGGCGCGGCGCTGGGCCTCGCGGCGCGGCATGCCGTAGAGCTCCCCGGCGAGGGCGACGTAATCGACGCCGCGCATGCCCGGGACAAGGGCGCCGGACTCCGGCATGTAGCCGATGGCCTGGCGCAACTCGACGCCGGCCCGGGCGACGTCGCGGCCGAGGACGCGCACGGAGCCCGAGGAGGGCGGGAGCAGGCCGAGGAGGACCTTGAGCAGCGTGGACTTGCCGGCGCCGTTGGGGCCGAGCAGGCCGATGCGACCGGGGGCGAGGCGAAACGTCACGTCGCGCAGGGCCTGGAAAGTGCCATACCAGCGCGACACGTTGTCCAGCTCGATCAGTGCCGTTTCGCTCTGCTCCAACGCGAGGGCCTCCGTGAAGACGACCGGCCGATTGGCAGGATCATTCTAGCAGGGCCGGCAAGCGGATTCGCAGGGCAATCGCGAGGGGGGAGGCAAGAAACCCGGGCGACAAAGAGAAAATCTTCGGCGCGATTTGCATTCTCGGAAAATGCGGCCTACCTTACTTGTGTGGAGAGGACCGGCAACGGCCGCTCTCCGAAAGGGAACGGCGAACCACACGAAAATACGTCCTTCGCGCGGTTCATTTGGCCGTCCTCGAGAAAGGCAAACCCGTCGTGAGGCGGGGACGCAAAGCTATGGGCTCTTC
>JBBSEZ010000681.1:0-3503 GCA_038239195.1 Gemmatales bacterium
AGGTCGCGGCAGAGCGCGTCGGGCGGGACGGCCATGCCGACGCGCTCGAAGAGTTGCAAGGCAAGCCGGCGCTCCTCGCCGTGGCGCAGCCAACCGCCGAACGAGCGCTCGTTGCCGAGGAAGATGTTCTCGGTGGCCGAGAGCGTGGGGACGAGGGTGAGCTCCTGGTAGATGACGGCGATGCCGGCGCGGCGGGCGTCGATGGGGCTGTGCAGGTGGGCCTCGCGGCCGTCGATGCGGATGGTGCCCTCGTCGGGGCGGTGAGCGCCGGCGAGCACCTTGATGAGGGTGCTCTTGCCCGCTCCGTTTTCGCCGACGAGCGCCAGCACCTCGCTGCGGGCCAGCTCCAGGCCCACGCCGCGGAGGGCCTGGACGCCGGGGAAGGCCTTGGCGATTCCGTCCATGCGGAGGAGCGGGTGGTCGGACACGGGGGGCCCTCACTTCGACTCAAAGCTGGCGAGGGGAGGCGAGCAAGGCCTTCGCCTGGAGGCGCGACAGCAACCGAAGCACCCTAAACCTGAGCGCCGGGCGCTCGACCTCGACGGCGTCCCGAGGGTGGAACCAGGAAGTTGTGTCGCCGTCGCGCCAAAGGGCCCTCGCCTGGACCATCCTACGGTCTCTGTCCTGGCTCGCCAGCCCGCGTCCCCCACGCGAGGCCACCCGCCTGATCCGATGCTCGCGGGCGTCTTCGGAGGGGCCAGCGAACGCGAGAAACTCCACGAAGCAAGTCTCGGCACATCAGTGCCTTGCGTCAACTCGAGAAAAAAAACTTCGAGCGGATGTAAAAAAGCGCCCTCGACGAGGCTATTGGAAGGTGGGCAGGCAAGCCATCGATGTCCCGCCCGTGTCCTTTGAGTTGGTCAGCATACGGCCGCACCGCTGTCAGCAGGTCTGAAGTGATGTGCGGAAGGAGGGAGCCATGAAAAACCTGTCACACAAGCTCGCCTTCAGAGCCATCCTGCTCGCGATCCCGATGCTCCTCCTCGCTCCAACCGCAAAGGGCGCGGACGCAGCCGCCGAGAAGGCAAAACAGGACAAGGAGATCGCGGAGCTCTTCAGGCAGATGGACAACAAGGACGTCATGGTCTGGAACAAGGCGGTTGAACAGTTGCGAAGCAAGCTCCGCCCTGGTGATTGCTCCCTCGTTCTTCGCATGGCCCAACACAAGCGCCCGCAGGTGCGGGCGGGGGCGTTCGAGTTGTTTTACAAGTACCGCAGTCAATCCGCGAAGATGGTCCCGGTCGTGCTCGAGGGGATGCGCGACAAGGACGTCTTCGTCCGCTACTGCGCGACCAGGGCTGCGGGCCAGTACGGACCGAAATCACCGAAGATCATTCAGGCACTGATCTTCGCTGTGGAGGATAATCGGGTGCCGGATTATCCGCACATGAAGCAGTATGAGATGAGCATCGCCGTCAGCGCGGTGTGGGGGCTCTCTGCAACTGGGCGGAACTATAAGGTTGGCTTCCCCGTCCTCATCAACAAGAGCCGGAAGGGCCCCTCTGCGGTTCGGTGTATGGCACTTAAAGCGATGGGGTACATGGCTTTCACCGACAAAAACCTACTTCCGTCCTTCATGCCTCCTCTGTTGGATGCCCTTAAAGACCAGAAGCACTTCCCCGCGCGGCGCGCTGCTGCATTTGCGCTGGCCACCATAGGCCCGGCCGCAAGCAGCGCGATGCCGGAGTTGAGGAAGGCGTTACTGACGCAAGCAATCGTCGATCAGGAGCTCGCAGCGAGTTTTCGCCAGGACGTGCTGGGAGCGTTCCAGCGGATGGGCCCGCTCGCCAAAGAGGCCATCCCCGAAATCGAACTGCTGCTGGAAGATCCCAAGCAACCCTTTGCCGTCCGCGAAGACGCTGCTCGGGTTCTGGGGACAATGGGGCCTGCTGCCAAGCCGGCAGTCCCGGCCCTCACGCGGGTCCTGAATGACCCCAACAAGCTCCCAAGAAACTTCGAGGACTTCCTTCTCCGGAAAAGGGCGCAAGAGGCGATCGATTCGATCCAGGGGAAGCCTCGCCGCTGAGAAGCGACTGGTTCGAAAGAGCGTTCGAGGCCGTTCTCGAAATTACCTCTGTCGTACTGAGTTCTCAACCGTCGAGGCCCGGAGAAGACCTCGGCGTCGGTTTCCGCCGACAAAAAAGCTCTGCAACCACCACGATTGTGCGAAGGAGATTGAACGATGATCTGGGAACGTGTCCGTTTGGCGTTGACCCGATTGGCGGCATCGACCCAGGGTTGGTTCCCCGCAGCACAAACAACCGTGAGGAGACCGTCGTCCCCCCGCTTGTGCCTGGAGCCGCTCGAAGACCGGGAACTCATGGCCAGTCTGCTCTGGTTCGGGACGGCGAACGACAACTGGGGGAACCCCGCTGCTTGGCGGGACGCGGTTACCGGCCTCGTTGCGAATGTGGCCCCAGCAGTGGGCGATTCCCTCAACCTCGACCCTGGGCAGTACGTTACGGTCGGGGGTGAGCGGCTCTACGGCAACAACACCGCGAGCAAGGCGGACCTGAACGTCACGATTGGCAGCCTGACCATCGGAGCGCTGTACACGCAGAACATCACCTTGACAGGTCCGATCAAGGTGAGCAACTACTTGAGCGCCCTGGGGACTGGGTCGTTGCTCCCGTCGGGTGGTCGGCAGGCTCTGACGGTCGATCCCGGCGCCGGCCAGTTGGCCCAGGTCAGTTGGGCGGGGACAATCTCCAACGTGGACCTGGTCTTCGCCGCAGGCGTCAGCACATCCCAGTTCGGCAAACTGACCGAGAATGGCAACCTGGACAACAGCGGGACCTTCATCTCGGGGGGTGAAATCGTCCTGGGAGGGATGCTGACGAACACGCCCAACGGGACCTTCGAACTCAGCGACAACACGACGATCAGCAAGGCACCGTTCGGAAACGCGATGTTCACGAACCAGGGCACCTTGGAAAAGACACTGACGTCTGGCATTGCGACGAACGTCATGGTCCCTTTCAGCAACTCAGGGACGTTGTTGGTCCGCAATGGGCCCGTCGTTTTCACCGATAGCGCGTTGCAGACCGGCAGCGGTATCACGACGATTAGCTCCGGACCGGGCACGTACCTCGCGGCGCCGATCTTCGTGATCCGCGGGGGGAGTTTCTTCGGGGACAACGCGGACTTCTCGGGCATCCTCTCGAACGGGATCGCGAACGACCCGACCGCAGGTGGGATCGTGCATCCCGGCTCCATGTTGGACCTTCCGGGGACGCTCCGCATTCACGGCAGTTATTACCAGTACGGCGCCGGCAGCTTGTGGATCGACGTTATCGGGCCCGGGGCGAATCAGACGGGTCGCCTGGACGTTCAGCTTGCCGCAAACTTTACCGGCGGCGACATCGACATGAACGGGCAGGTCATCACTCATCTTTCGTGTAACGGTTCGGGGACTATCCAGTATTGGGCGCCAACCCAGTATAGAGAGTTGATGACAGCCCTACCAATTCCAAGACACGTAGGAGCAGCGCTGGCAATGCCGA
>JBBSEZ010000682.1:0-3501 GCA_038239195.1 Gemmatales bacterium
CGACTCGTCGCGTCCGCCAAGTCGTGGCTCTGTCACCCCGGCGTCGATCGCTCGGCCCCGCTCTTGCCCTGGAGCGCTCCCCCGGACGTCCCGCGCGTCTCTCCCGTCGAGGTGTCCGCGCGCTATCTGCGCCATCTCGCCGAGGCGTGGGACTACGTCATGGCGCGCGACCGGCCCGAGGCCCGGCTGGTCGAGCAGGCCAGCGTGCTGACGGTGCCCGCGTCGTTCGACGACGTGGCGCGGGCAACCCAGCGAAGACGTCTTCGACGGGCTGTTGAATTTAAGCCCCGCGAAGTCTCAGATCCCTCCCTTCTCGGTACAAGAGAAAATAATCCAGCGCAGGGCCTTGTAGTCGAGTGGCGCGCCTGATACTCTAACACTACAGCGCTAGTATAGTGGTTTGTACAGTAGTTCTGTCGTCCCCGACCCCCAAGCAGCGCCCACCAATCGCCAAAAATACCTGAACAAACTACTGTACTAGCGCTGTAGTGCTAACATCTCATCCTGATTTGCGTCAGTTAATGGTGGGGGGGGTGGAGTCCCCCAGTCTCTTCTTGGTGCCACAAAACTCAGGCAGGTTCTTCTCGGAGTCAATGGCCGGCAAGCGTCCCGCGCGCTCCATACGGTCCCGTCACGAGAGGCATTGCTCGATCCTCGGAGCAACCGACGGCCAGAGTCGGCTAACGGATTCGGGGGGCCCATGCTCGCCAAGATCCTGATCTGTGTCGCGTTAGCCGCCCCTCCGTTCCCTGCGGACAGCGGTTCTGTTGATCTCCGGGGCAGTGTCATCGAGTACGACGGGCGCCCCGTGAACGACGCCGCCGTCTGTATCGTGTCGGCCCAGGTGCGTGTTGGGACCAGTTCCCACTGCCCGACTTGCTACCCGGACTGCGCGAAGCGGGCTGCCACGGGCCGCGATGGGGCCTTCGTAATACCTGGGCTGTCGTCGGTGTTGGTGTTCCAGGTTGTTGTCGTGGCGGAGGGGTTCGAACCCGCGCTTGTGCGCGACGTGAACCCGCGCAACGGGTCGCTGAAGGTCAGGCTCAAAGTGATCGATCCCGGCAGCTTGAAAAAAGGGCATGTGCTTAGCGGGCGGGTGCTCGACCCCAAGGGGGGCCCGGTGCAGGGAGCGCTGGTCCGACCGATCGGTTGGAAAACTTCCACCTCGCGGTGGCGGGGGCCTCTCCCGGGTGTCGATCCGAGGGCCGTGACCAATCGAAGGGGCGAATTCCTTCTACGATCGAAAACACCCAACGTCTCGCTCTCTCTGAGAGTCGAAGCGGCGGGACTTGCCACGACCATTCGGGAGGTCTTGCCTCTCCAGGCAGAGCACCACACTATCAAGATGAGGTCCGGCGTCCTCGTCACGGGGCGGGTGGTCTCCCCCGGCGCGTCGGCTGGCGGGGTGACAGTGGGGCTGGTGCAAGCGGATCAAAGCAGTGTGCGGTTCCTGGGAAACCGGGTGGTGCGAACGGACGCGTCCGGGCGTTTCCACTTCTGGAACGTCGGGGCCGGGGAGGACTATTACGTCTATGGGACGATGGAGGATGCCAGCCGCCTCGGAGTAGGCCTTCCGGTCGTCAAGGTAAGGACAAAACAAGAAGGCGAGGATGTATCGCCGATTATCCTGAAGGCCGTGCCTTGCTACCGGGTTCGCGGTCGGGTAACCGTATCGGGCGGCAAGCCACTTCCTGCTGGCTTCAAGCTCTGCATCGTCCGTCGGGAAGCATGGGATTTCCAAGAACTCGAAGTGGGGCGGGACGGAGCGTTCACGTTCATGGGCGTGCCGCCGGAACTGATTGAGGTCGATGTTCCCAGCGGCTACCATCTGGCTCCCGAGAACAAGAGTCGAGACCCCTTTCGCCCCTCGCACCTCGTGGGCCGCGTGATCGGTGATGTTACGAATCTCCGTATCCTCGTAAAGCCAGGCGAGGAGGCGCGGGTGGACATTCCCAGGCTCCCCCGATCGAAGGGGCGAATTCCTTCTGCGATCGAAAAGGCAGAACGGCGGAAGTTGCGGAAGTTATTCGAACAGCTTGAGAAAGCGGAGAAAGGGGCGCTGCACGGCGTCGAGGAGGAGTGAAGCCTGGGCCCTGTCATTCCGCTCGATGAGAAGCCTGGGCCCTGTCATTCCGCTCGATGACCGGTAAGCAGACGGGCGCCCGAGCGGTTGGGTGGCAAGGGACAGAACCGCTGCCGAAGAGAGGAATGGAATTGTGTCGCGTCTCCCATTCTGCCGAGAGGTGCTTTGTGTTTGCATCTTTGCATTCGCCTCGGCAGGGGTTGGAGTGATGGTGTGGGACCACTTCCCAGGATTCTCGCCGTCAAGACCTGCCGCGCTAGATTTTTCTGCCGACGCCGAGGAACCCGAGTTGGCGAGGGCCCAACCGCTTCGTATTCGCCACGATTTCGGGATCATCGCACCGAACACAAGTCAAACTTGCGTTTTCCGGATTCCGAACACCGCCGGCCATGTGTGGACCGTCCAGCGCGTTCATACTCCCTGCACCTGCACGGTGACAAGTAGCTCAGACAGGAGGGTGCCGCCTGGCGGAGAGTTCAAGATTGACGTCTCCTACATGTCCTCACCTGAGGATGGGGATGTCGTGAAGCGTGTGGAGGTGTGGTTCAACGAAGAGGACGCTCCTTTGGCGCATCTCGAAGTGGTGGCCCAGGTGAGGAGTGCGCTTTTCTTATCGGAGAAACGCCTTGATTTTGCAGGAGTTGGTTGGGGCAGCGAACCCGAACGGTCGTTCGAGGTGTTGAACTACTCCGGCCAGATGTGGAAGGGCCTTGCCGCATCCTCGGACGTGGGGTGGCTGGTCGTGGAGTGCCGGGAGCGAAAGCAAAGCAGAAGCGAAGGCCGGCCATGCCAGGCATGGGATGTCTCCGTCAAGGTGAAAACGAGAGCCTTGCGGTTGGGAGGCCACGAAGGACAGATCTGGGTGACGCCAAACTCGCCCCGCGCGACGAAGAAGGCAGTCCCTGTGTCAGTGACGTTGGCGGCCCCGGTCATGCCCATCCCCGACCAAGTCTTTTTCGGCGCGATCTACAAAGGGAAACCAGCGACGCGCCGCCTCCTATTGCGTTTCACTGCGGACTCCTTGCCCAAGGATCGGGGCGAGCTCACGTTCACGCATGATCTAGGGCCTGTGCTGGATCTCAAGTGCGAAAAGGGGCCAGGAAACTCCTGGACGATCCTTGCGACGATTCATCCGGAGGCGGTAACAGCCGATGGTCTGATCGCGGGGCGGATTCTGAGACTCAGCGCTAATCCCTCCCAGAATTCGGGGCACTATCCGGGCCCGTCTTGGGGTTAGATGGGGGGTCGGCGGTTGGTGGCGGGGCGCACAAGGGCCGGCGGCCCATGCGATCCAGGCGGAGGCGGAGGAAGCGGTCGAGCGACCCTTGCGTACGGAACTTGTACCGGACCTTCTCGTCGAACCGCAGCTTGCGGTTGGTCCTCTCGACGTGGTTATTGGTCCGCACCCGCTGCCCCGC
>JBBSEZ010000683.1:0-3481 GCA_038239195.1 Gemmatales bacterium
ATCGTCACGCCCATCCGGGTGAGCGCGCCGATCATGCGGTACAGCGACTCGCGAAAATCGGTGCGGAAGCCGGGCGCGAGGGCCATCTCGAAGCCCGCCAGCGAGTCGATGACCAGCCGCTTGGCGCCGATCTTCTTGACCTTGGCCACGATCTCGTGGACGGTTTCATCCACCGACAGATCCAGCGGGCGCAGGTAGATGATGTCGAGCTTGCCATTCTTCTGCGGCGTGTCGAAATCGAAGCCGAACGAGGTGGCCCGGCGCACGTACTGGTCGGGCAGTTCCTCGAAGATGGCGACGATGCCCGGCTCGCCCTTCGCGATGCCCTCGGCGATGAACTGCGTGGCGAGTATCGACTTGCCCGAGCCGGAAGGCCCGGCCATCAGCACGCTGTCGCCTTCGGGGATGCCGCCGTGCAGGAGTTCATCGAACTTGGCGATGCCGGTGGACAAACGCCGTTGGCCTTTGGGCCTGTCGGCTTTTCCGGTGAGGCCGAAGGTGCGCGGGAACGTTTGCAGCCCCTCCTCGGTAATGCGAACGGTGTGCAACCCGGGCACGGAGCCTTGCCCGCGCAGCTTCACGACCTGCAACTTCCGCACGACGGAGTTTCGCTCCGCCTGCTGGGAGAGCCAGAGGAGACCGTCGGCCACGGTGAAGACGGGGTTGTCGCGAATCTCTTCCTCGACGTATTCCCCGATCAGGAAGGTGGTCGCTTGCCAACTCGCCAGGTGCAGGGCCAAGCGCTGGATGAACCCCTGAAGTTCCACATCGCTTACGGCGCCCTGGGCCTTGCGCACGACCGTGCGGAACGAATCCACCAGGACGAGGTCGGGATTGGCTGCCCCGACCTCGCGGACGATCTCCTCCAGGACCGCGTCGAGGTCTTTCTCCAACACGACCTGGCTGAGATTGACGAAGCGAATCGCGGTATTCAATTTGGCTTGATCGAAGAAGGTATACTGCTGCTGATAGCGCAGCATCTTGAGCGCCGGTTCACCCAGCACGGTGATATAAAGGGCGGGCCGCTCCGGAGTCGCATTGGCGAACATGATTTGATGCGCGAGCGTGGTCTTCCCGCTGCCGGGAGCGCCCGCGATGATGTTAAAGGAGAACTCCGGCAGGCCGCCGCCCAAAATCTCATCGAGCCCAGGCACACCAGTCGGCAGCTGTCGAATCGTTACCTTGTCCTGCGTGCTCATGGTGTTTGTTCCCCTCTCAAATCCGTATTATCGATGGATGCATCCGGCCACGCATCATGCACGAGGCGCCACGTCAGGGATTCGCCAATGAAGGTCGCCAATAGTCCCAGCAAGTGGGCCACGAGGACCACGCGGCCCTTCTCCAATGCCTCCGCGTCCCGGTCATGCTTGATCTCATCGAATCCCACCAAAGAGCCGTCGGGCCGGACCTGCACCACGCTGAGAGAAGGAACTTCCGCCTTTGCCAGTACCAAAGCCCGAGACAACAGAGACAAAAAACCCGCGGGGCCCGTGAATCTCGAGAGAGGCATTTGCAACTTCGCACAGACCTTCACCGCTTCATCGACCTGTGGGTCGGCCGCTTTGGCGCGCGCCGCCTCGACAGCGAGTATTCGCCGAGTCAGATCTTGTATCGCTGGAAAAATTGTGGTCATCCGCTGCACCTCAGCTGGAGCCGGGGGATGTCCCCTGTCCGTTGCCCAATTCGTAAACGAATTGGTCCTCCGTCTCTTCTTTCGAGGCATGGAAGTCCCGGTAGAAGGCGGCGTTGGCCGTGCGGACCAGCAGGCTCTTGTCGAGAACCACGAAGGGCTCGCGCAAGGTCGCAATGATGTTCTCGGCGTAGGCCAGGGCGTCCTCCGGCTCAGGTGTACGCGTGTTGGGGTTCGCTGCCATCTTGCCCTCCGTCTCCTCCCGTTCCCGGAAGCTGTTCCTTCGATGCAAAGGCTGTCCCAGCAAGGCAGATTATATCAAGCGATCGGACGGGCGGCTACTGGTCCCGATCCCCTGCCGGGCTGCTCTCGGCGGGCTGATTGGGTGGCAGAAGCGAGATAAACAGCGTCCCGGCCTTGTTTGTCGCCCGGCCACTTTACATCCTTGCGGATGTAGGTCTTGGCGACTATCACGAAACAACAAGTGTGCGGGTTGAGGAAGTTCTCGTCCTGCTCCTCGCGCGGGCCGGGGCCGCCTGACCACTCGATGATGGCGTCCCCGACGGCATCGGCGAGCTTGGCGGCGAGTTCCTTCACGTCGGGCCTGACGGCCTTCGGAGTCTGGTCACTGTCGTGGACGTGGCTCAGATGGATGTCGATGCGGACAGCAACTGGCATGGCGAACTCCTTCAGGCACCGAAGGCTGTACGGACGACGGGCTGTAGTGTGGGTAGGGTAGTCGCCGCGGTTCAGCGCTTCCAGGGGTACGTAGGTACACGGGGCATCTCCTTCCGGTCAGTGGACCCCGTCACCCCCGGCCCACCTCCCGCGCGGTCTACCAGAGGAGTGGGCCGCGCGTCCGGCTGTTCCTCCGATCGAGATTCGGATAAGATCGCTCGATGCCCACGGATGGGCAAGGGCGGGCCCAGGGACGGCCCCTCTGTTCCCAGGAGGCTGCCTTGGAACACATCACGCGCCTGCTCGAAGGCATGGGCACCACCCCCGACGCGGTCGCGGTGACCCTGCGCGCCGCCAGTGCGCAGGGCGCGCGCGACAGCACCTCGTTCATGAACCCCGTCGTGCGCTACCTCAACCGCAGCCTCAACATCGGCGGCCGGCTGGAGGTCGGCGGGGGTGGCACGCTCCTACGGCTGCTCTACGAGAGCAAGCTCCGCGAGGTGCCGCTGCCCGTGGCTGTGCAGGGGTTCCTCGACTGCTTCCACCGGGGGCTGTACCCGGATCTAGAGACGCGCGAGGCGTGAAGAAAGTGACCAGCCTCACCGGCGCCCCCGTGGCGTTCCCAAGCTCCGTGACCGATCACCTGGTCGCAGCTGCCGCATGCAGCCTACCCTGATTCAATGTATCCGCCTCGACTGCCGCGCCCAGGTCAGCAGCGCGCGGAGGTGGTGCGGCAACTCGCGCCCGGGCTGAGTGAGCCGGCTGCACGGGGGTCGCCAGGGGCGAGGATCGGCCAACTGCGCGAGGACTTGATTGATTCATGGCAGGGATTCAACGACAGAGAAGGCCCTTGAGCGCGCCTTTCCCGCATTCAAAGCGTGGCAGGCTTGGCAGGGTAAAGCGTGGAAATTGTGGAAGAACCCTTGCCGAAACGGTGGAAACCGTATAGTATTTCTAAATGCTGTGGGGCGTAAGCCATGAAACAGCTTCACTTTATGATCGGGGCGTGGCGCAGTTTGGCTAGCGCGCCTGAATGGGGTTCAGGAGGTCGGAGGTTCGAATCCTCTCGCCCCGACGTCGAGGCTCGCTGTCAGGAGATGACAGCGAGCCTTTTTCGTTGACAGGCCACTCCGAAGCGAAAAAGGGCGAGCCGCCGGGCTTGCCCCGGCGGAG
>JBBSEZ010000684.1:0-3478 GCA_038239195.1 Gemmatales bacterium
CCGGGTGGGCCTCGAAGGTGCGCCCCACCCTACGCGCCGCACGCCTCGTCCCCCCTCGGGACGTTGTTTCCCGCCTATCGCGAGCGCGGACTGTCATTGCGCGGGCCAGCCCTGCGTACCTATTCACGTGGGCCCTCGGGCCCTGGACGCGGAGGGCCGATGCGCTACGTCATCGCTTACGACATTTGCGACCCGAAAAGACTTCGCCGCATCGCCCGCCGCGTCGAGCGGCAGGCGCTGCGCACGCAGAAGTCGGTGTTCCTCTTCGACGGCGACCGGGCGGCGCTCGACGCGCTGCTCGACGCGGTGGCGCCGCTGATGGACCTGAAGCAGGACGTCGTTCAGGCGTGGAAGCTGGCTCAGGACGAGACCGTGGAGGGGGCGGCGCGCGGGGCGCCGCTCAACGTGAGGCCCCCGGCCGTGGTCCTGGCCGGCGGGCGCTGGTTGCTGTGCGAGGACCGAGGAGACCAACCGTGATCGACACGCTGACGAATGCGCCGGAGCACGCGCTGTCCGGCTTGCAGGCCCAGGTTTATCGCGAGGGCCGCGAGGCACGGCCGGTGCGCCACCTGATGGCGTCGCTGCTGGACCGCCGCAACCTCGAGGCCGCCCTGGCGCGGGTGTACTCGGCCGACGGCGCCAACACGCCGGGCGTCGATGGCGTCACCTGCGAAGAGCTGCGCGGCCAACCCGGCTGGCTGACGCGGCTGGCCGACGACCTGTATCGGGCGCGCTACCGCGCCGCCCCGCCGCGCTGGGTGGAGGTGCCGAAGGCCAACCGGCCGGGGCAGGTGCGGCGGCTGGCGATCTTGACGGTGCGCGACCGCGTGGTCCATGCGGCGCTCAAGCAGGTGCTCGAGCCGATCCTCGAGCCGCTGTTCCTGCCGTGCAGTTTTGGGTTCCGGCCGGGAAGGTCGCCGGCGGCGGCGCTGGCCGAGGCGGTGCGGCTGCTGACGCCTGCCGAGGGCGGCGAACTGCCCTACGCGTGGGCGGCCCACCTGGACGTGGCCAACTGCTTCGACACGGTCGATCACCGGCTCCTGATGGCGGAGCTCCATCAGCAGGTGAGCGATGCCGACTGCCTGGGCCTGATCGAGCAGGTGTTGCTGGCGGGCGGGGCGACGGTGCGGCACTGGTTCTGGAAGCGCGGCCGCGGGCTGCTCCAGGGCAGCGCCTTGTCGCCGCTGCTGTGCAACCTGGCGCTGCATCACCTCGACGAGCAACTCCGCGACCTGGCCGGGACGACGCGGGGCGGGACGGCGGTGCTCCGCTACGCCGACGACCTGCTGGTGTTGGGGCGCGATGCGCGGCTGGCGGAGCAGGCGGTCGCGGCGGCGCGGACGGCCCTGGGCCGGCTCCAGCAAGAGCTGCGCGCCCCGGTGTCGGCGCCGCGGCCGATCCAGGAGGGCGTCGCCTGGCTGGGGGTGCGGCTCCTGCCGCGCGGGCGGAGCTACCTGCCCCGGCTGAGGTTCGGCTACGAGGTGCCCGAGGAGAAGGTGCGCGACATGCTGGGTCGGCTGACGGAGATGACGACCCCGCCGAGCGAGCGGATCGACCCGTCGGCGTTCAACGTGGCGCGGTGGATCGTGTCGATCAACGCCCAGCTGCGCGACTGGCGGCAGGCGTACTTGTACGCCGACAACGCCCGCGAGGTGTTCGAGGCGCTCGACGAGCAGGCCCGCGAGCGGGTGGGGCTGTTGCTGCGGGCCGTGACGGGGGTGAAGCCGGCGCGCCTCTACGAGACGTATCGCGTGCGGCTGCCGCGCGGCTTCGGGACGTGGGAGGTGCCGGGGGCGCGGCTGGTGGTGCTGTCGTCGCTGGCGCCCTGCTGCCCGGGCAAGCTGGTGCGCGAGCCGGCCTGGGCCCGGCGGCCGGCCGAGAGGCCGGCGCCGCGGCGCGTCGAGGTGTCCCCCGTGCGAGCGCTGCCGGCGCTGCCGGCTCCCGCGGCGGGGGAGGCAGAGAAGGCGGAGCAAGAGGAGGGCGGGGCATGAGAAGGGTGACGCACGTGGCGACGCCGATCGCCCACCTGGCCGGGCCGGGGACGTTGGCCTCGGTCAACGGGCAACTGGTGTATCGCTCGCTGGAGGATGGGACCGAGGGACCGTTGCGGCTGGCGCCGGAGGCGCTGCGGGCGGTCTACTGTTATGGGGCGGTGGGGGTGACGGACGCGGCGTTCGCGCTGCTGCACCGGCACGACGTGCAGGTGGCGTGGCTGACCGCGGGAGGGACGCGCTGCCAGGGTCGGTTGGTTCACGCCGATTCGTCGCGGACGGGGCTGCGGCGGTTGCAGCACGCGGCCTTCGCGGCGGGGGGGCGGGCTCGCGAGTGGGCCGAGGTGGTGGTGGCCGCGAAGATCGATGGGCAGTGGCAGGCGGCGCGGCACTACCAGCGGCAGGGGGTCGGCGAGGCGGCCGAGGCGATGGAGCGCCTGGCCGCGATGCGGGAGCGCTGTGCCGGGGTGGAACTGGAGGTGCTGCGCGGGCTGGAAGGCTCCGCCTCGGCGGCGTGGTTCGGGCTGCTGGGCCGGCTGCTGAACGCGCCGTGGGAGTTTCGGCAACGGGTGAGGCGGCCGCCGACGAGCCCGGTGAACGCGCTGCTGAGCCTGGGCTACACGTGGGTGCTGAACCGGGCGGTGGCGCGCTGCGAGGCGGCGGGGCTGGAGGCGAACCTGGGGGCGCTGCACGACTGGAGGCCGGGGAGGCCGTCGCTGGCGTGCGACCTCATGGAGCCGTTGCGGGTGCCGGCGGTGGACCGCTGGGTGGTGCTGCTGTGCAACCAGAACCGGGTGGGGCCGGGAGATTTTGTGGAGGAAGGGGGCGGAATTCGCTTGAGCCCGGGGCGGTTCGGCAGGATACTGAGCGACTGGGAGCAACACTGGACGCGCACGGCGCAGGAGGCAGAACTGGACGGCTGGGTGGCGCGGCTGGAAGGATGGCTGCGGCGCGGCGAGCCGGCGGCGGCAGAGGAGCCGGAGGAAGGGCCGTGAGCGCCGGGACGGTAGGTCTTTGACAATTCGGGAGAGGCCGGGGCGGGCTTGCCTACTCTCGTTTGTACAGGTTCTTGTACAGCGAGGTGTAGGCAAACCCGCAAGGCCGGTCGGGGCAACGGGTTAGAGGGGAAGGAAGGGGGAAGCGGAGAAGGGCGGGAAGAGAAGAGGAGGGCTGCGAAGGGGGGTGCAGGCAAAAGGGTTGTGGAAGTGGTTGCGGGGCAGTAAGATGTGACGAGGACTGGCGCAATGCGATGGGGCCGATGAGAGGCCATTGAAACGGTGGCATTCGACATCTGAAAACCTTTCGCAAAAGAAGGGCGCAATGCGATGGGGCCGATGAGAGGCCATTGAAACCGGGTATTTCCGAAGCACCTCGCGCACCTCTTCACGGCGCAATGCGATGGGGCCGATGAGAGGCCATTGAAACACGGTGAAGGTGCAGTTGCCACCGACGAAGAACTGGGGGCGCAATGCGATGGGGCCGATGAG
>JBBSEZ010000685.1:0-3474 GCA_038239195.1 Gemmatales bacterium
CGAACGCCGTCACGCTCGGGATGTGGTTTACTTCCAGCAGA
The DNA here is from genome assembly GCA_038239195.1 of Gemmatales bacterium. Taxonomy (GTDB): domain Bacteria; phylum Planctomycetota; class Planctomycetia; order Gemmatales; family Gemmataceae; genus JBBSEZ01. The sequence continues at coordinate 42 of JBBSEZ010000685.1, forward strand.
TGCCTCTCTCCGTCTCGCTCGATCACGTAATCCACCCCGACGATCTCCAGCCCGAAGTGCTGCCCCAGCCGCCGCGCGTCCTCCAGCAACTCCTCGTCCGCCGCCATCAGGGCCGCGCCCGAACCGTGGATCGACCGCTTCCAGTCGTCACCGCCCAGCCGGAACTGCCACGCCCGCTCGCCGATCACCTGCACGCGCACCGCCTCGCCCTCCACGAAGCGCTCGAACAGCGTCGGCTCCTCCGCCGTCCACGTGCCCGTGAAGCGCTCCTTGTTCTCTCCGCAGTGCCACTCGCCCCACTTCGCGACGAGCTCCCCCTCCGCCTCGAACGCGCTCCCGCGGTCGGCGTAGCCGCGCGCTAGCGCCCCGAACCGGGTGACCTCCAGCGCCCGCAGCAGGCCCGGCAGGCGCAGCCGGCAGTCCACCATGCCCCGCGCGCCGGGGAAGCAGGGGCCGCCCCACAGCGCCAGCGCCGACAGGAACGGCAAATCGTTCTCGAAGATGCCGTGAAAGACGACCCGCGAGACCGGCAGGAAGCGCCCGTCGGCACGCGCCGATTCGACGTGGAGCTGGCCGTCCCACGTACGGACGCGCGGCAGCATTTCGTGATGGGCGATAGGCACGCTCACGCGCGCGCGGATTGCCTGGTGTTCGGGCTCGTCCAGGCCGACCAGCAGCAACCGCTCCATCGCTTCGTCCTCCCGCCGAGCCAACCGACCTTGACGCCGCGCCTCGATTGCGAGAGGCTACGAAACGCTTTCCACACCAAGCAAACCCAGGAACGAGGGCCCGATGGCCGATCTCACGCCGTATCAGCAGAAGATCGTCAAGCGCTACTATAACAACCAGGAAACGCTCCAGCTCCAGCGCCTGGCGGAGCTGGTCGGCGAGCTCTACCTGGCGGAGGGCAAGAAGCGCGAGCGCGTCTGGACGTCGGTGCTCGCGGCGATGCAAAAGCTGGGCGTGGCGCAGTCGCGCATCGACCACCTGAAGGCGCAGGACAATCCCGCCCTGGTGGCGCAGGTGGTCAAGGAGCTGGAAGGGAAATGAGCCCGCCGCGGAACGGCCGTTCCGCGGCGGGTTGCCGCACCGTCTCTGGCTCCTGCTCACGCCGCTTCGCGCTCGATGTTGAGCGAGATGCCGCGCGTCGAGGCGCGGATGAAGCCGACCATTTCCGCCACCTCGGGGACCGTGCCGAGCTCCTGCTCGACGTGGCTGAGGGCCTTCGGCAGGGTCATGTCGGTGCGGTAGAAGGCGTGGTAGGCGCGGCGGATGGCGTCGATGTGGGACGTGGGGATGCCGGCCCGGCGCATGCCGACGACGTTCACCCCCACGACGCAGTTGATGCGCTGCTGGATGATGAACGGGGGGACGTCCTTGGTCGCGCCCGACACCCCGCTCAGCAGGGCCAGCCGGCCGATGCGCACGAACTGATGCACGGCGCTGTTGCCCGACAGGAAGACGTTGTCCTCGAGCAGGCAATGCCCGCCGAGCAGGGCGCCGTTGGCCAGGATGCAGCCGTGGCCGATGACGCAGTCGTGGGCGACGTGCGCGCCCGCCATGAAAAAGTTGTTGTTGCCGATCTTCGTGCGCCCGGAGTGCGTCGTGCCGCGGTGGATCGTGACGTTCTCGCGGAAGGTGTTGTTGTCGCCGATCTCCAGGCGCGTCAGCTCCCCGGCGTAGCGCACGTGCTGCGGCTGCTCGCCGAGGACGGCGTTCTCGAAGACGGTGTTGTTGCGGCCCAGCGCGAGGGGGCCGATCAGGTGCGACCGGGCCCGCAGGTCGCAGTTCGGGCCGACGCGCACCGGGCCCTCGACGATCGCGAACGCCCCGATCCGGGCGTCGTCGCCGATCTCGGCCTGCGGGTCGATGAGGGCGGTGGGATGGACGCGAGCGGACTGTGCGATCGACATGAGCGGCACCCGTCTCGGGGAGCAAGCAACGCCCGGGCAGGCAGTCGGCCCACGCCTCGCACGGCCCGACCTCCGTGCGGCCTCCGGGTCTCTCCACGCAACCTGTATAAGCCTTCCGGCGGTTGCGCTCCAGAGCAGTTTGTGCCTCTCCCGAGCAGGTCGGCGAGGGCGGTGGGGCAGGCTGGCGAAGACGGGAGGATGGGCGAGGAAACGGGGCCGGGGGCCCGCGGGGCCCCGGAGGACGAAAGAGCGAGGTGCGGCCTCAGCCCTTCTTCCCCACCACCGCGAGGGCGAGGTCGATCTCGACAATGGCCTTCTTCACGTGGTTGACGGCCCGGGCACGAGGCGAGCCCGCGGCCGGGGTGCCGAGGCTCACCAGGAGGTCGGCCAACTTCTGCCTGGCCCTGGCCAGTTGCTTGTTGGAGAGCGCCTGCTCTTCTCCCGTGAGGTTCTTGGTGCCGACGTCCACGTCGATCTTCTTGGCGCCCAGCGCGACGAGGGCCCGGTTGACCTCGTGCATCGCCTTGACGCGATGCCCCTTGTAGTTGTGGTTGGCCTGCCGCAGGAGGTCGTTGGCCGACTTCAACTGTTTGACGATCGAGCCTTTTTTCGGTTCCTGCCCCTGCGCCTCGCGGCCCCCCGTCAGGCCGGCGAGCAGCAGCGCACCGAGGACCATCGCAGAACGACGAACGCGGAGGACGTTCATGCAACCCTTCCTTTCCACGACAACTCTTCCGGTCAAGCATTAGACCCCGGCGAGCGCGAAAAGTTTCGGCGGAAAGGGAGACCGTCCACGGAGCCGCTTACGCCGGCCGCAGCGCGCCTGCTCACCCCACCAACCCCCTCGCCATCGACGCCGACACCTCTTCGAGGCTCGCCACGACGAGGTCGGCCCCCGCCTGTTTCAGCGCCGCCTCGGGATGGTGCCCGACGAACCGCACCGCGATGCACTTCATGCCCCCCGCCCGCGCGGCCTGCACGCCCGCGACGGCGTCTTCAAAGACCACGCACCGCGCCGGCGGCACGCCCAGGCGCTCGGCGGCGACCAGGAACACCTGCGGGTCGGGCTTGCCCCTCTGCGTGTCTTCCGCGCCGACCACCGCCCCGAGGTAGTGCTCGATGCCGGTCGCTTGAAGGATCAATTCCAGGTTGGCGCGCGGCGCGCTGGAGCCGAGGGCCTGCCGGAAGCCCTCCCGGTGCAGGGCGGCCAGCAGTTCGCCGGCGCCGGGCAGGAGCACGACCCCCTTCCCCGCCGCGGCGCGATACAATTCCTCCTTGTACGCGCCCAGGTCCGCGACTTCCGAAGCGCTGAAGCGCTCGCTGAAGAGAGCGGCGATGATCTCGGGATTGCGCCGGCCGAACGTGGCGGCGAAGTCGGCGCGCGTGAACGGGCGCCCATGATCTTGGCAGACCGCCGCCCAGGCCTCGAAGTGCAGCTCGGCCGTATCGACCAGGGTCCCGTCCACGTCCCAGATCGCGGCGCGCTCGGTGCTTCGTGGCATGATCTGCTCTCTCCTTCG
>JBBSEZ010000686.1:0-3474 GCA_038239195.1 Gemmatales bacterium
AAGCGCCCCCGCCAGGTGCGCCAGCGCCGTGTCCGAGGTAACAACCAGGTCCAGGTGCGCCAGCACCGCCGCCGTGTCGAGGAACGCCCCGCCGCTCTCGTCCAGCCGCTCCCCCAGGTCCTCCACCGCCCACCCGGCGGCCGCGTCCAGTTGCTCCCGGCCGTGGCCCTTCTGCAAGCTCACCAGCCGCACGCCCGGCACCCGCGCCAGCGCCTCGAAGTGCCGCAGGGGGATCGAGCGGTGCCCGTCCCCGGCGTACTTGGTGCTGCCCTGCCAGGCGATGCCGACTTTGATGCCGGGCAAAGCGGCGAGGCGCTCGCCCCACAGGCGCAGGCGTTCGGGCTCGGCCGACAGGTAGGGCACGCGCCCCGGCACGCTCTCCAGCCGCGTGCCCAGCGCGCCGGGCAGGCTCAGGAGCGGGCAGTGGCAGTCGAACTCGGGCAGCGGCCCACCTTGCGGCAACACCTGCTGCGGCCCGTCCAGCCGGCGCAATAGCGGCACCAGGGCGGCGGGCGCTTCCAGCAACACCGTCGCCCCGCGCTCGCGCAAGAGCGCCGCATACCGGCAAAACTGCAGCGTGTCGCCGAGCCCCTGCTCGCCCCACAGCAAGACCGTCTGGCCCTCCAGCGGCCCGCCTTCCCACCTCGGAGCCGGCAACGAGCGCGGGACGAGCTCCTTCATGCGCCAGCGCCACTCGTACTCCGGCCAGCCCTGCTCGAAGTCGCCCGACTGGAGCCAGGCCAGCGCCCGGTTGGTGTGCGCCTCGGCGTAGTCCGGCAGGAGCCGGACCGCCTCGCCATAGCTGGCGAGGGCGCCCCGCGTGTCTCCTTGCTTGACGTGGACGATGGCGAGGTTGTTGTGCGCCTCGGCGTAGCGCGGGCTGAGCCGCAACGCTTGCTCCAGGGCCGCCTGCGCCTCGGGCAATCGCCCCTCCTGCCGCAAGGCGTTGCCCCGGTTGCTGTGCGCCTCCGCGTAGTCCGGCCTCAGTTCGAGCGCCCGGTCGTAGCAGCCGATCGCCTCGCCGAACTGCTTCTGGGCCGCCAGGGCAACGCCCAGATTGTTGTGCGTCTCGGCCGAGCGCGGCCGGTGGCGCAAGACCTGCCGATAGATGGCGGTCGCCTCGGCCACGCGCCCCTCCTCGGCCAACGCCACGCCCAGGTTGTTGTGCGCCTCGGGGTGGTCCGGCTGCCAGCGCAGCGCCTGGCGAAACCGCTCCCCGGCCTCCTTGGGCCGCTTCAGGTCGAGTAGCGCGATCCCCAGGTTGTTGCAGGTGTCGGCCGACTCCGGCTGAAGGCGCAGCGCCTGCTCGTAGCTGGCGACGGCGTCCTCGTGGCGGCCCAGGTGGCGCAGGGCGTTGCCCCGGTTCTGGAGCGCGTGGGGGTAATCGGGCTCCAGCCGCAACGCCTCGTCGAAGCAGGCCAGGGCCTCGGTGCGCCGGCCTTGCTCGGACAGGACCACGCCGAGGTTGTTGCGCATCTCGGCGCTGTCCGGCCGCCTGCGGACGGCTTCCTCCAGACACGCCTGGGCCTCGCCCCAGCGCTTCTCGCGGGCCAGCCCCAGCCCGCGCTCTCGCAGGGCGTCGGGGCCTTCCGCCAGGGCCGGCGAGGGCAACGGGTTGAGGACGGACATAGGCGCTCCACGTGCGATCGGGGTCAGCGAACGGCCACGTCCACGTCGGACCCGAACTGTCGGCCGCCGCCCCCGCGCCGGGGCGCCGGGTGCTTGCCGTTGAGATCGACGTTGACGTGAACGAAGGCGTGGTGGGCCGCCTGGCTCCAGCTCAGTTGGCGGGCGACCTCGCCCAGCAGGGTGTCGCCGCCGTATTGTTGGAGCCCGCGTCCCTTCCACCGGCTGGCAGTGTCGGGGAAGTTCGCCTCGCGCAGGCAAGCGGTGCGGACCGCGAGGAACCCGCCCGTCATGAAGTGTACGCCGGGGCGCCCCTCGCGGAGCTCGAACGGGGCGCCGCGGTACCACGGCTGCGCCTGGATCATCTCCGCCTGGCCGGGGAGGTAGTTGACCCACCAGGGCTGGCCGACGTAATCGACGCGGCGCTCCAGGAGCAGCAGCAGCGCCTCCCACCAGCCCGCCTCCACGTACGAATCGTCGTCGAACCAGACGACGTATTCGCTCTCGAGGGGCGCGTCGTGGAACATCCAACGGGCCATCGGCTCCTTGTAGAGGTTCGCGGGCGACCGCCAGGCGGAAACGGGCATGCCCTCCGGGCCGGCCCACTCGAACCGCTCCATCCCGTCGGGCAAGGAAGCGCGGCGGGGCGGCCGATCTTCCGGGCAGAGCCGTCCCAGGGCGTAGTGGAAGCTGACGGGGGCGGAGTTGAAGCCGAGGCGCAACTCGACGGCGCCTTTCGGCACGTGGGCAAGGACGCTTTCGAGACAGCGGCGGTAGTAGACGAGGTAGTCGCCGTAGGTGAGCACGCAGACGGTGGCGCGGCGAGGGGCGGTCATGCGAACGGCCTTCGGCGAGGATTGGCCCGGGCGGACGAATGAGCGCCAGGAGGGCCTCGACGCTCGCCGGCATTGTAGCGGCGGGCGCCCTGCCTGCCAACCGAGAGCGCGGATGGCACCCATCTGCTCTCCGAAAACGAGGCGATGGCGTGGTAGCATGTTTCATGAATCTGTTCATCGCCCCTTGCTGGTGGAGGTTCTGGCATGCCTTCCCCCGAACGCCCTGGAACGCCGAATGAGCGACTCGCCCGAGGCCCCCTCTCGCGTCCCGCGGGCCCTCGAGCCGACCGGCGCGGCGTCGCTCGCTGTCTTCTGCTGGCCCTCAAACGGGGCCGGCCGCACCGTCACCAAACGGCTTGATGACGGCCGCCCCAACGCCCGCGCGTCGGTCGGGCTCGCTGACGAAGGCTGTGATGTTCGCTGTCGCCCAACGGCAACTAAGCGCCGCGACAGAGCCATCACCAAACGGCTCCGTGACGGCTGGCCGGGGCCCTGGCGGGCAGACCAGACGCGGCCAGGGAAGGGAGGGCCTCGCCGTCGCGCAACGGCACTCAAAGGGGGGAACCGCGCCGTCACCCACGGGCTGTCACGGCTGTCTGGGCCCTCGCGGGCAGGCCTGGCGCGGCTCGCCCAGGACGAGGGGCACGACGCCTACCTGGAGGACTTGCAGAACATCCGCAAGGCGGGCAAGCACTTGGAGGGCGTCATCAACGACCTGCTCGACCTCTCCAAGCTCGAGGCCGGGAAACTGGCCCTGACGCCGAAGACGTTCGACGTGTCGGGCCTGGTGCGCGAGGTGGCCGTCACCGTGGGCCCGCTGGTTGAGAAGAATGGCAACGAGCTGCGCGTGCGCCTCGGCGAGGGGCTGGGGACGGCGCACGCCGACGAGATGCGGCTGCGGCAGGTGCTGTTCAACCTGCTGTCCAACGCCTGCAAGTTCACCAAGGGCGGCACCGTCGGGCTGGACGTGTCGCGGCAGGCGTTGGCGGGGCGCGACTGGCTGACGTTCCGG
>JBBSEZ010000687.1:0-3444 GCA_038239195.1 Gemmatales bacterium
AGGGGGCCGGGGGGTGAGGGACGCCTTTCCGAGGAGCCGCTCCATGCCAACCGTGCCCACCGACCTCCGTCAGCGCCTCGAGCGCCACCATCAAGAACACGTCCTCGCCGAGTGGGACCGGCTGGACGAGGGCGCCCGCGCCGGCCTGCTGGCGCAGCTCCAGGCGCTCGACCTCGAGCGCCTCGCGCAGCTCTACGCCCAGCGCGACAAGCCCATCGACCTTCCCGCGCCGGAGCGCATTTCTCCCGTGCCCATCGTGCGCCAGGGCCAGGACGAGAAGGCCGCCCGCTCCCGCGGCGAGGAGGCGCTTCGCCAGGGCCAGGTCGGCCTCGTGCTGGTCGCGGGCGGGCAGGGCAGCCGGCTGGGCTTCCATCGTCCCAAGGGCATGTTTCCCGTCACCCCCGTCGCCTGCCACAGCCTGTTCCAGGTCCACGCGGAGAAGGCGTTGGCGCTGGGCCGGCGCCACGGTAAGCCGTTGCCCTTCCTCATCATGACCAGCGACGCCACCCACGACGAGACCGTGGCCTACTTCGCCGAGAACGGCCACTTCGGCCTGGCGCCTGCCGACGTCGCCTTTTTCCGGCAAGGCACGATGCCCGCCCTCGAGCTGGCGACCGGCAAGCTCTTGGTCGAGTCGCCAGGCCGGCTCTTCGCCAGCCCCAACGGCCACGGGGGCACCCTGACCGCCCTGGCCGATTCGGGCCTGCTGGCGAGCATGCGCGAGCGAGGCGTTCGGCACCTCTTTTACTTCCAGGTGGACAACCCGCTGGTCAAGATCGCCGACCCTTTCTTCCTGGGCCATCATCTCGCCGTCGATGCCGAGGCGTCGTCCAAGATCGTGCCGAAGGAAACGCCCGAGGACCGCGTCGGCAATCTGGTACAGGTCGACGGGCGCTGCGCCATGATCGAGTACAGCGACCTCCCCAAAAAACTGGCCGAGCAGCGCCGCCCCGACGGCGAGCTCCTGCTCGGCGCCGCCAACCCCGCCATTCACCTTTTCTCCGTCGAGTTCCTGGAGCGCATGGCGCGCACCGCGACGACGAGCCTGCCATTCCACGTGGCCCGCAAGAAGGTGCCGCACCTGCACGAGGCGGAGCCGGCCACCGAGAACGCGCTCAAGTTCGAGATGTTCGTGTTCGACGTGTTGCCGCTGGCCGAGCGCTGGTGCGTGGTGGAGACGAGCCACCGCGAGGAGTTCGCGCCGCTGAAGAACAAGGACGGCAAGGACTCCCCCGAGACGTGTGCGCGGGCGCAGGTCGAGTTGGCCGCCGACTGGCTTGCCCATGCGGGCGTGACCTTGCCGCGCCTGCCGGACGGGGCGCCGAGGTACGCGGTGGAGATCAGCCCTCTCTTCGCCCTCGACAAGGAGGAATTGGCCGCGCGCCTGCCGGCGGGGACCACGATCGCGGGGCCGACGTTCTTCGGGCCGGAGAGAGGCGAGGGGCGGAATCGCTAAGCCGCAAGCGGAAGAGCGCCGGGCCCGCCGCTTGCGGCTTGGCGGTCCTCAACTTCCTGCTTGCCAACCGCCTCCTCCGCGCCCATACTGATCCCGACCGGCACGTCCCTCTTATCTGGATGGCCCATTCTCGCGAAGGAGCCCTCGATGCGACGCCGCTATCTCCTGGCCCTCCTGGTGCTGTTCGTCCCCGGCGTGAGCCGGGCGGCCGACGAGGTGCCGCCGGAGCAGTTGCTGCCTGCCACGACGCAGGTCTACCTGCGCTGGGACGGCATCCCCGCTCACAAAGACGCCTACGCCAAGACGGCCCTGGGCAAGATGATGCAGGGCGACACCGGCACCTTCGTCAGCGGGGCGTTCGGCCAGATGCAGGACGGCATCAGCGCCCTCCTGACCGTCGAGCAGCTCCTGCAAGGCATCGAACCGGAGAAGTTGCGCCAGTTGCGCGGCGACGCCACCAAGGCCGCCAAGTTGCTCCCCCTGATCGGCGACACCGGCTTCCTCTTTGCTGCCGAGCTCAAGAGCGTCGAACCGCCCCAGGGCCAGATCACGATCGTCCTCCCCAACGCGGGCCCGCGCTCCGCGCCGCTGTTCAGCGCCCTGCGCCTGGGCTCCTCGCTCCTCAAGATAGAGGCCAAGACGCAGAAGCTCTCCGGCCGCGAGGTCAGCGTCGTCGCCTACCCCGGGGCCAACCTCGTCTGGTGGCTCGAGGGCAAGCACGCGGTCGTGCGCGTGGGCACCGGCCGGCCCTCGGAGCTGGTAGAGACCATCGCCGGCAAGGGCGGAGCGCGCCTGACGGGCCATCCGCTCTACAAGCGCGTGACGGGCTTCAAGACGTTCCGCACTGCCGCCCGCGGCTTCATCGACATGGGCCCGTTCGTGCAGATGGGCAGCAAGCACAGCAAGGAGACGGCCAAGCTGCTGAGCGACCTCGGCGCCGACGGCATGAAGAGCGTCGTTTTCTATTCGGGCTTCCAGGGCGGGGCGGAGCGCGGCCTCGTCGAGATCGACCTGCCGGGCCCGCGCAAGGGGATACCCGGGCTGGTCAAAGGCAAGCCGTTCCGCCTCGAGGACGTGCCGTCGCTGCCGCCCGACGTGGTGTCGTGGTCGATGACCAACCTCGACCTCGGCGCCGTGTTCGACCTGAGCGTGAAGACAGCGGAGAACGCGATGCTCCTGGTGGCGCCCGACGCCGCCAAGGAGGTCCAGGCGGGGCTGAAGCAGGCCAACGACGTGCTGGGCATCGACCTGCGCAAGGACCTGATCGGCTCGCTGGGCGACCGCTTCGCCACCTACAACACGCCTTCGGAGGGCCCGCTGACGCTGGGGCAGACGGTGTTGTTCAAGGTCAAGGACGAGGAGAAGCTGGAGCAGGCGCTGGAGCAGGCGATCCGCGGGCTGGCCAAGGCCGGCAACGCCGACGTCCGCATCCGCAAACGCGCCTACCGCGGGGCGACGCTGCGCGAGATCCAGTTCCAGGAGCGCGGCTTCCCGTTCCGGCCGACGTACACGATCCACAAGGGTTGGCTCGTCGTCAGCTTCTTTCCGCAGCAGGTGCAGGCGTGGGTGGCGCGGACCAAGGGCGACATGCGAAGCTGGAAGCCCTCGCCCTCGGTGCAGGCGACGTTCAAGGAACTGCCGCAGCAGGCGATTGCCATCACCTACTCCGACCCGCGGCCAGGGCTGAAACAGTTGTTGTCGCTGGCGCCGCTGATCGTGGCGGCCATCGAGAGCGCCAGCCAGGACATTGACTTCGACGTGGGGAGCATCCCCAACGCCCAGGAGGTGACGCGGCACCTGTTCCCCAACGTGTCGGTGATGACCGACGACGGCACGATGGTGCGGCTGGAGTCGCAGGCATCGCTGGCGCTGCCGTTCGACCTGGGCGGGCTCGATTCGTACGGATTGCTGCTCTTGTTCACGGTGGGGCGGATCTTTTGAGGGCCGGTTGAAGAAGGACTGGTTGGGTGGGCCTTGTCTTCGAGGCC
>JBBSEZ010000688.1:0-3380 GCA_038239195.1 Gemmatales bacterium
CCGATGGTTGAGAAATGGCGGGCCCTGCGTCAGCAGGCACCCGCCGCACCGTTACGGTTTGTCCGACAGGCAGAGACAACCATGGCCCAGCACCACGCACCACCTCGGCCCCGTCTTCTCGCCCTGGCGCTGACGGCGTTGTTGGGGCTGTCCGTGCTCCCTTCGCCGGCGCCGGCCCAGGCGACCGACGGCACCCATTACACCAACAGCGCGACGTTCGAGGTCCCCTTCCAGCTCGACGAGGCGGGCGGCCGGGTGCGCCAACTCCTCCTGCACGTCTCCGACGACCTGGGCAAGACGTATCAGCACGCCGCCACGGCTGCCGCGACCGACAAGAAGTTCAACTTCACCGCCAAGCGCGACGGGTGGTACTGGTTCGTGCTCCAGTCGGAAGACAAGGACGGCCGGCTGGCCCCGGCCAACCTCGCCACGGCCCAGCCCGGGCTCAAGGTTTGTGTCGATACCGTCAAGCCGCAGATCGTCGCGTTCAAGCCGGTCGTGCCGGGCGAGGGGAACGTCGCCGTCGAGTGGGAGGTGCGCGACGAGAACCTCGACCGCTTCAGCCTGCAACTCGACTATCGCCCCGCCAACGGGCGCGACTGGGTGCCGCTGCCGGTGGAGAAGCTCGCCCGGGGGCACCTCCCGTGGACGTCGGCCTTCAACGGGCCGTGCGAGGTCCGCCTGCGCATCGCCGACAAGGCGCGCAACACGGCCGAGGCGATCACCACCGTGACGCCCTCGGCCGCTGGCGCCCCGGGGCCGGCCCCCTCGAGCGCGAAGCGCGGGCAGATCATCCACGTGCGCAGCCTGGACATTCAGCTCAACTACAAGATCGGCAACGTCGGGCCTTCGATGGTCAAGAACGTCGAGGTCTGGGAGACGCGCGACACGCGCGGGTGGAGGCGGGTCGCCGACGATGCTCCCGCCACGGGCCCCTACACGATCCACGTCAAGAGCGAGGGCCGCTACGGCTACACGCTCATCCCGCGCAGCGGGGTCGGCCTGGCCCGCCCCGCGCCGCAGGTGGGCGAGCCCCCGCAAGTGTGGGTGGAGGTGGACCAGACCAGGCCGACGGTCAACCTCTACCGCGTGGACGTCGGCCGGGGCCCCGACGCAGGCAAGATGACGGTCTACTGGACGGCCAGCGATCTGCGGTTGCGCGCGCGGCCCATCGCGATCCTCTACGCGACCACCGCGGAGGGCCCGTGGACCGAGTTGCCGGGGGTGGGGAAGCTGCCGAACGTCAGTCCCTACACCGCGTCGAGCCAGGGCCTCCCGTTCGAGTTCTATCTGCGCGTCGAGGCGTACGACGAGGCGGGGAACATGGGCTTTTCGGTGACGCGCGAGACGGTCAAGGTCGATCTGAAGGTGCCGGTGGTCGATGACCTGCAAGTGACGGGGGCCGACCCGGTGACGCCGGTGGCCCCGCCAGCCCCCCCTGCAAGCCCTGGCGGTTGACAGCGGGTTGTCGGGCTGTCCGGGTGTGGGTGGCCCGGCCACCCACTCCCATCTGGGGCCCGTTCGCGAATCTCTTGAAGCAGGGGCTTGATTCGCGCTGGGCGCGTGGTTAGCTTGAGGAGGAGGCAACAACCGTCCCTCTCTCAGGCGCGACGAACATGGCCGAACCGACGCAGTCACAGTCCATCAAAATCGAGCGGCATGGCGAGATTGCGATCATCACGCCCTCGCCCGAAGTGGAGAAGATGCACTTCAACTTGATGGAGGAGGCCAGCCGCATCGTGCTGGACTCGCTCCGCGCCGACCCGCCGACCGGGCTGATCTTCGACCTGAGCAAGGTCGATTACGTGGGCTCGGTGTTTCTGTCGTTCCTGCTGCACTGCCACAAGCGCGTCAAGGACCCGGGCAGCGACAGCGAAGTCGTCGTCGCCGGCGCGTCCAAGAAAGCGCGCGAACTGCTGCACATGACGGCGCTGGACACCATCTGGCCGCTCTACGACAAGCGCTCCGACGCCATCGCGGCGCTGACGGGCGACTGAAGAGAATTAGCCACAGATGAACACAGATGAACACAGATCAGACGAAGCCCTCCTGATGAGGACAGGGCCTCAAAGGGGCTCGTGCTGTCTTGATCTGTGTTCATCTGTGTTCATCTGTGGCTAATTCTTTGGAACAACTCCGCGCGGAGGTGGTGATGCAAGCAGCGTCGGGCGCCGGCCACGGCCAGTTCGAGCACGTCCACGACGACGGCCCGCAGGACGGCCGGCCGCCGATCAGCGTCGAGCAACTGGCGCAGCAGATCCGCGAGACGGCCGACAAGCTCGTGCGCGACGGCGCCACGCGCGGCGACGTGAAGTTGCTGAGTACCGCGCTGAAAGAGCTCCGCTACTGCCTCAAGGTCTTCACGCCCTATCGCAACGTCCGCAAGGTGACGGTCTTCGGCTCGGCGCGCCTGCCGCTCGCCGACCCCGCCTGCGTGGAAGCAATCGAGTTCAGCCGGCGCATGGCGGAGGCCGGCTTCATGGTCATCACGGGGGCCGCGTCCGGCATCATGGAGGCCGGCCACGTGGGCGCCGGCCGCGACAAGAGCATCGGCGTCAACATCCTGCTGCCGTTCGAGCAGGAGCCCAACTCCGTCATCCGCGGCGACCTCAAGCTGATGCACCTGAAATACTTCTTCACGCGCAAGCTCATGTTCGTGAAGGAGTCCGACGCGGTCGCCCTCTTCCCCGGCGGGTTCGGCACCCAGGACGAGGGCTTCGAGGTGCTCACCCTCATCCAGACCGGCAAGAGCCAGCTCTTCCCGATCGTCATGGTCGATGCGCCCGGCGGCGACTACTGGGTGCGCTGGCAGGAGTACGTCACCGGCGTGCTGCTGAAGCGCGGCCTGATCTCGCCGGAGGACCTGTCGCTGTACCGCATCACCGACTCGGCCGAGCAGGCCGTGCAGGAGGTGCTCGGCTTCTACCGCGTCTACCACAGCATGCGCTACGTCGGTCCCGACCTCGTGCTTCGGCTGCGCCAGAGGCTGTCCGACGCGCTGCTCGAGCGAGTGCGCGACACCTTCGGCGACGTCCTCCATGGCGGGACGTTCGAGCAAGGCGAGGCGCTGCCGGTCGAGGCTAACGACGTTCAGGCGGCGGGGCTGCCGCGGCTGCGGTTTCGCTTCGACCGGCGCCACCTCGGGCGGTTGCGCCAACTCGTGGACATCATCAATCGCGAGACCATTTAGCCGCCGAGCTTCGCTCGGCGCGCCGGAGCGCGCAAAAAAATCCGCCCCTCCTTGCGGAGGGGCGGACCACCAGACTTACTTACGGGTCCCGTCCATCCCTTCGGTAGCCTGGCAGCCTTAACCGTCCCCCCTCGGACGGTGAAGAGCCCATAGCTTTGCGTCCCCGCCTCACGACGGGTTTGCCTTTCTC
>JBBSEZ010000689.1:0-3375 GCA_038239195.1 Gemmatales bacterium
AGATACTCGCGAGATTTCTGGTTCAGCAACGGGGGCACCCGGCGGGCCCACTGGGCCTCGCGCACGTCCCAGAGCAGGATGGTGCCGTCGCTGCTGCCCGTCGCCAGCACCCGGTCCCCTGGCGCAAACACGAGAGCCGTGACGTCACCCGTATGTCCCCCCGAAGGGCCACCTCCGATCTGGCTGAACGTCGCCACTTCGTGATGCCCGACATGCGGAAACGGGCCGTTGGAAGCGAAAACCAGAACCTGGCTGTCGGCGGTGAAGGCCAGCACTCGATCGCCCGTGATGGCCACCTTCCGACTCCCGTCCCGCATCTCGCCGCGGTCTTCCCGGCCCACGTGGGAGGTCACCATCTCCCCGCCTGCCGTCATGTCCCACAGGCAGTAGGAGCCGAGCTCCCCGGTCGCATACAGCGTCCAGCCGTTCGGGGTGAACAACAGCTGGCGGGCGAGGTAGCGTTTCTTCTCTCCGAACGGCTGCTCTTGCGCCCAATCCAGCCGGCGCACTTCCTTGCCCGCGGTCAGGTCCCACAGCCGGGCCCCCCGATCCTTGCCGGAGGAGGCGAACCGTTTGCCGTCGGGGGCCAGGGCGATGGACACCACGCTCCCGGTGTGGCCTGCGAACTCGCGCACAAGGCGGCCAGTGGACACGTCCCACAGGTGGAGGACGTGGCGCTTGTCCTCCAGCCAGGCCAGCGCACGCCCGTCGCGGGTGAATGCAGCGTAGTGCAGGTGGCAATCCTTCGCAGCCAGTTTCGCTTTGCACTCGCCGACCGGTATCGTCCACAAGGCAGCGCCGGTGCTCCACGCAGCGAGCACGGCCTTGCCGTCGGGGGCGAAGGCGAGGGAAAGGACGTCCTTGCCCAGCCCCGGAAAGCGGGCCCGCTCGACGCCTTTTGCGACGTCCCAGAGCCGCAGCGTGTGGTCCTTGTGGGCCGACACGAGTGTTTTGCCATCCGGCGAGAACGCGATGGCCTCGACGGCGTCCTTCTTTTGAGGGCGATTCGGGCCGAGGCGAGCCAGGGCCCCTTCTGGGAGCGCCGCCGCGGGAGGCGGAGAGGGAGCCAGGAACAGGGCCCCGGCCCGGAATTGGGCGGGGTGACTGCTGCTCTTCTGACCGGCCAGAAAAGTCAGACAGGCGAGGACGAGAACCGTTACGCGACGAGCCCGCATTGGCGTCCTCCGGGAACGGAAGAGGGACTGCCACACCATTTTCTCGGGACGTGCCTTCCCTCGACGCAGGGCATTGTAGTGCTTCGGACTGGCCCGTTCCACAGCAGGGCTCGGCCGTACTGGCAGCTTTCCGAAGGCACCTCGACGCGAGTTCGCTGCCGACGTCGTGCGGCCCTCATCGACCTCGACAAGGCGAGAGACGCGCTCGACTGGCGGATCGAACTGCTGCTCCCCAGCGGGCAGCGGGCCGTTGATTTTTTCCGCTTCCAACGGGCCGTGTGATTCCCTGGGCGCATCCTCTCGCGCAGATAGGTAAACCGGCAACGATGTTGGTGGCCCCCGCCTTTCAATCGGTATCATTCCACTATCAGATAGTCGGCGCGGATGGTGTTTATGCCCAGACCAGGGCCCGGCTGCTCGATCTAACGACCTTACGGACGAGGAACCGCCATGAGGGCCCGAGCGCACGCCAACCCCCTCGACCGAGTCCGCTCCCTCTGCCTCGCCTTGCCCGAGGCCCGCGAGGTCGAGGCCTGGGGCCATCCCACCTTCCGCGCCGGCAAGAAGATGTTCGCCGCGTTCGGCGGGGAGGCCGGCGGCTTCACCCTCGGCCTGAAGGTGGGCCACGACCGGCAGGAAGAGCTCCTGAAAGACAGCCGGTTCTTTCCCACCCCCTACGCCGCCCGCCAGGGCTGGGTGTCGCTGACGCTCGACGGCGCCACCGACTGGGACGAGGTGCGCGGGCTCGTTCGCGAAGCCTATCGCCAGGTCGCGATCCAGCGCATGCTCGCGGCGCTCGACGCGGGCGCTTGAGGGACGCGCTCCGCTTCGCGTCGCGGCTTCACGGTTGCGCGGGCGCTCCTTTCTGCTTGGGCCCGGCCTCGCGCGTTCGGTAGAATCGACGAGCGCCCGGCCGCCCGCGAGGAGCCAACGCCAATGTCCCGCACCGCCCTCGTGCTCCCCCTGGTCCTGCTGTTCGTCCCGGGCGCCGCTCTGGTCGTCCGCCCCGGCTCGGGCCAGTCCGCGCCGGCCCCTGTCGCCTGCAAACAACTCACCAACTCCATCGGAATGAAGTTGGTCCTCGTGCCCGCCGGCAAGTTCCTGATGGGCTCGCCCAAGAGCGAGAGCCGGCAGGAAGGCGAGCTCCAGCACGAGGTCGAGCTCACGCGGCCATTCTTCCTGGGGGCCTGCGAGGTCACGCAGGCGCAGTATCAAAAGGTCGTGGGCAACAACCCCAGCCACTTCTCCGCCACGGGCGGAGGAAAGGCCGCCGTCGCCGGTCTCGACACGAGGGACTTCCCCGTCGAGCACGCCTCCTGGACCGACGCCGACGCTTTTTGCAAGAAACTGTCCGCCCTGGCCGCCGAGAAGGGCGCCCGGCGCGTCTATCGCCTGCCCACCTCGGCGGAATGGGAGCATGCCTGCCGGGCCGGCGCCCGGGCGTACGCTCCTTTCCACTACGGCGGGGCGCTGTCCTCGCGCGAGGCCAACATCGACGGCAACTCCCCCTTCGGCGGCGCCCCGCCCGGCCCCAACCTGGGCCGGCCGTGCAAGGTGGGCTCGTACAAGCCCAACGCCTGGGGGCTGTACGACATGCACGGCAACGTCTTCGAGTGGTGCGCCGACTGGCACGAACTGCACTACTACCGCACCAGCCCCAAAAAAGACCCGCCCGGGGCCGCAACCGGCACCATGCGCCGCTTGCGCGGGGGAGGGTGGGCACACAGTGGCTTCTACGCCCGCTCCGCCTTCCGGGGCTGGAACTCGGCCGATTATCGAGGCCACGACTTCGGCTTCCGCGTCGCCTGCGACGTCGGCGGGCGCCTCCGGTAGCCGGGCCCTGGCGGTCGCTCACCGTCGTCCATCGGCATGGAAAGGGAAACGGCCGCCCGTCACGGACGGCGGTTAACGGAAAGGAGGTTGCCCGTCATGGACGGGGGCTAACGGCTTGGCTGTCGCCAAAACTTGCTACCAGGCGTGGGGGAAGTCTCGACCTGTTGTGTGTGTCTCGGGGCGCAATGCAATCTATGTCGGGGCCTTCCGAGCGGGAGCGATAGCCGGCCCCTCACCCGGAATCCAGGGAGTGGAGCGTAGGGTGGGCCGAGTCTTCGAGGCCCACGCGGGGATGAGT
The DNA here is from genome assembly GCA_038239195.1 of Gemmatales bacterium. GTDB lineage: Bacteria > Planctomycetota > Planctomycetia > Gemmatales > Gemmataceae > JBBSEZ01. The sequence goes on from JBBSEZ010000689.1 coordinate 3,307, forward strand.
TCCGCGTGGGCCTCGAAGATGTCAGCGGTCCGAAAGTTTGGCCGTGACACCCGGCCCGAAAGTTTGGCC
>JBBSEZ010000690.1:0-3369 GCA_038239195.1 Gemmatales bacterium
GGCGGCTAAATAAGCGAAGCTACGTCACCTGCACGCGCTTGCCGAAGCGCTGGCGCAGCGCGGCCACGGCTGCGGGCCCGAAGCGCGAGCCCCAGAGGTTCAGGCAGGTTAGCCTGCCCAGGTAGGGCGAGCGGGCGAGGGCAAGGGCGGCCCGGTCGGCGAGCTGCTGGCACCACCCCAGTTGAGTTGCTCCAGTTCCGTCAGGCGCGGGCACCAGGCGAGGGCCTCGGCCGCCCGGTCGCCCACGCGCGTTTGCTGCAAGTTCAGCACCTGAAGGCCATCGGCGGCCCGCGAGGCGCAGAGCGCTGCCACCGCGTCGTCGCCCACCGCGACGCGCTCGAGGTGCAACTCGGCCAACGGCCCGGTCGCTCCGACGAGGGCGGCCACGGCCTCGGGGCCCAGGGGGTTGTCGGCCAGGCGCAGCCCGGTCAACTTTCCCAGCCAGGGGGCGGAGGCCAGCGCGGCCGCCCCGCGGTCGCCGAGCTGGTTGAAGGACAGGTCGAGCCGGCGGAGCTCGCCGAGGTTCTGGGCCTGCGCCAGGACGCGCGCTCCCTCGTCGCCGATGGCGCGCGCGTGGAACGTAAGCTCCTGGAGGGAGGCAAGGGCTGGGTGGCCGGCGAGCACCCGCGCCTCCGCCAGCCCGCGGCGCAGGGTGGGGCCCTTCGCGAGCAGCAGGGCCGTTCCTTCGTCGGGCGCCAGGGCCGACCACCACCGATGGTGGTAGTGCAGCCCGGTCGGCAACGGCCGGTTTGCCGCGGCGAGCATGGCGAGGACCTGCTCCAGGGGCTGGCTGTGCAGGCGGAGCTGGGACAGGCGCCCCTCGTTGAGGGCCCCCGCGACGGCGATCAGGTCGTCGCCGTTGACTTCCCGAGGGTGAGCGACTCCAACTCGGCCGGGGGGGCGAACGCGGCCAGGGCGGGGCCCTGCCCGCGGGCACGGAAGACGACCAGTTCGCGCACCGGGTGCCGATCGAACACGGGGCGGGCCCGTTCGAGATTGTGGCCGGGCACCTCGACGCGCTCGACGAAGCCGCGCCGGAACGTACACGACCGCAGGCCGAGCCGGTTCGGCGGGGCGAAGCGCTTCGCGAGAATGGCGACGCGGTCCTGAGCAGGCTCGGCCGGCCCGGGGACGTGGACGCGCCTGCCGCCCAGGATCGCGGCGCCTGCGCGCTCGCCAGCGCGGGCCTGCTCGATCTGTAGGCGGATCAGTTCGGCGCGGTCGCCCTCGCCGCTCTCTTCGAGCCAGTCGGCGCAGACCAGGCGCGGGAGGTCGTCGTCGGGGCGCTCGCGGATGGCCTGGAGGAAGGCGCGCAGCAGGGACATGGGATGGCTCCGTGCGGTTGGGCTTCAGGAGGAGGACACGGCGCCCGGGGTGGAGAGTTCGCGTTGCCCTGCTGAGAGAAGTCGCTATAGAGGGGGCCGGTCTCGGTCGTCGCGGAAATGGGAGGGGCCCTCCTCATGTCTCTTCGCTCGTTTGTCTATCTTGCCGCGCTCGGCCTCTTGGGGACAGCGCTCCCCGCGCAGGCAGGCGAGCCGGGCCCCCAGGCCCCCTTCGTTACGCGGACTTACCAGATCGCCGACCTTCTCGTGCCGATCGGCAACGGCGGCGGGCCGGTCCCGCCGACGAAGGAGGGGGACCTGATCGAGTTGATCGTGAGCGCCGTCCGGTCCCGCACGTGGGAGGGCCACGGCGGGGCGGGGACGATCGCCTATCACCCGCTGACAATGGCCCTGGTCGTCAACCAGACGGCCGAAGCCCACGCCGAGATCGGCGACTTGCTGAAGGCGTTGCGCCGGGAGCAGGACCAGCAAGTGGTGCTCGAGATGCGCATCGTCTCGGTGTCCGAGGCGTGCTACGAAAACCTGGCGCTGGCCTTTGGCGAAATCGAGGCAAAGGCGGGCGCTGCCATGCCCGCGGTAAGCTTTCTGAAAGGCGAGCGCGGGCTGAAACACTTCATGGAGGCCCTGCAGGAGGACGCCGCGAGCAACATCATGCAGGCGCCCAAGTTGACCGCGCTGAACGGGCAGAGGGCCGTCGTCAACGCGATCGACCGACAGGCCTACGTGACGGGCGTGGACGTGGTCCGCACGCCGCGCGAGGAAACCGTTGCGCCGCGCGAGGAGGTGTTCGAGGTGGGCCTGAAGTTCGCCGTGCGGCCGATCATCGCGGCCGATCGGCGGAGCGTCGCGCTCGACCTCGACCTGAACCTGACGAGCCTCGACAGCGAGAAGGTGCCCCTGTTTCCCGTCACGACGAGCATCTCCCCGAGGTTTCCCGACGGCGGCGCGGGTGCGCCGGGGGCGCCGGTCGCCTTCACGCAGTTCATCCAGCAGCCAAATTTCACGACGCTGTCGGCGAAGAAGAAGTTTTGCGTGCCCGAAGGCGGGACGGTCGTGCTGCACCTCGGCAAGCGCATGCAGGAGGTCCGCCACGAGGAGGCGCCGCCCGTGCTGAGCAAGGTCCCGTACCTCAACAGGTTGTTCAAGACCGTAGGCTATTCGCGCAGCACGGAGCACGTCCTTTGCCTGGTGACGGCGCGCATCGTGGTGGAGGAACAGGAGGAAGAAGTGAAGAAGGTGGCCTCCAGCCAGGAGCTCGTCCAGGCGAGCTACGTGGAGCCACCGGTGGCCGCCCATGTCCTTGCCCAGGCCGTTGCCCAGGCCCCCACCTTCGCCCCCACCCCCACCCCCACTCGCGCCCCTACCCCCACCCAGACGCTGACTCTGCGGCCGGTGCCCAAGGACACCACGCCGACGAAGGTGCGGCACGCCCGTTCGCGAGCGATCAAGCTGCGTTACACGCTCGAGGACGTGGGCCCGTCGGCCGTCAAGACGGTGGAAGTGTGGGAGACGCGCGACGCCTTGATCTGGCGGCGCCTTCCCGAAGACGCCTCCCCCAAGGGGGCCTGCACCGTCGAGGTCAAGGGCGAGGGCCGCTACGGCTATCTGCTCGTCCCGCGCAGCGGGGCCGGGCTGGCCCGGCAAGCTCCGCGCGGCGGCGAGTTGCCCCAACTCTGGGTGGAGGTGGACGAGACGAAGCCGGTGGTGAACCTCTACCGGCTGGAGGTCGGTCGCGGGCCCGACGCGGGCAAGTTCACGGTCTGCTGGACCGCCAGCGACGCCCACCTGCGGGCGAGCCCCATCGCCATCAAGTATTCGACCGCGCCGACGGGGCCGTGGAAGGAGGTGCCCGGCATGGGCAAGCTGCCGAACGTCAGCCCCCGAACCGTGTCGAGCGAGGGGCTCCCCCCCGAGTGCTACCTCCGCGTCGAGGCCACCGACGAGGCGGGGAACGTCGGCGTCTCGCAACCGCCGAGACGGTGAAAATCGACAGGAAGGTGCCGCGCATCGGCATTCTGGACGTCGA
>JBBSEZ010000691.1:0-3241 GCA_038239195.1 Gemmatales bacterium
ATGCGCTGGCGCGAATACGGCACCGACAACGTCTGCCACCTCCGTGCCCTCTTCAGGAGTGAGAAGGACCAGTGGGATGCATTTTGGGAGCGCAAAGTGAACGAACGTTCAATTTCCTACCAACGAATCTGAAGCTCACACGTGCCATTCGCCCGCCCTGCGCTTCACTCCTCCCTTTCCGTCTGGTATCGTCATAAAACGACCTCGTTCTCTGCATCTCCCACCGGCGGAGGCCCGCGCCATGAAGATCGTGCAGTCGCTGTGCGGCGTTGCCCTCGCACCGTTCGTCAACAGCATCACCCAGTCCCCCGGCTACGATGCCCCTCCCGGCGACGCCTCCGCCGGCGCGCGGGCCATCGGCAAGCAACTCCGCGCCCTCGGCCCCCCCCTGGCCGACGGCCTCCAGCGCGCCCTCGAGCGCTCCTGGCTGGCCCTGGAGATCGCCCTGGACCGCCTCGCCTGGAACCAGCGACTGCCCGGCCTGGCCGACCGCGCTCTCGCCGCCCAGCTCCAGGCCTTCCTCGAAACGCAGCCGCTTCCCGAGCTCGAAGGCAAGGCGCGCTTCCGCCAACTCGCCCTCGAAGACCTGCGCAAGGCCCGTCGCGGCGGGCAGCTCTTCCCCGGCCCGCTCACCATCGACCACGTCGCCGTCCTCGGCGGAACGCTCGTCCGCTTCACCGACCCGCAGACGAGCGCCGAGGGCGAGCGCATGCTGATGAAGTTGCTGGCCGACGAGGTCAAGGCGGCCGGCTTCGGCAACCTCTCCTGGGTGCTCGCGCAGCGGCCCGCGCAGGGCGAGCCCCTGCTGTCGGCCGCCGCCCGCTCCTACTTCCGCCACGAGGTCGAGGACAACGACCACCTCTTCCGCGCCCTGCGCCCGCAGGGCCGTCAGGGGCTCGACGAGGCCCGCGAGGCGGGCTTCGCTGCCCTCGGCGAGGCCTTTGCTCACCAGGGCGATCGGCTCGCGAGCCTGCTCGACAACCCGCCCGAGATCGCCCCGGCGCCCGCCGCCGCCCCCCTCCTCGCCCTGCCCCCAAGCCCGCCCCCGCCGGCCCGGCGCGCCGTCGAGCCGCTGGCCGTCGAGCCCATCCCCGTTCTCGAGGTCGTGCCCGTCGAGGTGGAGGAACCGCGCGGCACCTATGCCCTGGCCGACGACGACCGCCGCCGCGGCCGGGAGGACGACCGCCGCGGCCGGCGCGATAGCGACTACGACGAGGAGGAAGACGACCGCCGCGACGGTCGCGGGTACGACGAGGACGAGAGCCTCTTGCGCGACCGGCGCAACCGGCGCGAGCGCCCGGAGCCGCGCTTCGTCCCCTTCCACCCGATCGACTTCCAGGCGCGCGTCGAGGAGGACTCGGCGGGCAAACTCGAGGGCACCCTCGCGGGGCGCATTCGGCCAGGCGCTCTCGTGCTGTGGATCGGGGACAAGAAGCTCGAGGTGCCCGTCGGCACCGAGGCCAGCGCCGAGGGCCGGCGCCTGCAACTGGAGATCGACGGCCGCACCCTGGCCTTCAACGTCTCCGCCTCGCGCAACAGCGGGCGCCTCGCCGAGGACGTCGCCGCCTATCTCCGCGAGGACAAGGATCGCCTCGAGCCCAAGGCCTATAAGCTGCCGACCTTCCTGTTCCCGCTGCTGGTCACCCTCGGCACGGTCCTGCTGTTCGTGCTGATGATCGTCGCCCGCATCGTCTATTCGCTGCGGCAACCGCCCGACCCCCCGGCGCAGGCGGCAGTCGCCTCCCCGATGCCGATGCCGATGCCGGCGCCCGGCATGCCCAACCCGATACCCAACCCGGGGGGGAGGCCCCCCGTGGTGCCCATGGCGGCCCAGATGCGCTACGCGACGAACGTGTTGCCCTTCTCGTCTCTCGCCGCGGACGACCGCGCCAGGGCTGCCTTCGGGACCTCCAACACGGGCGTGCTCTTCCACTACACGTACCCCGAGTTTCAGCGGCGCGGCTTCTACCGCCTGAACAAACTGACCGCCTACCAGAGCGTTCTCGACGGGCGCGCCGGCATGCTCTACTGCGCGATGGCCGCGCCGCGTTCGGTGCGGGGCCACGCGGGGCGCCACCGCGAGCGCGGCCTCGGCGACGTCCACGTTTACGACGTCAACCCCATCCTGCGCGGCACGGCCGATCGCTTCACCCCGCTCGAGCCGGTCGCCACGCTCGCCGCCGACGTTGTCGTTGGCAACATGCACCTCTCGCCCGATGGCCGCTGGCTCTACTTCCTCAACGTCAAGGACCGCACCAACGTCCGCCTGGTGCGCATCGCCACCGCCACGCGCGCGACCGACGACCTCCGCCTCGCCAACGGCATGGAGGTGCTGCGCCTGACGCCCGACGGAAGCACGCTCGTCGCCTCGACGTCCTCCGGCTCGCGCGAGGAGGACTTGCGCGGCCCCGGCCTCCCCGCCCAGCTCCAGGTCATCGACGCCAACCGCTTCATTGTGGAGCGCACCTTCCGCATGCCGCGCGACGTCTACGACATGGACGTGAGCAACGACAACCGCGCCTACTGCACCTGCACGGGCGCGGCGTCCGAGGTGCTGGCGATCGACCTCAAGACGGGCGCGGTCCTGGCGCGCTGGGGCGGCATCTCCGGCAGCAGCTTCGTGCGCGCCTCGCCCAACGGCAAGCGACTCTACCTGCTGCCGCAGTTCGCGGGGACCAACGCCCTCGACTGCTGGGCCCTCCCCGATCGCCTGGCGGACGAGCCGAGGAAGGGGCTCGCGGTGCCGTTCGGCAATCCATCCCGGGAAATGATCCTGACACCGGACGGGAAGCGCCTGGTCTTCAAAAGTGGGGCCGTCTACGAGTTGCTCGGCGGAACTTGAGCGCCCCCCCGTTCTGGGATCGCGTGGTGGTGTCCGTTTCCCGTCTGAGCCCGACCGTCAGGGAGAGCGCACGTCACGCCCTGCGGACGGTCGGGCTTCGGATCGGCCGCGACAGGATCGCTGCCTCGCCGCTCACGGGACGAGAAGGATGTGATACCTCCGCTCGGCCGTGACGTACCAGAAGGTGGTGGATCGGGCGGACCAATGACGGCCCTTGTGACCCGTGCCGTAGGTGGCATTGTTGCGGAACTTGGCGGTATCCTGGTAGCTCCAGTGGGCCGAGGGGGACGGCGAACGGTGGAGTGCTGGCGGGCAACCGCCGTGGCCGAAGTCGCAAGTGTGGCCCCCGAGGGGCGCGCCGACGAGGCGGTCAGGTGGGCCATCGGCATCGGGCCCGCC
>JBBSEZ010000692.1:0-3231 GCA_038239195.1 Gemmatales bacterium
ACCGTCCGGTGCCGGCCCCCGTGCTTCGCCGGCGGGATCAAGGGCTCCAGAACCGCCCACTGTTCATCTGTCAAGTCGCTCGGGTATGCTTTTCTCATACCCTTGTTCTATAAGGGAAAGCTTTGGAGACAGCCTCTTAGTCGTGTTGACGTTGTTGATGGCGACGCCGCTCGAGCCCGGGTTTTCGGCGTCGTTCACGCCATCGAGGAAGGCCCGTTCCTTGTTCCCCTTCACGCTGTCGTTCTCGAAACGAACCACGGGGAGCGGTGAGGCCGACGCCGGCACCGCACTGCTCGCCGGCGCGGGCACCGGGCCGACTGGATTGATCGCGTAGCCGTGGTTGGCCATCGAACTGAGCGGCACCGGCCCCGGCATGCCCCCCGGGACGTCATATGTCACCGCCGGCGCGCCGGGCGCCACGAACATCGGCGCGTACTGGATGCGCCCCGGCGCCGGCGCGGCCGGGGCCTTTATCACCGGGAGCGTAGTGACCGCCGAGGGCGGCACGCTGTCCGGCACCACCAGGTAGCTCGTGTACGGCGTCGTGATGCCGTGCTTCTTCGCCAGCTTCACCACCTCGTCCTTGAGCTCGGCCTTCTCGCCATTGCGACGAATTTCATCCAGCAAGTAGCCGACCTTGCGGCGCGCCCACAGTCCCTCGACGAAGGCCTTGTCGTCGTTCGTCTTGCGCGGGAAGTTCACCTCGTAGACGAGCTCGCGCGTCTGGTCGCCGACCTTGCCGGTCAGCTTGATCGCCTTGTGGCCGTGGCCCTTGTAGCGGCCGATCACCACGACCTGCCCGCCGTGGAACAGGTCGGGCAGTTTGTTCGGATACGTATCGACGAACTGGATGCCGTTGCCGCTCGTCACCTTCAGGTCGGTCAGCACCGGGTGGCTGATCTTGGCGTACAGGCTGCTCACCTTGACCTCGATGTCTTCCTCCGGCCGGACGTAGGTGCTGCACGCTCGCGTCGAATCGGCCAGGCGGTCCAGAAGCGTGGCGTTCACGTCGTCGCCGACGCCGAAGGTGAAGAGGCGCGTGTGGCTGGTGTGGCGGTCCGTCACGTTCTTGACGATGCGCTCGGGGCTCGTCTCGCCGACGGTCGGCTCGCCATCGGTGAAAAAGACCACCGTGAACGAGCGGCTCGTGTCGCTGGGGCGCAGGTCGAGGGCCGACTTCAATGCCTCATCGATGGCGGTCCCGCCGTTCGCCTCGAGGTCATCGACCCACTTGCGGGCGCGGGCGACGTTCGCCTTGTTGACGGGCAGAAGCCCCTCGCTGAATCGGCCGACCGTGGTGGCGAAATGGAGCACGGCGAAGCGGTCGCGGTCGGTCAGGCGGTCGAGGCAGAACTTGAGCGCCTTGCGGGCCTGCTCGATCTTGGGCCCGCTCATGCTGCCGGAGGTGTCCATCACCAGCACCACGTCGCGCGACACCTGCTGCGTCTTGCCCAGGTCGGCGCGCGGGGAGATCAGCAGCATGAAATGCCCATCGACGCTCTCGTCGGGGCGGTGGCAGAGCGGGGTGATGCCGACGTCCTTGTCGCCCAGCGCGTAGAAGAGCTGGAAGTCCTTGTCGAGCAGCGCCTGCTTCTTCTGGAAATGCACCCGCGCGACGCGGTCGCCCTTGTGCTGGACGGTGATGGGGTGCGTCGGGCTGTAGACGTTCTGCACGGCGTGCTGCGACTTGATGGTCAGTTCGAGGCTGAACTTGTCCTGCGTCCGGGCCGCCTTCTCGTCGGTCCTCAGCGGGTAGGTGTAGGCGATCAGGCCGGCGTCGCGGTCGTTGACCGACGTGAAGCTCAGCGCCACCTTCTGATCGCCGTTGGCGGGGACGGGGAAGATGCGCAGGCGCAAGAGGTTGGTGCCCACGTGCTCGAGCAGGCCGGGGTCTTGCAGGCGGCGGACGATGTCGGTGTAGATGGCGCGGGCCTTGTCAGCCTCGACCAACTCGCCCTTGACCTCCTTGCCATCGACCCACATGGAGAACTTGTTGACGTTGGCGCCCCGGGGGACGGGGAAGACGTAGGTCGCCTCCAGGGCTCGGTTGGTGTGGTTGCGGAAGGTCTGTTCGACGCGGGTGACGGCCACCTGCTCGTCGATGGTCACCTGGACCTTGTGATCGAGCATCGCCAGGGGCGCGGTGCCCTCGTCCTTGGGGATGAGCAGCCCGGCGGCGGGGGTGGGGCCGCCCAAAGGAGCGCCAGCAACATCGCGGGGAACCAGCGTCGCATGATCGGCCCTTTCGTGAATGAGGAGAGGCGGTCGAGCGGGGTGGGCTCGAGGGAAGGGGCTCGGAGAGGTAGGCCAAAGATGGGCTCACAGGGGCCCAGGGTTGAGGGCCACCGCGGCGCGAGGGGATACCCGGTCGCGCGGGTGGCGTGCAAGGCCAAAGGCGGCGCGGGGGACGAGAAGGGTGTTGCGGAAGCGTCATCGAAGGGCTCAGATGGGGGAGCTCGAGTTTTGGGCCATTTGAGGGAATGACCGTGAGCCGATCGCGCGAGAAGGCGGGCGTTCGTTCGGGCAACGTCTACGACCAGGCGAGCCGGTTTTTGCTGCGCCTCGATGCGCTGGCGCTGCTGCTCTGGCTCCTGGGCGCCAGGCCGGAGGAGCTCGGCTTCGACGGCTGGCTAGACACGCGCGGCGTGCCCTGGCCGGGCCACCCCGACCGCACCTGCGACACCGTCGCGGCGCTGGGCGACCGCTCCGACGGCGACCGGCCGTGGGCGCTGCTCGCCGAGGTGCAGATCGTGCCCGACCCGGAGATGTTCGGGCGGCTGCTCGAGTACCTGGGCGGCCTCTGGCTGGGCGTGCGCCCCTCCCCGCACCGCGGCGACCGCTACTGCGTCGGCGCCGTTGTCATCAACCTCACGGGCAAGGGGCAGACGGGGCAATCCATGCGATTGGGGAAGACACGCGTCCTGACGAACCTGGGCGTGGCCGAGTGGAACCTGGGCGAACTGAGCGCCCGGGAGGTGTTGCGCGAAGTTGCGGAGGGGCGGGCGCCGCGCCTGCTGCTCGCGTGGCTGCCGCTGATGCAAAACGGCGGCGACCGGGGTATCATCGAGCGCTGGCTGAAACTGGCGGGCAAGGAAACCGATAAGAGGAAGAGGGAGGCGCTGGGGCTGGCCATCGTGTTCGCCGAGAAGGCCGGCTGCGACGAAGCCTGGCGCGAAGCATTGAAAGGGTGGGACGTCATGGAGTCGAAAATCGTCAACGAGTGGACCGCGC
>JBBSEZ010000693.1:0-3165 GCA_038239195.1 Gemmatales bacterium
GGCCTCACTGATCTTGAGACTGAGCTGCAACAGAAGCTCGGCCTTCTCGTACTGTCCCAGGTGCTTGTAAAACACCGCCAGGTTGTGCAGGGAGAGAGCCACGTCGGGGTGGTCCTTGGGCAGTTTGGCCTCCCTGATCTTGAGACTGCGCTGCAACAGAGGCTCGGCCTTCTCGTACTGTCCCATGGCACTGTACAACTCCGCCAGGTTGTGCAGGGAGAGAGCCACGTCGGGGTGGTCCTTGCCCCGTTTGGTCTCGTAGATCTTGAGGCTGCGCTGGTACAACGGCTCCGCCTTCGCGTACTGGCCCGTGACCTTGTACAGCTCCGCGAGGTTGTTCATCAGGCTCGCGGTAGCGGGGTGGGTTGGCCCAAACGCCACCTCGGCCTTCGCCACTGCCTTTTCATACAGCTTGGTCGCTTCCCGCAACTGGCCCGCCGTCTCCAGGGCCTCGGCGCGGTGGTACAGCGCCATGACCTCTGCCTTGGCTGCCGCATCCTGGGCCGGCGCCGGCACCACCGCCCCCATCAGCAATACCAGCCCCACCAGCGCCATTGCGAACCACTGCCGTCTCATGGCCAATCCTCCCTTTGCCTTCTCTCCCAATCCCATCGCCTCACCGCGTCTCGATCTCGATCGTCTTCTTCACCACCGCCGCCGCGTCGTTGCGCAGCGCCGGCCGCTTCCCCTTCAGGTCCACCGCGTAGAACGGGTGCATCACCCGATCCGTCACGCTTTTGCCGCGCAGCAGCACCGGCCGCGGCAGCGCCTCCTGGCTGGCCAGCAGCGCGATCTGCTCCTTGCCCAGCCCGCCGCGCACCTTGATGCCCCCGCGCTCGGGATAACGGTACGTCTGGCCCGCCCGCACCACCGTCCCCGCCTCCGTCAGCACCACCTTTCGCCCCCGCGCGCTGCTCCCCACCAGTTCGATGTACAGCGCCCGCGCCGACTTGTTCGTCACGAACACGACGGCCTCCTCGCCCGGCTCGAAGACGTTGCCGCGCTTGTTCGTCTTCAACTCCACCTCCACCGCGCCGCTGGCGAAGTCGCGGCGCAGCACGCCGTCGATGGGCACGACGGGCACGCCCAGCCCCAGCAGCCGCATCAACTGGTCGTGGTAGTCTTCCCAGGCGTCGCGGCGCACCACGCCCTGGCCCGCCAGCGGCAGTAGCCCCAGCGCTGCGAAGCGCGGCAGGCGGAACAGTCCGCTCAGCCCCGTCGCGTCCGCCAGGCCCAGTTCGCCCGCCGCCGTCGTCAGGTGCAGCGGATCGTCCAGGTAGCGCCGGGTCACCGGTATCAGCGGCTCGCGCTTCTGGCCCTTGCCCAGCACCCGCTTCATGCCCGCCAGGAACCGCTCCTGGTCCTCCTTGAGCAGGGCGTCCATCTCCTTCTGGGGCACGTACAGCCGCAACGCCTGGCGCTTGTCGAAGCCGGGGCTACCGGGCAACTTCTCCAGGGCGGGGCGGACGCTGTCGGCGAAGCCCTTCATGCCCTGATCGTGGCAGCGCATGCAGGCCAGGCCGTTGCGCACCGTCTTGTCCTCGGCGAACTTGTCGGTGACGATGTCGGTGGGCGCGAATTCGACGCGGTCGCCCTTGCCGTCGGCCACCAGGTAACCCTGGAGCCCGTTGGGCAGGTTGAAGATGAATTCGCCGCCGGCCGGATTCAGGTCGATCGGGTCCTTGAACATGTTCTCCCGCCCCTTGCTGGTGCGGAAGTCGAAGCTCTTCCAGTAGGCGCCGTACTTCGACGGGTGCCGCTCCACCACGCGGTTGTTGCGCGACACGCCCGACACCGTCATGCCCGCTCGCTTCGCCGCGTAGTCCTCCAAGTTCTTCTTCGCGTCCACCTCCAGTTTCGCCTCCAGCTCGCTCAGGGTGAACGGTAGGCCGAGGAAGTCCTCGTAGAGCGGCGGCTGGGTGACCGTGCTGATGAACCAGTCCGCCCGCACGTAGGGCACCGGCCGCACCAGACCCGCCGGCACCACGTACTCCTCCAGCAGGTGGTCGAAGGTGTCCGAATCCTCGTAGAAGACGCCGTAGGGATACTCCAGCAGCGCCAGGTCCCAGAGGTTGACGGGGCTGTTGCCGACCTTTCGGCCACCCTCCCAGCGCTCGAACGGCCGGGCGCTCCACGCCAGCTTGCGCAGATCGACGGCGAAGACCGTGTCGGTGGGCCCGTCGATGGGCGTGGGCCGGACGACGCGCTTCTCCCAGGTGAGGTGATTGATCGCCTTGGCCAGGGCCTCGCGCTGAAGCTCGAGGTCGGCCGCCGTCGCCCCCGCCGTCAGGACGTGGTTGATGCTGAAGTAACGCACGTAGGGCCGGTCCTCGCGCGTCAGCGAGCGCACGTGGGCCAGGACCTTCTTCAAGACGTAATCGACGCCGGCGATCTTCTTGAAGGCGGCGTCCTTGTCCTTCTCCACCGGCGGGGGAGCGTCGGCGGGGAAGGCCGGGGCCCCGGCGACGATCCAGCGGCGAACGAGGTCGATCTCGTCGGGCGACAGCCGCGGCTGGCCGGAGGGCGGCATCACGGATTCGTCCGTGGCCGAGATCAATCGGTAGAGGGGGGAATCGTCCGCCTTGCCCGGGACGACCTTTTTTCTCAGCAACCGCGCGTGGTCGAGGACCTTGACGCCGCCGAAAGTCTTGGCGCCGCCGTGACATTCCAGACAGCGGGCGCGGAAGAGTTGCTTGACCTGGGCGGCCAGGGGGTCGGTCTTGGCCTTCGGCGGGGCCTGGGCGGTGGACAGGGCGGACCAGGCGGAGAACAGGGCCAGGCCGACGAGGCCCAACCCGGAGAATAGCAGTTTGCGGACGGGCACGATAAACACTCCTCTCCGCGGGCAAAATCTTCGACGGAAAGTACGTGAGAGAACGAAAAGAAGGGAGGCCCACGGCCCGTCGGGACAGAGAACCACGCCACCGCGGTTGGCCGGGGCAACGTCTCGGAGAGCGATTGCGGCACGCACGGTAAACGATCATACCCGTTGCGGCTCGTCGGTCAACCTTCCCCTCGCCTCCCCAGCCCTGAGAAATCGGACCCCGAGGCGCCGCGCGGAGGGGCGGCAGGGGCGGAGGAGGGGTGGACGGCTCGGCGCCAGACAAAAGGAGGACGACCTCGAAGGTGGACTTCGAGACAGGAACCACACACGGACGCAGAACA
>JBBSEZ010000694.1:0-3163 GCA_038239195.1 Gemmatales bacterium
CGCGTCCTCAAGCGCTGTATCTTGATCGCGGCGTGAGCGGCAGCAGGTTCCCCGCCGCACAAGCCGAAATCGCCCCGCCCCCAAGGTAACAGCCTTGGGAGGTCCGCTAACGCTTTGTCCCAGAATCTGCGAAAGTTCAGCGATGCCGCCGCCGTAGTTCTTGGCGCTGTTGCCGCTGACGGTCGAGCCGGACACCGAGATGGTGCCGTTCTCGGTGTAGATGCCGCCGCCGTCGCGGTCGGCGACGTTGCCGGTGATGGTCGAGTTGGTCAGCGTGATGCCGGCGCCGGAGTTGCCGGTCTTGACGTAGATGCCGCCGCCCTTGCTGTCGGCGGTGTTCCCGCTGACGGTGCTGGCGTTGAGGACCACGTTGCCCGTGTCGGTCCAGATGCCGCCGCCCTCGCTGAAGGCCAGGTTGGCAATGACGAGGCTGTTGTTGAGCGTCACGTTGGTCTGGGGGCTGTAGATGCCGCCGCCGTCCTGGCTGCTGCCGTTCATGTCGCTGCCGGCGTTGCTGTTGGTGCCGGCGATGCCGTTCTGGATGGTGACGCCGTTGAAGGTGACGCCGCCGACGATGGTGCCCTCGACGTCGAAGACGCGATCGACGCCGCCGCCGTCGATGGCGGTCGTGCCGCCGCTGGCGTTGTTGATCGTCACGCTCTGGTTGTTGATCTGCAGGGCGCCGTTGGTGCCGTCGTGGGCGCTGCCGAACAGGTTCAGTTGGTAGGTGCCGGCGAGGGTGAGGTTGATGGTGTTGGGGCCGACGGTGGTGTTGGAGCTGAGGATGGCAGCCCGCAGCGTGCCGGGACCGGTGCCGTCCGCCAGGGTGGTGACGTTGAAGATGGCCGGCGCCAGCCGATCCTCCAGCGCCTCCAGGCCGGGCCGGGGCCGGCGCGTGGCGCCCTTGTCGTTGCGGATCGGCGTTGATTTCCGGACAAAATTGAACCAGCGGGACATGGACGGCACTCCAGTTGAAATCGTGAAATCAAGTCATTCGGGCCCGTGGGCGAACAAGCCCGTTTCGAGCAGCGCCGCAAGCATCGATCCATGAAAAGTGCGGTTCGCGTGAGGGTTGAATCGAAAGGATATTTCACCCCAAGAGGCAAGACAAGTGTAAAATGGGCAAAAAGGGCAACATGGTCCCGGTCAGGTCGTGCCCGCCCTCACCCTGGCCCTCACCCCAGCTTCGCCGCCAGCCGCTCCGCCTCATCGACCATTTCGTCGAGCAGCCGCAGGCCCAGTTCCCAGAAGCCCGGGTCGGTCACGTCCACGCCCAGGTTCGCCAGCAAAACGTGCGGCGCGTCGGAGCCGCCCGAGGCCAGCAGTTCGAGGTAGCGCGGCACGAAGGCGCCGCCGTCCTGCTTGTACTTCTGCACCAGCGCCAGCACTAGCAACTCGCCGAAGGCGTAGGCGTAGCAGTAGAACGGGACGTGGACGAAATGGCCGATGTACGACCACCACCACGCATAGCCTTCCGTCAGGCGCACCACGTCGCCGTGCATCGGGCCGTTGGCCGCCAGCCACAGTTCGTTGAGCCGGGCCGTTGCCAGCTCGCCCTCGTCGTGGCGCGCCTTGTGGACGGCCTGCTCGAAGCGCGTGAGGACCACCTGGCGGAACACGGTCGCGAAGCCGTCCTCGATCTTGCTGCACAGGAGCGCCAGCCGGGTGCGCGGATCGGGATAGCGCTCTTGCAGCCTCTGAAACGTCAGCATTTCGCCGAAGACGCTGGCCGTCTCCGCCGTCGTCAGGGGCGTGTCGCACTGCAGATAGCCGACGCCGCGCGACAGGTACTGATGGAGCCCGTGGCCGAGCTCGTGGGCCAGGGTCATCACGTCGCGCAACTTGTCGGTGAAGCTCATCAGGATGTAAGGGTGGGCGCTGGGCACCGCGCTGCTGCTGAACGCCCCGCCGCGCTTGCCCTGGCGCAGCTCGGCGTCGATCCAGTTCTTCTCGAAGAACAGGCCGATGACCTCGCCCGCCCGAGGGCTGAATGCGGCGTAGCTCTCCTCGACGATCGACCGGGCCGTCTTCCAGTCGCACTCGGGGAGGTCGGCGAACAGGGGAGCGTAGCGGTCGTAATCGCAAAGTTGATCGAGCCCGAGCAGCTTGCCCTTGAGCCGGTAGTAGCGCTGCACGGTCGCGTGGTGGCGCTCGGCGGCCGACAGCAGGGCATCGACCACCGCGTCGCTGATCTCGTTGGCGAGGTGCCGCGGGCCCATCGGGCTTTGGAAGTGGCGGAGGTCGCAGTCGGAGCGGTGGTCGAGGACCAGCGTATTGAGCACGAACGTCAGCAAGTGGGCGTTGTCCTGCAAGCCGCGCGTGAGGCCGGCAGCCGCGGCGGCGCGAATGGTGCGGTCGGGGGAGTAGAGCTTGGCGTTGATCTGCTGGAGGCTGAGCTGCTCGGCCTTGCCGCCGTGCTCGAAGGGGAAGCGGATGGAGGCGACGCTCTCGTCGAACAGGCGCACGAAGGCGGCGCGGCCCGTGACGGACTTCTCCTCGAGGACCTTCTCCTCCGGCTCGCTCAGGTAGTGCGGGCGCCAGGCGCGCTTCTGCTTCAGATAGTGGCGGTAGCGCGCCAGGGCCGGAGAGGCGAGCAGCCCGGCCACGACGCCGTCCTCGACCTTGACCCATTCGAGGTCGAAGAAGATGAGGTGCTTGTTGATCTGCATGCGCCGCTCGCGCGTCTTCGTCAGGAGGGCGCCATGAGCGGGATCGTCGGTCTTGGCAGCATGAACGAGGCTGGCGTACGTGATCGGCTTGTCCATCAACTCGGAGAGGGCCTCCAGTTCGCGCACGGCGCCGAGGAGGAGGTCGGCGGAGGGGCCGGGCTCGATCTTGCCGCGGTAGCTGGCCTCGAAGGTACGCGCGCGCGCCAGGGCGTCGTCGAGGTCGCGCTCGATGGCGGGATCGGCGAGGCCGTCGTAGAGGTCGGACAGGTCCCAGGCGACGCCGACGGCGCTGCTGTTGGCGGAAGAGGGAGGCGTCATCGCTGCGTTCCTTTCGCGGGCTGAGGGCTCGCGGGAATCCTATCGGCGAGGCGAGACAAAGGCGAGGTGCCAGCGCGAGGGGGAGGTCGTAGTCTGTGCCGTGGGTCAGGCTTTCCCGCCTGTCGAAAGAAGACAGGCAGGAAAGCCTGCCCCACCAGGGACGCATGAACGCCAAC
>JBBSEZ010000695.1:0-3147 GCA_038239195.1 Gemmatales bacterium
CGGCAAGCACGTGCTGGAGATCAAGCGCAAGGGCACGGGGCCGGTCTACTTCAACGCCTACGTGACGAACTTCACGCTGGAGGACTTCATCACGAAGGCGGGGCTGGAGGTGAAGGTGAACCGGAAGTATTACAAGCTCACCCGCGTCGAGGCGACGGTGAAGACGACCGGCTCGCGCGGCCAGGCGATCGACCGCAAGGTGGAGAAGTACGAACGGAAGGAACTGCCGAACCTCTCCAAGCTCAAGAGCGGGGACCTGGTCGAGGTGGAGCTGGAGATCGACAGCAAGAACGATTACGAGTACCTGATCTTCGAGGACCCCAAGGCGGCGGGCTTCGAGCCGCTGCTGTTCCGGAGCGGGTACTACACCGCGGGCGGGATGGCGGCGTACATGGAGGTGCGCGACGAGAAGGTGTGCTTCTTCGTGCGGGCGCTGGCGCGGGGCAAGCATAGCATCAGCTATCGGCTGCGTGCGGAGGTGCCGGGCAAGTTCAGCGCGTTGCCGACGCGGGCGGCGGCGATGTACGCGCCGGAGCTGCGGGGCAATTCGGACGAGATCAAGCTGTCGATCGAGGATTGAGGTAGACGAGCTTGGCTCGTAGCGAGTGCGGCGCTTTCTCCCGGCTGGGCCGGGAGGGAGCGCCGTTTGCGTTTGGGGTCGAGATGTTGCTCGGGCAGGTTCGGCGGTAGAATGAGGGGGAGGAGGGAACAGACCGTGATCGAACTGACAGAAGAACAGCGGCGGGAGCTCGCGCTGCCGGAACCGGTGGCGATCGATCCCGAGACGAAGGCCCTACCCCCACCCCGGTGCGGTGATACGATGAAAAGAGAGGAGGTAGGACGATGTCAACCCAGCCGATGATCTTGAATGTCCCCGAGCCGCTGTACCATCAGCCCTCGCGGCGAGTTCGAGCCGCGCACCGGCAGGCCTTCTGGAGCACGGCGGTGGGCTGCCAGTCCGCCGCCGACGTGGCGACCGAGCGCGGCATGACGGCCAACGCTTTGCGGATGGCGAAGAGTCGGGCCCTCCATCGCCTCCGGGAAGAACTCGGCGACCTCGTCCATTGACCGCTCTTGGCGACCAGACGAGTTGGCAATCCGCCAGGCAACGGTGGGCCGCGATGCGTCACCCCGGGCGGTCCCCGAGGTCTAACTTGCCCCCGTAGCTTCCGAATCGACACGAATGCTCTCGATCACGCCATCTTTGACGTGGTCCCTGGCCGTTTCGAGGAGCAGATTCTCAACGATGCGGTCATCGTCACTCAGGTAGTCCACGCGATTCCTAAAGCGGACGACCACAAGTTCGTGGTAGACTACGATTTCCGCCCACGGCTGGGACTGGTCTTCGTTCGAGATGGCCATGCCGCAGTAACCCAAGTGTTCCGGCAGTTCCAGAGGCCCGGAAACACGGACAAGCTTCCGGACCGCCGCCTGGAAGTCGAGAACATCTTCGGGGGCGAGGTGCCAAGAGGGGTTCCGGCGGCCACTAAACAGGCGCATTTCGATCTTCATGACCGCCCTCCTTTCTCGGCTTGATGCCTTTGTCTTGACGGGCGTTACTCCACCCGCATGCTGTTCGGGGCGTAGAAATAGCCGCAGAACTCGGTGTAACTCCCCCGGTCGCAAAACTCGGGGTTATGGACGATACGCTTGCTGTTGTCCAGGTTTGTCGCCGACATTCGCCCCGGCTTGTGCCCCCAGAACCCCTCCGCATGCAGTCGATACCAGTGGAAATCGTCCTTGACGGGGTCGCGAACAAGCGCCATGAACCAGCGCGGCTTCTCCTCGTCCTTGCAGCAATCACCGCGCTTCTTTGCCCCATCCTTGAGGGCGGCATTCGACACCTCGTCGCAACTGAACGTGTGCAACTCTACCCCTCCAGCCCACCCCGCCTGTGCCCGGGTGCCCGTCCGCAGGTTGGTCGCGTAGTTGTAGCAGTTGTTTCTGAACACGTGGGCGGGGTCGTTCCAGTGGTCCGGGTCATATTCTCGGACCTCAATGGGGCACAGAATCCCTTTGTGGATATGCCAATGCTCATCGGGGCCCCGAGGGGCCGAATGCGTCTGGTGGCCCCAAATGTACTCTGTGCCAGGCACCCGCAGCCCTTCCAACCAGCTAATGTCGTGGACCGTCAGGTCTGGCTGGCCGACGTTCATCATGTCCATCTCTTGGACCAGGCGATCCGCGAGGGCCGGGGTGAAGTCGATCAGGTCGTTGCGCTGCCGCCGCAGTCCTTTCTGACTGACCATGCCACGGATCAGCTTTTCAGCGATCTCTTGGGCTTTTCCCTCGTTCTGCGAATTTCCCGTGGCGAGGTGAATCTCATGCGGCACGCCATACTTCCTGGCCATACCGTCCGCCAAGAATTCGACTGTCACTCCGCGAAAACCCAGCCGGGGAGCAGCCGGGTCGTGTGTCCCGAACACCCCGCGGTTCCGCGACAATTCGCGGAGGAGGGTCGTCGCCTCGGCACCGTCAAACATCCGAGAGGGGTTTTCCCGGCCTGAGTAGGCGTCTATCGTGCTCACGAGCATGGGCCATGGCTCCTCTTCCGCCGCTCCTTGCGTCGTTGTGTTCGCGGGCCAACCCAGCCATCATTCTGAACACCTGTTCCGAACCCTTCATTCTCTCAACAACGCGGGCTCACTACCAGTTTACTACGGACACTTGGCGGCGGCGGCGAGCTCAACCTTCCCGCCCCGTCAAGCCTTTGATCGCTTGTCGCACCCGCGCTATCGTCGTCCGATGACTATCCTCGCCGCCCAGATCGCGGCCATTCAGGCCCGTTCCCCCGACTTGAAATGCAACATCAGGGCCTGGCCGAGGCCGTGGCGAGTTCTGACCAGGGCATGTCACACAGGGGGGCGGTGCGACTCCTGCAAGGGGCTCGACGTGTCAAGGACGTGATCGGCCGGGCGCGTCCGGCAGATCGGCGCGTCGGTCAAGTCGGTGACGACAACTCACCTTCGACAACAAGGTGGTGCTGGAGGGCGCGGCGGTCAAGGCCGGCAAGCACGTGCTGGAGATCAAGCGCAAGGGCACGGGGCCGGTCTACTTCAACGCCTACGTGACGAACTTCACGCTGGAGGACTTCATCACGAAGGCGGGGCTGGAGGTGAAGGTGAACCGGAAGTATTACAAGCTCAC
>JBBSEZ010000696.1:0-3126 GCA_038239195.1 Gemmatales bacterium
CGCGCCGAGCCGAGCTTACCGCGGCGGCTAAATGAGCGCGCTCACTTCTTCTCGATCCGATACAGGTGCGTCCGCGTTCGGACGAACAGCGCCTTGCCCGCGATGGCGGGCGACGCCATGCAGCCGCCCTCCAGCGCGTTGGTCGCCACGAGCTCGGCCTTGCGCCCCGTCTTGAAGACGTAGCCTTGCCCGCTCTGGTCGAAGACGTAAACGTGCCCGTCGGCGCAGACCGGCGACGAGGAGAACGCGCTGCGAGCTCCCAGGCGCATGCTCCACACCGGCTTGCCGCCCTTCGCCTCCAGGCACGAGGCGATGCCGCTGTCATCGACCAGATAGAGCAGGTCGCCGACCAGGAGCGGGGCCGGCCGCGTCGGCACCGACTTGCTCGAGCCCCAGGCCACGTGCGTGCTGGTCACGTCGCCCTTGCCGTCCGGCCGGATCGCCAGGAACTTGTGCCCGCGCGGGACGTAGCCGGGGCTGATGAACACCGTGCCGAAGCCGTACAGCGGAGGGGCCGCGGCGTTCATCCCGCCGTGCTGCACCTTCCAGATCTCCTTCCCCGTCCGCGGTTCGTAGGCGATGGTACCGACAGCGGCGGGGCTCACGAGCTGATACTGGCCGTTGACGAGGATGATCGAGGGGGTGGCATACGCCTTCTTGCCGTCGCCATCGATGGTGCCGTAGTCGAAAACGCGGTCCTTCTGCCAGACCGTGGTGCCGTCGGACTTGTTCAGACAGACGACGTATTGCTTGTCGGCCCCGTCGAAGTGGACGAAGAGCAGGTCGTTCCAGACGATCGGCGACGAACCGGGCCCGCGAAAGTGGTCGCAGTGCAGGTCGCGGCGCTCCCAGAGCTTCTTGCCGGTGGCGGTGTCCAGACAGGCCGTGCCGTAGGTGCCGAAGTGCAGGTAGACGCGGCCGTCCTCGATGGCAGGCGTGGGCGAGGCGTAGCTGTTGAAGGGGTGGCAGAAGGCGGGCTTGGCGACGGTGAAGACCTTGACGTCGTGCAGCACCTTGCCACTGTCGCGATCGACGCAGACGGCGAACATCTCCTTGCCGTCGGCGCGGGCCGTGGTTAGCCACACCTGCTTGCCCCAGACGACCGGCGACGACCACCCCTTGTCGTGGATGGCCGTCTTCCAGGCGACGTTGGTCTTCTCGTCCCATTTCGTCGGCAGGCCCTTCGAGTCGGACAGCCCGGTGCCGTTGGGCCCGCGGAACTGCGCCCAGACGTCCGCCGCCGGCGCCAGCGGCGCCGACAGCGCAACAACGAGAATGGTCAGCACGACGCGCATGGTTTCCCCCCTCGGAACCAAACGATCACTTCTTCTTCCCCTGCTGCTTCTGTTCCAGCTTCGCCCAGGTGTCGCGCAGGGCCACGGTGCGGTTGATGACCAGCTTGCCCGGCGTCGAGCTCTTGTCGAGGCAGAAGTAGCCCAGCCGCTCGAACTGGAAGCGCTCTCCTGCCGCGGCGGTCGCCAGGCTCGGCTCGAGTTGGCAGCCCGTCAGCACTTCGAGCGACTTCGGGTTGAGGTTGTCCTTCCAATCGCAGCCCTCGGCCACGTCCTCGGGCGAGGGCACCTTGCACAGATGATCGTAGAGGCGCACCTCGGCGTTGACCGCGTGCTGCGCCGAGACCCAGTGGATGGTGCCCTTGACCTTGCGGCCATCGGGAGCATTTCCCCCCCTGGTCTCGGGGTCGTAGGTACACCAGATCGTCTTCACCTCGCCGGTGAAGTCGTCGATCATGAAGTCCTTGCAGGTGACGAAGTAGCCGTAGCGCAGCCGAACCTCGCGGCCCGGGGCGAGGCGGAAGAAGTCCTTGCTCGGCTTCTCCATGAAGTCGTCGCGCTCGACGTACAGCGCCTTCGAGAACGGGACCTTGCGCGAGCCGGAGGATGGGTCTTCGGGGTTGTTGCCCGCGTCGAGCTCTTCGGTCTGGCCTTCGGGGTAATTGTCGATGATGAGCTGGACGGGTCGCAGCACGGCCAGGCGCCTCGGGGCCCGGCGGTTGAGGTCTTCGCGGAGCGAGTCTTCGAGCCAGGCCATGTCGATGAGGCCGTTGAACTTCGAGACGCCGATGCGGGCCGCGAAGTTGCGGATCGCCTCGGGCGTGTACCCGCGCCGCCGCAATCCCGAGAGGGTCGGCATGCGCGGGTCGTCCCAGCCGGCGACGTGCTTGCACTGGACCAGTTCGAGCAACTTGCGCTTGCTCATCACCGTGTAGGCGAGGTTGAGCCGGGCGAACTCGATCTGCTGCGGCGCGTAGATGCCGAGCGCCTGGATGAACCAGTCGTAGAGCGGCCGATGGTTCTCGAACTCCAGGGTGCAGATGGAGTGGGTTATCTGCTCGATGGAGTCGGACTGCCCGTGGGCCCAGTCGTACATGGGGTAGATGCACCAGTCGTCGCCGGTGCGGTGGTGCGTGGAGCGCAGGATGCGGTAGAGCACCGGGTCGCGCAGGTTGAAGTTGGGGTGGGCCATGTCGATCTTGGCCCGCAGGGTGCGCGCCCCGTCGGGAAACTCGCCTGCCTTCATCCGGCGAAAGAGGTCGAGGTTCTCGGCCACGGTGCGGTCGCGGAAGGGCGATTCCTTGCCGCCCTTGACGCCGCCACGATAGCGGGCGACTTCCTCGGCGGGGAGGTCGCAGACGTAGGCCTTGCCGGCCTCGAGGAGCTGTTCGGCCCAGGCGTAGAGCTGGCCGAAGTAGTCGGAGGCGTAGAAGAGCCCGTCCCACTCGAAGCCAAGCCAGCGGACGTCTTCCTTGATGGCATCGACGTACTCCTGCTCCTCCCTGGTGGGGTTGGTGTCGTCGAAGCGCAGATTGCACTTTCCGCCGTACTGCCGGGCAAGGCCAAAGTTGAGGCAGATCGACTTGGCGTGCCCGATGTGCAGGTAGCCGTTGGGCTCGGGCGGAAAGCGCGTGTGGACGCGGCCGCCGAACCGGGCCTTGTTGTCTTTCTCGTCGATGATCTGCTGAATGAAGTTCGGGGCGGGGGCAGGGTCCGGCGTGCTCATGGCGCGGGTTTCCTTCGCGTCGGTCGTGGGCGGAACGTCGTTGGATGGTGCGGTCGTGGTGTGGGGGGGGGACGGACACCGTGGGGGGCCCCCCCACGGGCGCGCCCC
>JBBSEZ010000697.1:0-3114 GCA_038239195.1 Gemmatales bacterium
AAGACTCGGCCCACCCTACGACCCCGAAGCGTGGGCCTCGAAGACTCGGCCCACCCTACGACCCCGAAGCCCCGGCCACGACCTGGCTTGATTCATCCTTCCTCCTTCATCGTTCAACCATGACCGACGCCGTTTTCCAGCGCTGCATCAACCCCGACTGTGTCGCCACCGTTTCCGTGGACGACACCTCGTTCCAGTGTCCGCGCTGCGGCGGGCTCCTGGACGTCGCCTACGACTGGGACCGCCTTTCTCCGCCGAAGTCCCTGCGCGACTTCGAGGCCAAGTGGGCCAAGCGCCACGACCCGCTCAACTTCTCCGGCGTGTGGCGCTTCCGCGAGCTGCTGCCCTTCGCCTCGCCCGAGCAAATCCTCACCATCGGCGAGGGCCAGACCATCCTCCAACGCGCCGACACGGTGGCGCCGTACGTCGGGGTGGGGCCGGGCAAACTGTTCTTGCAGTACGAGGGCCTCAATCCCTCGGGCAGCTTCAAGGACAACGGCATGACGGCGGCGTTCACCCACGCCCGCATGGTGGGCGCCCGCCGGGCCGCCTGCGCCAGCACCGGCAACACCAGCGCGTCGCTGGCGGTGTTCTGCTCGGCGACGGGGCTGATGAAGGCGGTGATCTTCATCGGCAGTGGAAAGATCTCTTACGGCAAGCTGGCCCAGGCGCTCGACCACGGCGCCCTCACCGTGCAGATCGCCGGCGACTTCGACGACGCCATGCAGCGCGTGCAGCAGGTCTCGCGCCGGCTGGGCATCTACCTCGTCAACAGCGTCAACCCGTTCCGCCTCGAAGGCCAGAAGACGATCATGTATCGCGTCCTGGAGGCGCTGGCCTGGGAGCCGCCCGACTGGATCGTGGTGCCCGGCGGCAACCTCGGCAACGTCAGCGCCTTCGGCAAGGCGTTCATCGAGCTGTCCGAGTTGGGGTTGCTCAAGCGCGTTCCGCGCCTGGCCGTCATCAACGCGGCAGGCGCCAGCACCTTCTTCCACCTCCACGAGAGGTTTGGGCTGCGCTGGAACGGCGGTCGGCCGGCAACCAAGACCGTAGACGACTACTACGCGGGCCTCGACGCGGAGGGCCTGCGCGCCTCGACCATCGCCAGCGCCATCGAGATCAATCGCCCGGTGAACCTGACCAAGGCGCTGCGCGCGCTCGACCGCTGCGGCGGGGTGGTGCGCGAGGCGACCGACCAGGAGGTCCTCGACGCCAAGGCCAAGGTCGGCGCCGGCGGGCTGGGCTGCGAGCCCGCCTCGGCCGCCAGCGTGGCCGGGGCTCGCAAGTTGCGCCAGGAAGGCATCATCGGCACCGACGAGCGCGTGGTCTGCATCCTGACGGGCCACCAGCTCAAGGACCCGACGGCGACGGTGGCGTATCACAGCACCGACCGCAAGGTCTTCGACGAGGTGCTCGGTAGCCGAGGGGTGCGCAGGGCCAACTTCGCCAACCGGGCGATCCAGGTGTCCAACGACCTCGACGAGATCGTCCGTGCGATCGAGTTGTACTCGTCGTAGGCGTTGCCCAAGGGCTGGCGGTTCTCCGGGCCTCTGCCGGCGCGGAGAACCGCCAGGCATCGAACGAGCTCGACGAGATCATCAAGTTTCAATCCGCCTCGGGCTCGCCGCAGCAGGCGAAGGCCGAGGACCTGAACTTGTGGCAGTCCGCGGGCCCGTTGTCAAGGCCCCCTCCTGGAGAGACCCATGAAAACAATTCTCGGCATCAACGGCGCCGCCGGCCGCATGGGCCAGCGCCTCGTCTGCCTGGCGCGCGAAGACCCCGACCTGGCGGTGGGCGCTGCCCTCGAGGCGCCCGGCAGCCCCGCCGAGGGCCGCGACGTCGGCGAGGTGTGCGGGCTAGGGGCGCTCGGCGTCGTGGTGCGCCCGGGCCTCGCGGTGGGGACGCGCATCGACGTCGTGATCGACTTCTCCGCCCCGGCTGGGACGATGGCGGTGCTGCCCCTGTGCGTCGAGCGCCGCATCCCGCTCGTGGTGGCGACGACGGGGCACACGGCGGAGCAGAAGCGCGAGATCGAGGAGGCCGCGCACGAGACGGCGCTGCTGATGGCGCCCAACATGAGCTTGTCGGTCAACGTACTGTTCCAGCTCGTCAAGCAGGCAGCCCAGCTGCTCAACGGCAAGGACTTCGACGTGGAGATCGTCGAGCGCCATCACCGCTTCAAGAAGGACGCGCCGAGCGGCACCGCGCTGCACTTCGCGCGGATCGTGCAGGAGGCGATGGGCCAGCCGGAGGTGCGCCACGGCCGGGAGGGCATCGTGGGCGAGCGCCCGCGCGCCGAGATCGGCATGCACGCGCTGCGCGTTGGCGACAACGTCGGCGAGCACCTGATCGTGTTCAGCACGCTCGGCGAGACGCTGGAACTGACGCACAAGGGCCACACGCGCGACAGCTACGCGCGCGGGGCCCTGCTCGCGGCCAAGTTCCTCGCGGGGAAGCCGGCCGGGCGCTATGGGATGAACGACGTGCTCGGGCTGTGAATCGCGAAACGGCAAGCAAGAGGGGGCGCTCACGCCTCCCAGACCGCGAGGCACTTCTTCTCCTGCCAGAACTGCTCGAGCGTCATCTTCGGGCAGCCCGCGGCGCGGACGTGCAGCGGGCTGAGGCGCACGCTGAGGGCGTGCGACGCCTTGCCCTCCCAGGTGCCGACGTCCACGACCTCGCGGCCCTGCAACATCAACCCGTGGCGATCCAGATAGTCGAGAATGGCGGGGACCTGGAGATCGACGCCCGTGGTGGCCTCGGCATGGGGGTTGCGCAAGCGCCGGGCAAGGGCGATCAACTCTTCGAGGTCGGCGGGATGGGCGGCGAAGTGTTCGTCGTAGCTGCGCTGGTAGACGGTGCGCACGGCCTCCTCTTGCGTCACGAACGCGCCGTCGAGGACGTAGCCGATCTCCCAGTTGCCCTCGCCGTACTTCCGGTCCCACTCGCGCTGGCGGGCGCTGCGCTGGCGCTCCCCGCCCGCGCGACCGATGCGACGCTCCACGATGCGCCAGGACATGAAGTATTCTCTCGGGAGTCGGGCGAACACAAAGCCTGGACACGCACGGGGCGCCACCCGTTCGCCCCGTAGGGTGGGGGGGGGGGGGGGGGGGG
>JBBSEZ010000698.1:0-3044 GCA_038239195.1 Gemmatales bacterium
CCCCGCCAAGCCGCAAGCGGCGGGCCCGGCGCAATTCCGCTTGCGGCTTGGCGAATCAGCGCCCCCGGAACTTTGGCCAGGCCCGGGAAAGGCGACGCCAGGGAAAGGCCCGACACGCGAGACGCTTGTCGCTACGGAAAGTTGGACAGGCGGACCGCCTGGGGCGATTGCGAGGATCGGCGGCCGTTTGGCCTCGAACAAGGAGATACGCGTGCTTCTGTTCTGGCTCGGCCTCGGTCTCATGTGCAGCATGTCGGCGACCGTTGCCGTGACGCTGGCCATCCGCGCAGTCCAAATCGGCAAGCGACATCTGCCCACTCTGGAGCGCATCTTTCAGGAGAGGCCCCTCTTCGTCCTCCCGCGCGGCGAGCCCTGGGTGGGCCCCGAACAAGTGCGCTTCCCGACCTCGGATGGCCTGACGCTGTTCGGGTGTTATCTGAGGACCGCGACGCCGCGCCGCGGGGTCATCCTGTTCGGCCTGGAGTTCGGCTCGGCGTGCTGGTCGTGCTGGCCCTACGTCCAGCACCTGGTCGAGCACGGCTTCGACGTGTTCGCCTACGAGCCGCGCAACCAGGGCTCCAGCGACGTTCTGCCGGGCTACGACCCGCTCCACTGGGTGACGGACTACGAGGTGCGCGACGCGGAGGCGGCCCTGGCCTATTTGAAGGGGCGCAGCGACGCCGACCCGCGCGGCGTGGGGCTGTTCGGCATCAGCAAGGGCGGGGGCGCCGGGCTGGTCGCTGCTGCCCGCGACGCGTACGTCCGCTGCTGCGCGACCGACGGGGCCTATGCGACCTTCAGCACCATGGTCCCCTACATGCGACACTGGTTCCGCATCTACAACAGGCAGCACGTCCTCCAGGGGCTCCTGCCCTCGTGGTTCTATGGGATTTTCGCACGGATCGCGATGTATCGCGTGGGCCGGTCCCGGCAGTGTCACTTCGCCAACCTCGAGCCCGCCGTGCGTCGATTGGCCCCCCGACCCCTGCTGATGATCCACGGCGAAGCCGATAACTACATCAAGCCCGCCATGGCGCTCGCCGTCTTCGAGCACGCGCGGGGCCCCAAGGAATTGTGGTTCGTCGAAGGGGCCAAGCACAACCAGGCGCTCCAGCTCGTCGGCGACGAGTACCGCCGGCGCGTGCTGCACTTCTTCGAGCAGCATCTCGCGGGCGACCGGCCTGCCCCGCCGGCCATTCCCGGCCCGGTCCTTTCTCTTCGGGAGACGGGGGAGCCGGTCCGGGCCTGAGCGCCTCGCCGGGGGCGAGCCGCCGGGCTTGTCCTGGCGGGAACCAGGCGCAAAGGGGAAGCACTGATGGCGAACCTGTTGCAGCGCACGGCCAAGTCGGTCCTGCATTTCCTCCTGCACCGCGTGATCATCAAGGCGGTGGCCCTCCCCGTGCGGCGTCGCCTGGCGCAGTTCGAGGCGGCCACCCAGCGCCCGCGCGAGGTCCAGGAGGCGATCCTGGGCGACGTCCTGCGCGCTCAGGCCGGCACCGCGTTCGGGCGCGACCACCGCTTTGACGCCATTCGCACGGTGGAGGACTTCCGCAGGCAGTTGCCGGTCGCCGGCTACGAGGCGATCGAGCCTTATCTGGCGCGCGTTCGACGCGGGGAGACCTCGGCCCTGCTGTCCGACCCCCACGTCTACATGTTCGCTCTGACCAGCGGCACCACGGCGACGCGCAAGTACATCCCCGTCACGGCGGCCTACCTGGCCAGTTACCGCCGGAGCTGGAACATCTGGGGGCTGAAGGCCTACCGCGACCATCCCGACATCCGCCTGCGCACCATCTTGCAAATGTCGGGCGACTGGGACGAGTGCCGCAGCGAGTCGAACGTCCCCTGTGGGGCCGTCACCGGCCTGACGGCGAGCATGCAGATGCGCATCGTGCGCTGGCTCTACTGCGTGCCCGGCTGCGTGGGCAAGATCAAGGACCCGGCGGCGAAATACTACACCGTCATGCGGCTGAGCTTGCCGCGCCAGGTCGCCATGCTCGTCGCCGCCAACCCCAGCACGCTCATCAACCTCGCCCGCGCCGGCGACCTGGAGAAAGAGGCCCTCATCCGCGACGTCGCCGACGGCACCCTGAGCGAGCGCTTCGACGTTCCCCCCGAGGTACGCGCTGCCTTGCAGCCCCGGTTGCGCAAGCGCCACCCGGAGCGCGCCCGCGAGTTGGAGGCCATCGCCAACCGAACCGGAACGCTCTACCCGCGCGACTACTGGCCGAGGACGTTTCTGCTGGGCAACTGGACGGGCGGGAGCGTCGGCGCCTACCTGCGCCATTACCCGCGCTATTTTGGAGACGCCCCGGTGCGCGACGTGGGGCTGATCGCCAGCGAGGGGCGCATGACGATCCCCTTCAGCGACAGCACGCCCGCCGGCGTGCTCGACGTGACCGCGCACTACTTCGAGTTCGTGCCCGAGGAAGAGGGCGACAGCAAAAACCCGACGGTGCTCGGCGCGCACGAACTGAAGGAGGGCGGGCGATACTTCATCCTGTTGACGACCGCCTACGGGCTGTACCGCTACCACATCCACGACCTGGTGCGGGTGGTCGGCTTCCACAACCGGGCCCCGCTCATCGAGTTCCTGAGCAAGGGCGCGCACTTCGCCAACATCACGGGCGAGAAGCTGTCGGAGTATCAGGTGACGCAGGCCGTGACGGAGGTCCAGCACGAACTGGGCCTGACGCTGAACGCGTACAGCGTGGCCCCCTGCTGGCCGGAGAGCGAGAGCGAACAGCCCCACTACGCGGTTTTCGTGGAGGCAAGCGATCTGGAAAGGGCCGGTGTGGGCGAGCGCCTTGCGGAGCGGCTGGACGCGCGACTGCGGCAGATCAACGTCGAGTACGAGAGCAAGCGGGCCAGCCAGCGCCTGGGGCACCTTCGGCTGGAGGCGCTCCCGGCCGGCTTCTGGGCGGAGTGGGACCGGCAGCGCCTGCGCCGCACCGGAGGAACGCTCGAGCAGTACAAGCACCCGTGTTTGATCAACGACCCGAAGTTCCGCGATCAGGTCGCGAGCGAGCGCTCCACGGCCAGGA
>JBBSEZ010000699.1:0-3009 GCA_038239195.1 Gemmatales bacterium
GGCGGGTGCTTGCGCGCACCTGCGAACCGCCGGGGGGGGCCGGGATTCCCCGCCGGGCCGCGGCCAACAGGACCGGCTGCAACGCCTGCCCCACGGGCCTCACCCCACGACGATGTTCACCAGCCCCCCGCGCGCCGGCACGATCACCCGGCGCACCGTCTTGCCCTCGATCAGCGCGCGCACGCGCTCGTCGGCCATCACCAACTTCTCCAGCGCGGCCGGATCGAGCCCGGCCGGGACGTTCAGGCGCAGCTTGAGCTTGCCGCCGATCTGCACCGGCACCTCGACCTCGGCGGTCTGGAGCAGCGCGGGGTCGTACGTCGGCCAGGGCTCGTAGGCCAGCGTCTTGTCGTGGCCCACCGCCTGCCACAGTTCCTCCGCCAGGTGCGGCGCGAACGGGGCCAGCAGAAGCACGAACGTCTCCAGCACCGAGCGCGGCCTTACGGGCAGGGGCGTCAGATGATTGGTCAGCTCCATCATCGCCGCGATGGCGGTGTTGAAGCGCATCCCGTCCAGGTCGTCGGTGACGCGCTGAACGGTGCGATGCAACTGGCGCAGCGTCTCGGGGCCCGGCCCCTCGTCGCGCACGGCGTCGTTGAGGCGCAGGCCCTCGGCGCGGTCGTCGATGAACAGGCGCCACACGCGACTGAGGAAGCGATAGACGCCATCGACGCCGCGCATGTTCCAGGGCTTGGTTGCCTCCAGGGGCCCCATGAACATCTCGTAGAGGCGCAGGCTGTCGGCCCCGTATTCCTCGACCACTCTGTCCGGGTTGACGACGTTCCCTCGGGCCTTCGACATCTTGTAGGCGCGAGCGTCCACGCGCACGCCAGGCTCCGCCTTGAGCACGAAGTCGTCGCCCTTCTTCTCGACGTCCTCCTCGCTCACCTTGACGCAGTCGTACTTCTCCTCCTCGTTGCGGGGGTGACGCGCCACGTCGCCGTCAAACTTCACCTGCTCGGCCGAGAGCCAATGGCCATCCTTCTGGAAGCCCGTCAGCTCCACCTCGCCCAGGATCATGCCCTGATTGACCAGCCTCTGGAACGGCTCCGGCGTCGGCACGTGGCCGCGGTCGAACAGCACCTTGTGCCAGAAGCGCGAGTAGAGCAGGTGCAGCACCGCGTGCTCCGCCCCGCCGACGTAGAGATCGACCGGCAGCCAGTATTTCACCTTGGCCGGGTCGCAAAAGGCCTTGTCGTTGTGGGCATCGATATAGCGCAGATAGTACCAGCACGAGCCCGCCCATTGGGGCATGGTGTTGGTCTCGCGCTTGTAGCGCTTGCCGCCGCGCGTGACGTTGACCCAGTCGGTCGCCTTGCCCAGGGGCGGTTCCGGCCTGCCCGACGGCTTGAAGTCCTCCAGCTCGGGCAGGCGCAGGGGCAGTTCCTCGGGCGTCAGCGCTTCGATGACGCCCGTCGGGTTGCCCTGTTCATCGACCTCGTGCAGGATGGGGAACGGCTCGCCCCAGTAGCGCTGGCGGCTGAACAGCCAGTCGCGCAGCTTGTAGTTGACCTTGCCCGTCCCCAGCCCTCGTTCCTCCAGCCAGGCGGTGATTCGCCTCTTGAACTCGCCAGTGGACAGGCCGTCGAAGGCGCCCGAGTTGATGGCGACGCCCTCCTCCGCGTAGGCCTCGGTCAGCGCGTCGGGCTTGCTCTTCGTCTTCGCCAGCCATTCGTCGGTCGGGCGCACGACGGTGCGGATGGGCAGGTCGAACTGTTTGGCGAACGCGAAGTCGCGCTCGTCGTGGGCGGGGACGGCCATGATGGCGCCGGTCCCATAGGTCGCCAGCACGTAGTCGGCGATCCAGATGGGCACCTGCTCGCCGTTCACCGGGTTGACGGCGTGGGAGCCGGTGAAGACGCCCGTCTTCTTCTTGGTGTCGGTGCGCTCTCGGTCGCTCTTGCGCGCCGCCTCGGCGCGGTAGGACTCGACGGCGGCTTTCTGGGCGGGCGTCGTCAGGGCCGGCACCAGTTGGTGTTCGGGCGACAGCACCACGTAGGTGGCGCCGAACAGGGTGTCGGGGCGCGTGGTGAAGACGCGCAGGTTGGCGCCGGCGGGGGTGGTGAAATCGACCTCGGCGCCCTCGCTCTTGCCGATCCAGTCGCGCTGCATCTTCTTGATCGACTCGGACCAGTCCAGGGGCGCCAGGTCGCTCAGCAGCCGTTCGGCGTAGGCGGTGATGCGCAGCAGCCACTGGCGCAGCGGCATCCGCACGACGGGATAGTTGCCCACCTCCGACTTGCCGTCGATGACTTCCTCGTTGGACAGCACCGTGCCCAGCCCGGCGCACCAGTTGACGGGCACCTCGGCCTGATAGGCCAGGCGCTTGCCGTCCTGATATCGCCGGACGGCGGGCTCGCCTTTCGCCCTTACCTCCTCGGGGATCGGCAGTTCGGCGATGGGCCGGCCGCGCTGCTGCTCGGGGTCGTACCACGTGTCGAACAGGACGAGGAAGATCCACTGCGTCCAGCGGTAGTAGGCCGGGTCGGTGGTATCGACCTCGCGGTCCCAGTCGTAGCTGAAGCCGAGGCTCTGGATCTGCCGGCGGAAGTTGTTGATGTTGCGTTCGGTGTTGATGCGCGGGTGCTCGCCGGTCTTGATGGCGTGCTGCTCGGCCGGCAGGCCGAAGGCGTCCCAGCCCATCGGGTGCAGGACGTTGTCGCCGCGCATGCGCCGGTAGCGCGCCAGGACGTCGGTGGCGGTGTAGCCCTCGGGATGGCCGACGTGCAGGCCGGCTCCGCTGGGGTAGGGGAACATGTCGAGGACGTAGAGCTTGGGGCGGTCGGAGTGGTCGGGCGTGCGGAAGGTCTTGTGCTCTTGCCAGTAGCGCTGCCAGCGTGGCTCGATCGCCCGGGGGGTGTAGCTCGGCATGCTCGCCTACTCGCTTCAAAAGGCCAACGGAAACGGCACGGGCATTATCCTATCAAACGATGCGGCGACCTCGATACCTGCCCGCGAGAAATGGACGAAGCTGGCGAGCCGCCGGCTTTATGCCGGCGGCGCACGTAC
>JBBSEZ010000700.1:0-3000 GCA_038239195.1 Gemmatales bacterium
GGGGGGGGGGGGGGGGGCGGGGGCGGCGCGGCCCCCGGGGGGGGGGGCGCCGGGGGGCCCCCCACCCCCCGCCCCACCCTACGGCCCACGCGGCCTCTCACCCCCAACCCCTCTCTCCCGACTACGGGGGAGAAGCGAGGCAGCAAGCTCACTGGGAACACGTATCAGGGGGCGGCTGGGGGTCGAGCTACTGTTCTGTGCTGCTTTGTCTTCCTGAGGAGGTGACGGCCATGTCGAACGCGATCCGCAACCGCATCAAGGGCCACCGCCGCGTGGGCGCCGCCGACCTGGTGCCGCACGAACTCAACTTCCGCACCCACCCCGAGCTCCAGCAGGCCGCCCTGCGCGCCACCTACGCGGAGGTCGGCTTTGCCCGCTCGCTGCTGGCGTTCGAGCTGCCCGACGGCTGGCTGAAGCTGATCGACGGCCACCTGCGCCGCGACGTTGACCCGGACATGGAAGTGGACGTGGAGGTGCTGGACGTCAGCGAAGAGGAGGCGCGGGCCCTGCTGCTGAGCATGGGCCCGCTGGCGGCCCTGGCGGAGACGCAGGGGCAGATCCACGCCCGCCTGATGGAACTGACCTCGACCGCGTCGGACGAGCTGCGCGCGGCGTGGCAGTCGGCCAGGGCGCAGGCGGACGTGCTGGCGCAGGAGAAGGGGCGCTGGCCGGGCGTCAAGGTTGTGCCGGAGCAGTATCTCGTGCTGGTGACGTGCCGCGACGAGAGGCACCAGGTCGAGTTGCTGGGGCGCTTTCAGGGCGAGGGGCTGGATTGCAAATGTTTGCTGTCGTAGCGGCAAGCGGCCGGGGAGCCAGCGCTCCAGAGCGCGACGAGTGGCGAACCGGCCGGGGCAGAGGCGCCGAGTCGCCCCCGTGTAGGGCCTCCGTCGCCGCAACGGCGGCGCGCACCGCGTCGGCCTGAACGTCGAGGAGGTCGAGCGGGCTGGTCACCCCGGCCGGTCCCTTTCGGGCGACGTGGGTGTAGATCATCGTGGTTTCCAGACTTTCGTGGCCGAGGAGGAGCTGGATGGTCCGTAGATCAACGCCGCGTTCGAGCAAGTGGGTGGCGAAGCTGTGCCGCAGCGTGTGACAGCCGACGCGATGGGTCAGCACCGCCCGGCGGGCGGCGGCAGTGACCGCCCGGGCGAGCAGCCCCGGGTTGACGTGAAAGCGGCCGACGTTGCCGGTCTTGGGATCGCGGGTGCGGCGCTGGCCCGCGAACAGGAACTGCCAGCCGAATTCCGCCGCGGCGCGGGGGAATTTTCGGGCCAGGGCGAACGGCAGCGGCGCGTAGGCCTCTCCCGCGGCGAGGTCGGCGTCGTGCCATTGCCGCCGCTGCGCCAGATGACGTTGGAGGTCGGCCGTCAGGGAGCGGGGGACCATCACGACGCGGTCCTTGCCCCCCTTGCCGTGGCGGACGGTGAGCTGAAAGCGGTTCAGGTCGAGGTCGTGAACGCGAAGGCGACAGCACTCCTCGCGGCGCAGCCCCGTGCCGTACAGCAGGCCCGTCATCAAGCGGTACAGGCCGTCGCCGCCCTGCACCGCGGCGAGGAACTGGCGCACCTCCTCGGGCGACAGGACCGTGGGCAAGCGTTTGGGGCGACGCGCGCGGAGCGCGTCGAGGCGGGGCAGTTCAATGCCCAGCACCTGCTCCTAGAGGAACAGCAGGGCGAAGAAGGCCTGGTTTTGCGTGCTGGCGGCCGCGTGGCCGTTGGCCGCGAGGTCGGTGAGGAACCACTCGATCTCCGGCGCGCCCATGGTGTTGGGGTGGCGCATGCCGTGGAAGCGGATTAAGCGTTCGGCCCATTCGGCGTAGCAGTCCTCGGTGCGGGACGAGTACTGGCCGTGGCGCGGCAGGCGCGGCGGAGGCGGTCGAGCAGGCGAGGCGGCTCGGGCATGGGCAAGACGCCGACGTCCAGGCCGAGCACGTCGTGGTAGAGGAAGGTGAAGGCCGCGTGAGCTTCGTCCAGGCGGGCCAACGGGTCTTTTTCGGTGTGGGCGACGTGTTCGAGAAATCGGCCGACGTCGCCGGGGGTAAGATCGCGCGGGTGGCGTTTGTCGTGAAAGAGCACGAGACGGAGCGTCCAGTGGGCGCAGCGTTCGCCGGGGCCGTCCTGACCGAAGCGCTGGCCCGCCACGTCGCGGACGAGGTCGAGCAAGCGCGGCGGCGGAGGAGCAAGGGAGTCGGCAACGCTTGGCGAGGACACGGCAAGACTCCTGAAGGGTTGCGAGATGAAGGGAAGTGTACGCACGAACAGAATCCAGAGCAAGGAAAAAATGAAATGATCGGCAGGACCTGGTTTGTGCTTGACGGGGAGCAGGCGTGCAAGTGGAATGTGGAATTTCCGGTTGTCCAGTGTCAGCGGCTCTCCCCGGCCCCCGGCCGGTGAGCTACATCGTTCGCGGAGTGGGGGAAGCCGATGGATGTGTTCTCACAAAAGCCCGAGGCAAAGCCGCTGTGCGACCACCTCGCTTCAGCAGTCATGCTGGTGGCCCCGCCAACCTGGCAGGTCGCTGAGTTGGAGGTCCAAGTCAGAGAGTCGCCCGCCGGGACAACGCGGGACTACCGCATTGTCTCGCCGCAGAACCTTGGCCAAGTCCTTCCGGCTCCCGATCACATACGCCAACTCGCCACCGAGTTGGAACAGGCGTATGAGGGGATCGGCCAGCGATGGGGCTTGTTCGTCTTGACCGTCAAGCGGGTCGGCGAGGGGCTCAAGGTCAACACCTATGTCGAGTTCCGCAGCTAAGGACTTGTAAATAAATAACTTGAACAAATTTACTCTCGGGGCGATATCGTATAGTTCCACTCCCCGTGAAAGGAATGAGGCCGAATCCGAACGGCGGCGAGTTCGTCATCCGACACCTCAATCCTCATCTTTCGCGTACGGGTTGACCAGGAAAACCGATTTCGATAACATCGGCGGCATGATACCAAATGACCTCACGATGCAGCACGAGCGCGTTGATGACATCCCGTTGCTAATCGGGTTGATGCAA
>JBBSEZ010000701.1:0-2971 GCA_038239195.1 Gemmatales bacterium
AGATGCAGTTTTTGCATCAACCCGATTAGCAACGGGATGTCATCAACGCGCTCGTGCTGCATCGTGAGGTCATTTGGTATCATGCCGCCGATGTTATCGAAATCGGTTTTCCTGGTCAACCCGTACGCGAAAGATGAGCGGTGTAATGACAGCGAGCACAATAATCCCGGCCACGTAAATGTAGCGGCGTTTTGCCGCCAGCGTGCTTATTTGAAATGCCCCGACGTACGCCCCCGCGACGATAAAGAGGGGGATCTGGAAGAGGGCTGCGGTAATCAGCGACTGCACGAGCAGGAAGTTAAGGTAGCTGGTCGCGGTGATCAGGTTGTTGACCCCAGGGATCGCAATACCGAGCAAGAAGTTCAGGCTGATCGGCACCATGACGAAGTAGGCGTAGGCGAGTGCCGCAAGGATCAGTGCCGCTGCCGTGCAGTACACAACCGAGAGCAGGAGCCACCTCGACGTCTTCATCGCAGGCCGGACGAACGAAAACAGATTCCAGTTGATGACCGGCAGGGCAAGGACGAATCCGACCAGGAAGTCTGTCTTCATGATGAAAAATAGGGGGTCCAGTGGCGAGAGAAAGTAGAGCGTCCGCCCGCGAATCGGCCCGAGGAGAAAAGCGATGACTGCCTCGTGATAATAGTGGGTGACGGCCGCGCCGAGCGCCACGGCAAGGCAGCACCAGAGGAGCTTCGAGCGGAGTTCGGCGAGATGATCAAAAAAGGTCGCCATTGCTCCGTCAGGACTGCTTCCGTTCGTCGGCGACGCTCATCTCGACGGCCTTGTCAGTTTTCGCTGAGGTCACCTCGTCCGTCGATTTCTCGAACCCTGCCTTGAGCTCTCGCGCCGACTTCCCGATGCTCCGGGCCAGTTCGGGCAGCTTGTCCTTGCCGAAGAAGAGGAGCGCAACAAACAGGATGAGGATGAGTTCGGGGGTACCGAGGCCGAGGAAGCTCATGACACAAAGGGGGAACAGGTGCGTTGAAGTATACCTGCGGCTCGCCACTACGCCAGCGGAACGGGGAGTTTCCTCCTATCTCAACCCGGCCGGTGGCCGAATAGCAACACAAAGGCATCGCCCGACAAGCAGCGTCACAGATCCTGCCATGCAGCGGTTTCCCTTTGCGCAGTCATTCTCGAATTTTCCTGGCAGGCACTGCCGGCTGCGCCACCGGCTCTTTCGTGGCTCCCCAGAATTCTCTCGCTGTGGCCGTCTCGACGGGTACGGGAAAATGCCCCATCCAGCGAGTGGATGGGGCGGCCCGAATCCGGAGACTCGGGTATAGGTTGTTCAGAACCATCAGAAGGGGGCTTGCTGCGGGTCACGTTGGGCGCAGATCCAGTCGCTCGCGCGCTGGAGGCAGTAGACCAGGGCGTAGACCTGCGAGCCGCGGAACTGCTTACCGGACTTCCACTCGCCCGAGGCGTCGCGCCAGCGGGCCTCGACGGTCAGGTTGTAGACGGTGAACGTCCGGCCGTCGGCCTCGACCTCGTTGGCCCACACCGCCACGGACACGGCGTTGGTCCGGTCCGTGGGGATCGGGCCGACCTTGAAGACGAGGTGCCGCTTCTCGGTCGTGCCGTTGACCTCCGGCGGGGGGCTGTCAGTGACGACGGTGTCACCGGGGGATGTCGTCTCGGGGTTCGTCTCGGTCGGGGGTTCCAAAACGGCCGTGCCGTTCGTCGAGGGATCCATCTGCTGGGTCTCCTTCTTCTTGCGGGGCATCGACGTAGCCTCCAGGGGTTTTGATCTTGCGGGCGCAGCGGTCCCACCAGTCGGGCCACCAGCGGCCGTGGCAGGTGAATTTCGCCGCGCAGGAGAGTCCGCCTCTCCGCCGCTCTTCTTGGGTGAACACGTGTCGTCGGCGGTCCGGGCCGGGGCGGAAGCTGCCCCGGGTCGGGCCGCGCTTCCGCCGCCGGGCCATCACTTCCTCCCGTCACGCGGACAGCGCCTCATCCGCCGCCGGATGCCGCGGGCAGCCTGCTTCGAGCAGGCCGCCGAGCCGGATCGTGGCGGAAGCGTGGGCCTGGGGGTTGCTCTTGGCGCGTGGGCCGACGGCGAAGGTGATGGCATTGAACAGCCTCCAGGCGGTCTTCTCCTCCGCGAAGTCGGGGAACGACGGGGTGCGCCACTCCTTCAGGGCAGTGGGCAGGGTGCGGGGGGACAGGATCTTCAGGTCGGAGTAGGCCCGCAGCAGGTAGGACTCGGCGGCGGCATCGGTCAGATCGGTGTGCTGCATGATCTGGATGCGCTTGGCCTCGACCTCCCGAAACTCGGCCAGTTCCTGGACGGCCCGGCTGATGGCCTCCTGGTAGCGAGTGACGCCGTGCGTCGTGTGCTTGCGGGCGATGACCTTGCTCGACGAGAAGGCCATGTTGTCGCACACGAACACGCGGGAGCCGCAGCACCACTGGAGGCTGATGGACTTGTCGGTGGACGAGCGGATGCCGACGGCCAGCGACACGCCGCTCACCAAGGGCGCGGCCAGGGTGAGGGTGCCGAAGAACCGGGCGTCGTCGCGGGAGAGTCCGAGTTGCATCTTCTCGATCTCGTAGCCCGCATCCCTGAGCGCCTCAGCGGCGTAGGTGAGGACGGTACCATGGGGCACCGGCCGCCACCGGCCCTCGGGCGCGGGACAGGGGACGAGAGCGAGTTCTTCGGACGTGACCTCACGCGCTCCGCAGTGGAGCATGAGTTTCGCGGTAGACATGGTGGTCTACCCTCCTTCTGATGGTGTGAAGAACCGGGATGCAAGGGCCGACGTGGCCCCTGCGCGGAGGACCCTACGGCGGCGAAACTGGGAGCGCAAGGAAGGCGGACGCCAGGTTGGTAATCGGCATGCAAAAGGGGCCCACCCGGAGGCCCCGGATCGGCAAGTAAAATGGACCCACCCCAGCCGCCTCGGTTGTAATAGGCCCTTCGCCTGAAGGGCCCCTCGCAACGGAGGCAAGGATGCTGACGGTGGAC
>JBBSEZ010000702.1:0-2839 GCA_038239195.1 Gemmatales bacterium
CAGGCCTTATCCGTCAACCCCTCAACCACTTACAGCTTCGCTCGACACTGCAACCGGGAGGGATTGAAGCCGAGTGTCTTTCTTCAGGTCTTCCTCGGGGGCCTCGAAGGTCGTCGGCTCCTCCTGGCCAAGGGCGAGGCGGATGCGGTAAAGCCGCCGTCCGCGAACGCCGAGGGGGCCGCGATCCTCGATGATTTGCGCCAGGACCGTTCGTGGCCCGTAGAGCAGAGAAACCCAATCGTTGACTCGAAACCGGGGGGGGCTTTCCTTTGTGGCCCTCATCTCGTCTCTCCTTTACCAGGGCGCCGCCGCCGTCAAGCTCACAAGGTGGGCGCACATTACTCCGTCGAACGTTTGGGCCAGGCGATTGCATGCCCCTCGCCATCTTCGGACTTCGGCGAGCAGGAGGGACGTTGTGCCGCCAAGCCTGGCGGGATCGAAGTCCTGGTGTGCGATCGCATTCCGCAAACTGTTCAGGGCTTCGAGAGCAGTCCGCCTCGCCGGGCCTCGCGCATCGCGGGCGTCCACCACAGCCCAGAAATCGATCCCGAGCCGCCCGAAGTCCGCGCCGAGGCTGCTCGGTTGAGCATTGCCTCGATCCAACTGGCGACCTCTCGTGAATTCCGCTCGCACGAGCGGCAGCAGCGACGGAGAGGGCGCGAGTGTTGTCACGAGATGATCGACGCTCTCGGAATGAAGGTCGCGACAGAAGCCCTGGAACTGCGACGCGAGGAGGATGGCATAGGCGTGGTTCACCTGCTGCGTCGCATATCGCCTCCCCGGCCCTGTCCCGCCGACGGCGGCGTGGGCCTGCTCAATTTCGTCCAGAGCGGTTGCTCGCGCCCTCGCCCAGCGCTGGTAGGAAGTCGAAGGCATCGCGCAGCCCTGGGCGGATTGGCAACCCGCGGCCAACCGCGAGCTCCTCTATCCTACCGCCTGCCGCTTTTTCAACGCAAGCATCGAGTGTCTCTTGCTGCACGAAAGAAACAGCCCCCTCTCTTCCGAATGCGGAGGAGAGGGGGCCGCTATCTCCCTCCGCCAATCTCCCCGCGCTCAGCGCTGGTAGATCGGCAGCACCGCCTTGTCGAGCTGCATGATGCTCGTGTAGATGGCGGTCACGTACATCGGCCCGACGCCCTGCGCCGTCCAGTTGGTGGCGCCCCAGCTCCCGTCGGCCGACTGGTTGCTCTTCAACTCGTCGAACATCGCCTTGCGGTACGCCTTCCACGTGATCCAGTCGCGCTTCGGCGCCCCCGGGAACATCTTGGCGTAGCGATCCTCGCCCAGCACGTAGATCGCCTGCGCGTAGTAGTAGTGCGTGTACTCGTCGTGGCCCATGCGCCGGTCGCCGCCAATCGAGATCGTCTTCTGGCAGTACGTGAGCCACTTCTTCACCAGCGGGTTGTTGTACTCGCCCGCGCCGAACCCGGCGGCGATCGCCGCCGCCGTCAGCGCCGGGCTGATCGCCTTGCGGCGCGACACCAGGCTATACTGGATGTCGCCGTCCGGCCCCGTCGAGTCGGACAGGTACTTCACCGCGTTCTTGATCGCGTCGCCCGGCACGATGATCCCCGCGTTGCGGCAGGCCCGCAGCGCTTGCACCTGCCCGACCGTGCAGCTCCCCTCGTCGAAATCGCCGCCGTCCTTGGCCGAGACGTAGCCCCACCCGCCCCGGCTCGTCTGGGCGGAGTGCGAATACTTGGCGGCCTTCTCCAGCACTTTGACCAGGTCCTTGCGGCGCCGCTCGGTGTCCTCCTCGCCGACCAGGCAGGCCAGGAACAGGGTGCCGAAGGCATGGCCGTAGAGGTAGCTGCCGCCCTCGTTGGGGTTGGCGGGGTTGCCGAGCAGCCCGCTGGCTTGCTGGCGCGACATCAGGAAGTCGGCGGCCTTGCGGATGTTGTTGCGATACTTGCCCTCGCGCAGGGTGCTGCCTTCCATCAGCATGGTCATCCCGCCCAGGCCGGTCATGGGGATGACGTACTGCCCGCGTGCCCCCGCCCAGGAGCCGTCGGCGTTCTGGTTCTTGGCCAGCCACTTCAGGCCGCCATCGACGGTCTTCCGGTACTCCTTCGGAATGTCCTCGCCGCGCGCCGTTCCCAGCCCGAAGGCCGGGACCAGGAGCGCAGCGCCCACCACGAGCAGCCGGCAAAGCAACGAGCGCATGGGTATCTCTCTCACGAATCGTGCAAGGGTTTTCCGAGGGCCGCGAGAAACCTGTTCCCCTCATCATAGACTGATCGAGGCAAACCGCACGCCTATCTTTCGCGTTTTCCGGCTTGCCCTTAACCCGACGAATGGGGGCGGCGGAGATAACAGGGCCCCGTGGCCAGAGGCCATCACTCCCATGCTTGTCTTCCTCTACGAACACCTGTGTGCCAGCCTCGCCCCCGGCCCAGGCTTCGAGGCGCTGCGCGCCGAGGGCTGGGCCATGTTCTCCGCGGTGCTGAGCGACTTCGGGCGCTGCGCCCGCCCCCTCGCGCTCGTCGCCCCGCCCCTGCTGGCGGAAGTTCGACGACAGTGCCCACGCGCCGCCGTGCGCGAAGTCCCGGCCTCGGGGGAAGAGGTTGCCTTTCGCAAACTCGCCCGCGCCGCCGACTTCAGCCTGGTTATCGCCCCCGAGTGCGACGACGTTCTCGCCCAGCGCTGCCGCTGGGTGGAAGAGGAAGGCGGGCGGCTGCTCGGGCCCTCTTCCGAGGCGGTGCGCCTGACGGGCGACAAGCTCGCCCTCGCTCACCGTCTACGCGAGCGCGGGGTGCCCACGCCCCTCACCGTCTCGCACTCCCTCGATGAGCCTTTCACAAATACCTCGTCAGTGCGACAACCGGGCAGCCCGACGCGC
>JBBSEZ010000703.1:0-2837 GCA_038239195.1 Gemmatales bacterium
CGTGTCGGCCGTCTCGCCCGACTGCGTCAGGGCGATCACGATGGTGTTGCGGTCGATTGGCGGGTTGCGGTAGCGGAACTCGCTGGCATACTCCACCTCCACCGGCAGCCGCGCCAGCTCCTCGAACAGATACTCGCCCACCAACGCGGCGTGGTAGCTCGTCCCGCACGCCGTCAGGATGATCCGCTCCGCCTGGCGCAACCGCTGTACGTCCAGGTTCAGGCCGCCGAAGTGGGCGGTGGAGTTGGGCTCGTCGAGCCGACCGCGCAGCGCGTTCTCGAGCGCTTCGGGCTGCTCGTAGATCTCCTTGAGCATGTAGTGCTCGAACTCGCCGAGATCGTGGTCGGCGGCGCTGCCGTTGAGCGCATGGGGCGAAGGGCGCACGGGGAGCCGTTCGCTGTCGAGGACCTGCCACTCGTGCGGGCTGAGCACGCACACCTGGCGGTCGTCGAGGAAGACGGCCTTGCGCGCGATCCCGGTCAGGGCGGAGGGGTCGCTGGCGAGGAAGTTCTCTCCCTCGCCGATGCCGATCACCAGCGGGCTGCCCAGGCGCGCGCCGACCAGCACGCCGGGCTGGCGCACGCAGACCGCCGCGAGGCCATAGGTGCCCTTGAGCAGGGGCAGGACGCGCGCCACCGCCTCGGCCAGATCGTCCTCGAGATGGCGAGCCAGGAGGTGGGCAATGACCTCGGTATCGGTGTCGCTGTGGAAGACGACGCCTTCGTTTTGCAGCTCGCGCTTCAGGGCGGCGTAGTTCTCGATGACGCCGTTGTGGACCACCGCGACGCGCTGCTCGCCCTCTCCGCCGACGTGCGGGTGGGAGTTGCGATCCGAGGGCTTGCCGTGGGTGGCCCAGCGCGTGTGCCCGATGCCGACGCGCCCCGGCGCCGGCTGCTGGCGCAGGTGCGCCGCCAGCTCGGCGACGCGGCCCAGCTTCTTGCGGACGTGCAGGCGGGGCCCCGACAGGATGGCGACCCCCGCGCTGTCGTAGCCCCGATATTCCAGGCGGCGCAGCCCTTCGACGAGGATGGGCTCGGCCTCCCGATGG
Source organism: Gemmatales bacterium (assembly GCA_038239195.1). Taxonomy (GTDB): domain Bacteria; phylum Planctomycetota; class Planctomycetia; order Gemmatales; family Gemmataceae; genus JBBSEZ01. The sequence continues at coordinate 1,049 of JBBSEZ010000703.1, forward strand.
CCAACGTAACCGACGATGCCGCACATGAGCGCAACGCCCTCCAGAGGGGGGAAATAACCGGCGGGGAGGCCAATCCGGCGGCTGAAAGGGGAGGTGCCGCGAAATGGTCGCTGGTCGGAACATACTTCGATTCATTATAGCCCAGGAATTCTGTGCCCGGCGGACAGCTCCCTGGCGCCGGAAAAGAGAAAGTCGTGGCGCGCCGCGTAGAATGAAGACACGTTCTCGCGAACGGAGGGCCGCGCAATGACTCTGGTGAAGCTGGCGTGGTGGAGTGGGGGCCTCTGGCTCGGCTGCGGCGGGCTGCTCGTCGGGCTGTGCATCCTCGGCGGGCTCATCGAAAACGCCCAGCGCGGCTGGCGCGGGGCCATCCTGGCGGTGGCCCGCGAGTTGCCGCTGATCCTGGGGATCTTGCCCTTGCTCGGCCCGATCACCCTCGTCATCGCAGTCGTCGTGGCGCGTCGCGACCATCGGGTGCGAGCGCTCCAGCAAGTTTGCAGCGGCCCGGTGCTGGCCAAACGAGCCGGCCCCCTGACCGAGGCGGAATGGCAGACCAGCGCCGACCCGGTCGCCATGCTGACCGGCCTGCCGACCGAGCTCGGCGAGCGCCCCGCGCGCCTGTTCGCCATCGCCTGCTGCCGGCGCATCTGGCACCGGCTGAGCGACGAACGCAGCCGCCAGGCCATCGAGGTCGCCGAGCGCTACGCCGAGGGCCGGGCCACGGCCGACGACTTGCGCGACGCCGAGGCCGGGGCAAGCGCCGCGGCCACCTTGTTGCGCCTCAGCGACCCCGAGGCCGGCGCCGGGGCCGAGGCCTGCCACGACGCCAGTTCCCCGCAGGTCAACGCCGGCGCCGCCGCCGAGCGCGCCGCGCACGCCCACTACCGCGCCCTCGCGGCGGAGCGACGCCGGCAGGCGCAGTTGCTCCGCGACGTCGCCGGCAACCCGTTCCGCCCGCTCCAACCGCGCTCGTTTCCCCCCCACGTCTGCGCCCTGGCGCGGGCATGCGCCGAGGGCGCGAGGGACCTCTATCCGCTGCTGGCCGACGCCCTCGAGGACCTGGGCGAGGTCGAGGCCGCGGCCCACTGCCGCGAGCCCCACCACGTCAAGGGCTGTCACGTCGTCGATTGGGCCCTCGGCTCGAGGTGAGGGCCGGTCACTCTCTTTCCTCGACGCGCCCTTCCGCCGTGAAGGTGACCGCTCCCTCGCCCCAGGCGATTGTCGGGGCCTGCCCGGTCGCGACGGCGAGCAGCGCCTCGGCCAGGTTGGAGCGGGCGAGGGCGCGCAGGCCGACGTAGGAGGTCGTCAGGCGCGGGTTGATTTCGATCGCCACGTCCTCTTCGCCGAGCACGAGGTCGATGCCGAAGTATCCGCGCAGCCCCGGCACCGCCCGCGCGGCGCGCTCGGCGAGGTGACGGGCGCGCTCGGCGAATGGGGAGGGCAAGGGGACGATACCTCCTCGGTAATGGAAGCGGCCGTCGTCCGAGAGGAGTTGTTGCGCCGCTGGAAGAGGAATGAAGCCACCCGGCCCGGCCAGGAACGCCACGCTCGCCGCCAGCCCGGGGACGTGCGGCTGAACGATCAGTTCCCCGCGGTAGCCCTCCGCCTCGGCGCGGGCGCGGCACGCCGCCAGGTCGGTCTGGTCGCGGACGAGGAAGGTAGCCTGGGAGCCGGCGCCGTGACGCGGCTTGCAGACGAGAGGGAATGGGGGGAACGCTCCGGCGGCGAACGCCACCGGCTCGCCTGGACGTTCGTTTCGCCAGTCCTCCCGTGTGGCAGCCCGACGCGC
>JBBSEZ010000704.1:0-2827 GCA_038239195.1 Gemmatales bacterium
CCGTCTGTCGGTGACTGGCGCCCATTTCGCTTCCCCGAGAGCTGGGGACGGCTGTGCGCTAGTGGACGAATGCTATTTACGAAGCCATCCCCTCAACTCACCCCTATTCTACTGCTGCGCACGCGGGGCGGGAACTGCTGTCGCCAGCCCGATCAGGGGCGCGATGACCGTCGGGCCGACCGTGACGAGAAAGAACAGGACGGCCGCGCTGGTCGTCCGGCCCAGCATGGCCAGCAACGAGGCGAGGAGCCCCAGCACGGCCGCGACGACGAGGAACGGGAACATGCGAAAGCGATCCACGTCGCGCTTGTGGTCTTTGCGGACGTCCTTCTCGGCCGTCTCGAGCGCCGACTTGACAATGGGGTGGAGGTTGCCCGACTTGTTCAACGTCTCAGCGGCCTTCAGCGCCTTGACGTTTTCCTGGTGGAGGGCCTTCTTCGAGATGGCGCTGTCCCAGGCGGCGTAGGTGAGGAAGCCGTCCAGGCCCACGGCGCCCAGGCCGAGCAGCAAAACGCACACCCGGAGGATGATGAGGAAGACGCGCATCGCGGGCCTCGGGGATAGATGCACGAGCCGCGGCGCGACAGGCCTCCGCTTTCGCCCCGCAACGATTTTCGTCGGCCAGCCTGGCCTGAGAGTGACAAACTGATTGTCCACGGGCAGAGGCGAAAGTCAAGAGGGCGAACTGCGCAAGGTGGAGCGACAATTCCTTGGGCCGCCGATTGCAACGATTCTGCCAGGGGGCCCGACAGCGCCAGCCTCGCTCAATTGAGCTCCACCGCCTCCTCCCAGTGCTCGTACAACTGCGCCAGCAGCGCCTTGGCGTCCTCGAACGCCTTCGTCGTCAGCTTTACCTTCTCCCCCTCGCGGTAGAGCTCCGGCGACGCCAGCGCCTCCTCCAGCCCGCGCAACTCCGTCTCCGCCGCCGCGATGTCCGCCTCGATCTCCGCCACCTTGCGATAGGGAAACGTCCTCTTGCGCTTCCCCTTGCTCCCCGCCGCATTCACATTGTTCGCCGGGCGCGCCGCCTGCTCTTTCTTCTTCGCCGCCTCGCCCTTCGCCGCGGCCTCTTGCTGGGCCTGCATCATCTCGAACGTGTCGTAATTGCCGTGGATCACCTGCACCGCGCCCGTGCCGTCGAGCACCAGCAGCAGGTCGATCACCCGGTTGAGGAAGTAGCGGTCGTGGCTCACCACGATGCACGTCCCCTCGAACTCGAGCAGCGCCGCCTCCAGCGCGTCGCACGCCCACAGGTCGAGGTGGTTGGTCGGCTCGTCCAGCACCAACACGTTGACGCCCAGGGCCACCAGCCGCGCCAGCGCCGCCCGGCTCTTCTCCCCGCCCGACAGCGCCCCCACCCGCTGATACACCTGATCGCCCGTCAGCCCGAAGCGGCCCAGGAGGTTGCGCATCCCCTGCTCCTCGGCGTCGGGGTCGGCCTCCGGCCAGACGGCCCGGATCACCGGCTTGTCGGCCGCGAGCGTCTTCAGGTGCTGGTCGTAGTAGCCCAGCTCGACCAGATGGCCGCGCTGCGCCTTGCCACTGTCGGCCTCCTCCTCGCCGAGCAACACGCGCAAGAGCGTGGTCTTCCCCGACCCGTTAGGGCCCATGATGCCCAGGCGCTTGCCGCGTGGCAGGTCGAAGGACAGGTTCTTGAACAGCGGCCGGTCGTAGCTCTTGCTGAGCTCCTGAACCTGCAACACGAGGTCGCCGGAGCGGCGCACCGAGCCGAAGTGCATGTGCGGCGACTCGATGAGCGTCGGCCGTTCGAGCCGTTCGATCTTGTCGAGTTGCTTTTGCCGCGAGGCGGCCTGCTTGTGGAGCTGCCCGTAGTGGACGCGGCGGATGTACTCCTCCTGCTTCTCGATCAGCTCGCGCTGCGCCTCGTAGGCCTTGAGCTCCTGGTCGTGCCGCTCCTGGCGCAGCCGCCAGTATTGCTTGAAGTTGCCGGGATACGAATTGAGCCGGCGCGAGCTCATCTCGAAGACCTTGGTCACGACGCGGTCGAGAAAATAACGGTCGTGGCTGACGACGAGCATGCCTTCGGGCTGCTTGGCGAGGTACTCCTCGAGCCAGCGCGTCGTGTTGATGTCGAGGTGGTTGCTCGGCTCGTCGAGCAGCATGACGTCGGGCGACGACAGCAGCAGTTTGGCAAGCATGAGCCGGCTCTGCTGCCCGCCGCTGAAGGTGTCGATCGAGCGGTGATATTCGCTGGCCTCGAACCCCAGGCCGTCGAGGACTTCTTCGATCTTGTGATCGACGTGGTAGGCGTCGTGGTGGCGCAGCAGTTCGTTGAGGCGGTCGTAGCGCGCCGCCAGCGCCTTGTGCTGGGCCTCGTCGGTGGTGACCGCGAGCGCCTCGGCGGTGTGGATCATGTCGTCGTGGGCGGCGAGCAGTTCGTTGAGGGCGGTGCGGGCCTCCTCGAAAAGCGTACGGCCGGGGACGAAGTCGGGCTGCTGGCGCAGGAGGGCGACGCGGGCGCCGGCGTGCAGGCGCACCTCGCCGTCGTCGGGCTTGTCGAGGCCGGCGAGGATCTTCATGAGCGTGGTCTTGCCCACGCCGTTGGGCCCGACCAGGCCCACGCGCTCGCCGGCGTGTAGCTCGAAACCGATGTTCTCGAAGAGCGGCTCGGCGTCGAAGCCGCGCGCAAGGGAGGAACAGCTCAGCAGCAGCATGGTGTCGTCCGTCGATCAGGGCCCGACGTTTCGTTGCGGTTTGGGGGGGGGCCCGCCCGCCCAACGCCCCGCAACCAAAGCGAGCGCGGGGGGGGGGGGGCGCGCCGCGGGCCGGCCGGCGGGGGGGGGCGGGCCACGGGGGGGTCGCCCCG
>JBBSEZ010000705.1:0-2827 GCA_038239195.1 Gemmatales bacterium
CGACCCCTCGCCAGGCTCGCCGTGTAACGTCGGGGACACGCTGACGGTGACGCTGAGCGGAAGCGTCACTCCGCCCTCGTCGGACAGCCCGACCTTCGCGGGGCCGTTCTGGCAGCGGGCGCCCGACCAGGGGGCCTGGATCGCCACGGTCGAGTACGCCTCCGACAAGAGCCAGCCTTACGGGCCGCCCCCGACCGGGTCCTACGTGGACGGGCCGGTGACACAGCCGAGCACGGCGGCCCCGGACGGCACGTACAGCATCACGCCGCAGGTCGAGGGAAACTGGCGCGTGACGCTGAGCGCCTACGTGGAGTATCGGGACGACGCCAACGGGCTTGTGTGGTCCGGGGAGGGGGCGGGGGCCTTCTTCGTGGCGGCACAGGTGAAAGGCCCGCTCAAGTTCACCGTGAAGACCCGCCCGAACAACCCTCTGGCGATCGGCGACGTACTCCGCGAGCAAACAGACCCGGTCGAGGTCCTGAAGGGGTGGCGGGTGCAAGCCACCGCGCCGGCCGGGGCCGGGGCCATCGAGTGGCAGTGGAAGCCGCCTGGCGGCGCCTGGACGAAGTTCAAAACCAAGAAAACTCAGATAGCATGGGGTGAGACAACAGCGCTGGAATACCAGGTCCAGTTTGTCCGAGCCGGGGTTGCGTCCCCCGAGCGGACCGTTCGCGTCGGGGAGGTGAAGGTGACGCTCTTTACACTGACCCCGGAGACCGACTACAAGCGCAGCACCAAGGACAAGTTCGTAGTGGTCCCTCCCGACTTTGACGAAGACAAGGTCGCCATCCGTATCCGGGCCAAGGTAGAGTTCGTCCAGGGCTCTCCGAAACTGAAGTACTTGGGATTTGGGGTGATACAAGGGGTTACGGTCGATCAGGAGGCCAAGTTTGAGTTTGTCAAGGAAAAGTGGTTAATAAAACAGAAGGAAGGCACCAAGGTCAAAGCTCCGAAGACGGTGGCCCTAACGCAGATGAAAGGTGAGCTGTTAGACATGTTCAACGACTGCACGGTAAAAAAATGTTACGGATTCTACATGGAGCCGGTTGGGATCGGGGAGGACTTCGATACCTATGACACCCCGTCACCGGCAGTCAACTCGGAAGATTGGGAGAGTCCCCTCCTACAGGTGGACTACCCCAAGGGAGCAGAGTCGCAACCCCTCGGCATCTTCTATCGAAGGAACACCCACCAAGCCTTTGACATGGACTTCACCGACTGGGTCGCGGTCTTCAACATAGAGACGAAGCAGTACGTCCCGCTCCAGCAGAAAGGCTGGAAGTTAAAGTGGAGCACCGCGGATGCTCAGAATAGCTGGAGGGCAACGCTTACCGCCGACCCCGCCAAGATGCGGGACATCGTGAGCTTCAGCCGCGTGGCGAATGTCGAGGCGAGAAAAGCCATCAAGGAGGACGATTTCTTCGAGTTCGTCGCTCCAGCCCCGAAGAAATAGGCCTCCGTTCGGAGCGGGCGGCGGCTGCCGAGGTGCCCGGCCGTCCCGAACGGAGCACTGCCGCTGGGGAACTGAGCCTGGGAGAGCTTCCATGACATTACCAAACGGGCCCGTGCGATGGCTTGCTTCCAAGTGGCCAGCGGTGTGCGCACCGGGCCGGAAGAAGGCCTTTGCGTTCGTGGCGCTCGTGATCGCGTTGGCTGTCGCAGGCCATCCTGTCACTCCAACCTCCCAGGAGGATGTGGCCAATTCCGAGCAGGCGTGGAAGGCCTCCGCAGCCCTCTCGCCGGGGCTCGTCCGCAAACTCCGCGACGCCCTTCGCGCCGGCGGTTCCGCGCTTGTCCTGCGCTATCGCCCACACTCAATTCGCGAAGATGCCACCTTCGGCGGGGAGTGGGGCGAGACCCAACTCGATCCGCACGACAAAAGCGCGGACGAGATCCCCGCGTCGGTGGTGTGCCTCCCCTCGGGGGGGGAAACGCGGTCCACCCTTTACGTTTCCGGGACTGTGTTGGAGGTCCGAGCTCTTGCCGGCCCTCCCGTAGCCACCCAACTTGGCGTCGTCATGGAGAGGCTCGTCCTCCCCGACCGCCGTAGGCGGCGCGCCGAGGCAGCCTCGCGGTTCCCACGCCTCTCCCCGTTGTCACATGTCCCACTGGGAAGCTCGCGCCTTTTCCTGGTGCTAATGCGATCGGGAAAGCCCCGCCTGCTGGATGGTGACTTTTACGGTCCTCTCGACGAAGGGGGGCCCGACTGGCTGCCGCAGTTGATCGACGCGATCAATGGCGATGCGCGAAAAGTGTCCCTGCCCTCTCCGAAGCCCTGGCTGAATTACCTGGCGCTTGTCGAGTTGGCGGACCGGCAAGAACTCAAGCCGGGCCACTTCGCCCGGTTGATCCGGGCCCGCCCCGCGGAAGAAACGTCCAAGTTGCTCGACGAAATGCGGGACGCGCGCTTGCTCCCTCAAGACCGATGCGGCCCCGCCTTCACGGCAGCACTATGTGACGCTCTTCGCGCGCCTGGGAAAGAAAAAGCCGTCGCCAAGTTCCTGGCGAACTACCTCCTGATGGACCGAACCAGTTCCCCTTCTCGGATCGACCACCTTCGGCTCTGGCGGGAAGCGGTTGGCGTGCGCGGCAGGGTGGCGCGACAACACGCCGACGAGGCCACCCTGACCGCCCTCGACGAACTGATCAAAGTCTCCGCCCCTTGACCTGGCAAAGATTGACTCAACTGTGACGTGCCTTTGCAAGGAACCTCCTACATGCGTCAGCAGTTCCCGGGGGCCGAGCGAAACGGCCGGCTTCTGAACAACAGATCAGTAGGCGAGGCTGTCGGGCGGGGCGAATTGCCTTGTCTCTGTCGCTCGTCTGA
>JBBSEZ010000706.1:0-2788 GCA_038239195.1 Gemmatales bacterium
GATCGGGCACGTTCCGATCGGCCCCGGCTCCGCTCGTTTCCGCCCCGCCTGCCGCCGTGGAGGCCCCCCATGCGATTCGTTGCGCTCCTCTTGACCGTCTTGCTCGCCGCGCTTGCCGCCGGTTGTGGCGCCGACGGGCCCAAGGGCAAGTTCAAGAACGACGACCGGCCCCGCCGCGGCGACGCGAAGTCGTGAGCCTCAAAAGCCCGCGACCTTCCCGTTGATGCGCTTGTCGGCCGCCCCCACGTAGGCCCCCGTGCCCGGGTGAACCAGGATGGTGTGGGCATCGCCTTGGCGGGCGTGTCGCACCTTGTGGCCCAGCGCTCGCAAACGGCCCACGGTCGCCTCGTGCTCCTCCCCGCCCTCGAACGTCAGTTCATCCGGGAACCAGGGATGGTGCAGCCGCGGCGCATCGACGGCGGCCTGCGCCTCCATGCCGAAATCGACCACGTTGACGATCACGCAGAGCACGGTGTTGATGATGGTCCGGCTGCCGGGGCTGCCCGTCACCAGCACCACCTTGCCGCCGCGCGCCACGATCGTCGGCGTCTGCGAACTGAGCATGCGCTTGCCCGGCAGGACCTGATTCGGCTCGGTGCCGATCTGCCCGTCGCGGGTTGTCTCGCCCGGGAACCAGTTGAAGTCCATCATCTCGTTGTTGAGCAAGAACCCTGCCCCCTTCACGACGATCCGCGAGCCGTAGCTCCGTTCCAGGGTGTAAGTGTTGCTCACTGCCATCCCGTCGCCATCGACCACGCTGAAGTGCGTCGTGCTGTCCCCCTCCCCGAGGAGCGGAATGTCCTTCGCCAGGGCCTCGCTCCGCGTGGCCTTCTTCCCGTCGATACTCGCCGCCAGCTTCCGGGCGTAGTCCTTCCGAGTCAGGTAGGCCGGCACCTTGACGAAGTCCGCATCGCCGAGATACCGGGCCCGGTCGCAATAGGCCCGCCGCATCGTCTCGGCCAGGAGGTGCAGCGTCGCCGGCGAGTAGCGGCCCGACTTCTTCAGGTCGAAGTTCTCCAGCACGTTCAGCATCTCGACGAGACAAGTCCCGCCCGAGCTCGGCGGCGGCGGGGCGTACACGTCGTAGCCGCGATACGTCCCGTGAATCGGCTGGCGCTCCTTCGCCGCATACTTGGCCAGATCGGCCTTCGTGACGATCCCGCCGCCTGCCTTCATCTCGGCCACGATCCGATCGGCGATGGGCCCCTTGTAGAACGCCTCGGGCCCACCCTGGGCAATGAGCCGCAGCGTCCGCCCCAGGTCGGGCTGGACCAGCCGGTCGCCGACCTCCCAGTCGGGCTTGCCGGCCTTGCCCAGCACCCGGCACAGTTCCGGCGTCACCTGGTCGGCGCCGACGATCCAGTTGAGAGAGCTCGCCAGCCGCGCGTCGATGGCAAAGCCGTCTACCGCGAGCTTGACGGCCGGCGCCACCACGCCCTTCCACGGCAACCGCCCAAACTTCCGGTGCGCCAGCGCCAGCCCGCTGACCGTCCCCGGCACCCCGACCGCCTTGTGGCTGTACCAGGTGTCCTTCTTCGTGAACATCGTGCGATGCGCCGCCGCGGGGGCCGTCTCGCGGTAGTCGATGACGACCGGCTCGCCCTTCCCGGCCGGATGCACCACCATGAACCCCCCACCGCCAAGGTTGCCGGCCGAAGGATACGTGACCGCCATCGCCAGCGCCGTCGCCACGGCCGCATCCACCGCGTTGCCTCCCGCGAGCAGGACGGCACGCCCCACGTCGGCGCCGGGCGGCGACACCGCAACGACCATCCCGTGCCGCGCGCGCTCGGGGCCCTTGCTCGGCGCCGCCGAGCTGCCCGCCAGGCCGATCAGCCCGAACAGCGCCAGGCAGCCCCCACGCCGCAGCGCCACCCCAATGGAACGCATCGACCAACCCTCGATTGCGAGAAGAGCGCGCGCCGACGCCAGGGCGCGTCGTTACTGAGATCGAACGCGGCGCGGGATTGTGTTAAGAGATTAGTCAGCACGGGACTGAGGTTGGGGAAGGCGCGGCCGGCGCGACCTGTCCTGTCGTGGCGACAAGCGTCCTCGCTTGTCGGCCTTCTTTGAGGTGATGGGTGCTGTTGGCAACGACAAGCGAGGACGCTCGTTGCCACGAGGAGGAAACCGAAAATGGCGATTCGAGTTATCGTGGGGGCCGTGCTCTCGGCCATCGTCCTGATGGCGTGGGGCTTCGTCTTCTGGACGGTGCTGCCCTATCCAATGGAGATGATGGACCGACTGCCGGACGACGCCCCTGTCGTCCATGCCCTGGAGAAGGCCGAGACGGGGGTTTATTTCCTGCCCTACCCCGATCGCGAGGCGATGTCGGGCAACGACCCCGAAGCCAAGGCCGCCTTCCTGGCGCGCCACGAGAAGGGCCCTCTGCTCCAGGTCTTCTACCGCAAGGAAGGCGTGCAGGCGATGGATCCGAAGTTCTTCGCGATGGGCTTCGGGCAGATGTTCGTCGCTTCCTTCCTGGCCGCCGTGCTGCTCTGCCTCGCCCTGCCGGGTCTGGGCGGCTACCCGGCGCGCGTGCTGTTCGTCTTCCTCCTCGGCGTGTTCGCCTCGGTGTCGCTCACCCTGGGCGATCCCATCTGGTTTCATCACCCGTGGAAATACGCGCTCTACCTCAGCGGCTTCCACGTCGCCGGCTGGGCCCTGGTCGCGCCGGTCCTCGGGCTGGTCGTTCGGCAAGGGCGCGGCTGAGCGGCCTCGGCCTTCAGCCAGCCTCCACGGACCGAGGGCGCGTAGGGTGGGCCGAGTCTTCGAGGCCCACGCGGAC
>JBBSEZ010000707.1:0-2752 GCA_038239195.1 Gemmatales bacterium
GCCTCGATGCTCTCCGCGGGCGATTGGGGCCCAACTCTTCGGCTGTTTTGAGGTCATCTTTGTGGCAAACCCGTTGAAAAGCCGGCGCTTCACCAACTGCGTCCGCTATCTCCTCGACGACTGGATGCCGCCCGCCCTGCGGGAGTTGAGGCCGCTGTCCAAGGTGCTGGCCCTCGTGTTCCACGGCAGCCACTTCGACATGGACTTCAAGCGCAAGGCCTTCGCGATGTCGGACGCGGAGTTCGCCCAGGCCTATGCGCGGGCGGCGAAGGGCCGGAAGTCCGCCTACCGCACGACGGACATGAGCGAGGGACAACTTCGCTGGATGGTCGAGCAGGCCGTGGGGCCCGACGTTCTCGAGGTCGGCTGCGGCTACGGGGTACTGGCGGAGCGAATGGCGGGGCGCGCGGAACTGAAGGTCACGGCCACCCATCTGTCGCCCGACAACATCGAGGTCCTGCGCGAGCGAACGCGGGGCGCCGGCCGGGCGATCGATTTCGAGGTTGCAGACGTGGAGCGCCTGCCTTTCGCCGACAAGAGCTTCGACACGACCCTGTGCGCTCATACGCTGGAGCACGTGCGGAACTTCGAGAGGGCCGTCGCCGAACTGGTGCGCGTGACGCGCCGGCGCCTGCTGGTCGTCGTCCCCTGTCAGCGCTACTACCGCTACACGATCGACTACCATCTGCATTTTTTCTCGGAGCCGGAGCAACTGGTCCTGCGCATGGGCCTGCCGCGCCCTCAGTGCGAGCGGCTCGGCGGCGATTTGTGCTACCGAGCCGACCTCGTCTGATGGCCCCCGATCGGAGAAGCGCATGCCGGGCGTTCTGCTCTCCCCCCTTCCCGCGCGCAGCGCGGGGCCGGTCGTCGCGGCACGCGAAAGCCGGGTGGGGGAGTACTGCTTGTGGCTCCTGCTTGTCGGCGTACTCGTCGTCAACTTGCCCGCTTTCCTGTGTATGGGGCTGGACCCCGACGCCACCCAGTGGGACTCGAATGCCCGCACCGTCATGGAAGGCGGGGCCATCTACCGGGACGTTTTTGAGAACAACCTGCCGGGGATGCTCGTGCCTCTTGTCCTCACCCGGTCGCTGCTCGGCTGGTCCTCGGTAGTCTTGCGGCTGGTGGACTGCCTGCTCGTTCTCGGCATGAGCTGGCAACTGGTGCGCTGGTTGCCCTCGTCGGCGACGAGGAGCCAACGCCTCGGGCTGGCGGGAGCGATCCTGGTATTTTACCTGTCCACGTCGGAGTGGTGCCACTGCCAGCGCGACGTCTGGATGTTGTTGCCCGCGCTGGCCGCCCTCTCCTTGCGCCGGCGTCAGGTGGCGCGCCTGAGCGATCCGAGCTCCTCTTCCCGGGCCATCCTGACGGCGGGCCTTGTCGAGGGGCTCTTGTGGGCCGTGGCGTTCTGGATCAAGCCGTTCGTGGCCGTGCCGGCGCTGTTGTGCTGGCTCCTCTCGGCGCGGTTGGCCCGGCAAAGCGGGGGGTGGAAGTTGGCCCTCGACGGGGGCGCGGTCGTGGCGGGCGGCCTGGCGGCCGGGATGGCCGGAAGCGCCTGGCTGGTGGCCACGGGGGCCTGGCCCGCCTTTGCCGAGATCGTGTTCGTCTGGAACCGGGAGTACGTCGTCTACGACGTGACCGAAGGCCAGGTCTGGTTCTGCCTTGCGGGCCTCGCCTATCGATTGTTCCCCTGGGTGTTGGTCCATTTCCTCGCGGTGCCGCTGGCCCTCGGCCAGTGCTGGCGGGCGTTGAGAGGGCCAGCCAGATCGACCGCACCGTTGCTGGCGGGGCTCTACCTGGGCTGGTTGCTCCAGAGCGTTTGCTTGCAACACCTGTACGACTACGTTCACGTGCCTCCCATCTTCCTGGGTCTCGCGGTGGTGGCTTGCCGGTGGACGGGCGCCGGCCGGTCAGCGACGCGCCTCGTCTGGGCGGTCGCCCTGGTGTGCGTCCTCGTGCGGTTCCCCGCGATTTGCGTTCAACGCCTGGCCGCGTGGGACGATTGCGTCCGCGAAGGGAGCACGGCCGCGCAGCGCGACCGCTTGACCTTGTTCGCCAAGGTGAGTTGGGCGGACCTGGAGCGGGTGCAGAACTTTCTGCGCGACGAACAGGTGAAGGACGGGGAGGTGACCTGCACGCACATGGCGTCCATCTCGCTGTACGAGGATCTTGGGGTCAGGCCCGCGACGCGGTTCCTTTTCGTGCAAAGCCTCGTGCTGGTTTTGCCGCGCCAGCGAGATTCCATTTACGCGGAGCTGGCAGCCAGCCGCCAGCGCTTCATGGTCTGCGACGCAGGCGGGGATGGGATGGAGAAGTTACAAGAGGCGTTGGAAGCGGGGGCCTCAGAGGGCGGCCGGCCTTCTCCGCCGGCCAGCCCCTACGCGTGGTCGAGCCGGATCGTGTTTCGTTCGGGCCGCTACGTCGTGTTGCGCCTGTCTGGTCCAGAAACGCGGGGCTGGCTCGAAGCCCACGCGACGCGATGAGATCGCATCGGCGGGCCCCCCTTGTTCTCACGGCGCCTTCTTCTTGGGGCACCTGTATCGGTCGCCCTGGCATGGCCCGGCTCGCGCGCCTTGGGCCTCCCCGAACCTCACTTCACCACCTGCTTGTCGCCATCGTAGCAGATGGCGTTCTGGCGCTCCGCCACAAAGCTCCAGTCGAGCCGATGGGGCGGATGCAGGTAGTGCCGATACGCCGCGGCCATCTGGCGCGCGGCCTCGTCGAACGGCACCCCGCCGAAGCCGGTCCCCATCGC
>JBBSEZ010000708.1:0-2739 GCA_038239195.1 Gemmatales bacterium
CAGACACCGCGTGGGCCTCGAAGACTCGGCCCACCCTACGTCCCGTCGTCCATCTCGCCTCAGCGAGCGCCCCGCCGAGCCAGCGACCGGACGTACGTCTCGATCACCGCTCGATCCTTGGGCGGCAGGCCGCGCGTCAGCTCCGCCATGATCTGGGCCCGCTCCTTGGGCGGCAGCTTGCCCCACTGTGTCCCCGCGGCGAACCGGCGAAGGTCCACTTGCCCAATCCCGCTGACGCCGCCCGGCGTGCTGTCGGGCGCCGGCCTGCCTTGCCCGCTCCTCGGGCCCGGCACGGTGGGCCCGTCCCCGTCGGGGCCAGGGGGCTTCGGCGTGCGCGGCCCGTCGCCCGGGTCTTCCAGGTCCTTGATGAGCTTGGCCAGGGCGTCGAGCACTTCCCTCTGCTGTTGCCGCGTCTTCTCCCCACCGCGGTTGAGGTCGAGCCGGCGCTGGATGTTGTCCATCTTGCGGGCGATCCAGCCCAGGTCCTTCTCCGCCCACGTCTCCATGTCGTAGCGCATCAGCGCCGCCACCTCGCGGTGCCGCTCCGCCGCGTCGGTCACGTCTCCCAGCAGCCGGTCGATGGTCCGCGCCGCGTCGTCCTTCATCATCATCGCGTGCTCGCAGACCGCCTTGCTGAAGAAGTAGGCCGACGGATCGACCACGTCCTCCGGATTGACCAGCGCCAGCGCCTCCAGCCCCTCCTCGTACACCTTGCGCTCCGTCAGCGCCCGCCCGTAGGCGAGGGCGAGGTTGGCGCGGAAGAACGCCGGCTTGCGCGCGTCCTTCAACAGGGCCGGAACGGCCGTCGGGGCGGGGCCGGTGCCGCGCGCCTCGGCGAGCAGCCGGGCGGCCTCGACGTCGCCCAGGGCAAACGTATTGGCGAGCCGTTCGAGGACCGGACGGTCCTTCGCCCAGATCGCGGCAAAGGCGGCATCCACCTCCGGCCCGCTCTTGCCCGCCTCTCGCAGCCAGTCCTCGGCGTTCTGCCGGGCCTCGCGCTCCGGCGTGCCCTCGAACTTGCCGAAGGCCGAGGCCTGCTTGACGACCTTGGCGGGCCTCGTTTCCTTGCTCGCCGGGCCCGCCGCCACAGCGACCGTCCCGCTGAAACCCACCGCACAGGCCAGGGCGGTCAACCGCCCGGGAAACCACGGCATGATCGTTCTCCTTTGCCGAGCCGGCGCCGGGCCGGGCGCGCACCTTCCACGGTGCGCCGGCGACGGCCCCACTCGATCTGGGTGTTTGGGAGCAGGCGCCCGGCTCGAAGGAGCGCAGCGCCGGAATTCGTTCGCGGGAGGGGGCGAGGTTCTCCTCGACATTCCAAGTACGACGAGCCCGCGGCCCTGTTACGGCAGGGCGCGCATTTTTCCGGTTTCGCGCGGCGAGCACGCGCCGACAAGTGACCTTGTGCCCTCGTCCGGGCCCCACTATAGAAGTGGGCCCGTGGCTCTTGCCCCGCCGGCAGGAGGGAGGAGGAACCGGCAAGGCCCACAACGGAGGCAAAATCATGCTCGGCCGCACGCGCCTCCCCGTCAGCCTCGCGCTCGCCTCTCTGTGGCTTGCCTGCTCTGTCGCGTCGGGCCAACCGCTCCCGGAACCGGGCCCAGCCCCGGTCGCCGCGCTCCCGCCGTTGGTCCCCAACGCGGGGACCGATGCCCCCTCGCCGGGCTTCGTGCCGCAGCCCCTGGAGGGCCCGCCGCCGGGTCGCGGCCTGCCCATCCCCACCACGGACCCGCTCAACCCTGCCTCGGGAGGGCCGATCGCCGCTCTGATGGCAACCCCATTCCCACGCGCCGATTATCGCCTCCAGTGGTATCCCAACGTCCCCGTGGTCGGCCAGCCCACGAGCCTGGGCATGGTCCGAGAGGACCTGTCGGCCAGTGCGCCCATCTGGTCCGAGGGCGGCGACAGCCTGTCGCTGCATGCCCACGTGACCTCGGAACTGTTTCAGACCCACGCCGTGCTGCCCAACACGGGGCAAGCGTTCCCCGACCAGCTCTGGAACGTCAACTTCGGCGCCAGCTACCGCCACGTGTTCGACAACGGCTGGATCGGTGGCGTGAGCGGGAGCATCGGCTCGGCGAGCGACCAGCCGTTCCACAGCACCCGCGAACTGACCGGAAGCGCCAACGCCTTCCTCGTCGTGCCCTCGGGCGAGCGTAACGCCTGGCTCTTCTCGCTGAGCTACTCCCCTACCAGTCAGTTGCCGTACCCTATCCCGATGGTGGCGTACATGTGGCAGCCGACGGATAACTTCCGCGCCAACATCGGCCTGCCATTCCAGCTCTGGTATCGCCCGATCGACGATCTGACCATCGATCTGTCCTACATGCTGCTCACGACGGTCCACGCCCGAGCCACGTACCGCGTCACCCAGCCCTTCCGCGTCTACGCCGGCTTCGACTGGAGCAACGAGTCCTACTTCCTGGCCGACCGCCTCAACGAGCAGGACCGCTTCTTCTACTACGAGAAGCGCCTGACGGTCGGCGCCCAGTACTTCTTCGGCAAGCAGGCATCCCTGGAGGCCTTCGGCGGCTACGCCTTCGACCGATTCTACTTTGAGGGCAAACAGCTCAGCGACAGCCATTTCAACCGCGTGGACGTCGGCAATGGCCTGTTCGTGGGGGCGCAGTTCCGCGTGCGCTGGTGATTAGTCGCGCGAGACCAGCTCGTAGGGTGGGCCGCGGGGTGGTGGGCGCCCCGCCCCCCCCCCCGCGGCGGCGCGCCACCCCGCCCCCCCAC
>JBBSEZ010000709.1:0-2737 GCA_038239195.1 Gemmatales bacterium
GCGGCCCGACAGCAGCCAACCGGCGTAAGTCCAGACGGCCCCCTTGGCCGGCGAATGCACGTCCTCGTCGGTGTCGGAATAGCGGTGGTGGTGGCGGTGCAACCCGGCCCACCACAGCGGCCCGCCGCGCAGCGCCGTGGCCCCGCCGAACGCCAGCAGGAATTGCATCACCCGGGAGGTCTTGAAACTGCGGGGGGCAAAGTAACGGTGATAGCCGCCCGCCATGAAGAAGCCGCGCACCAGCAGAAGAACCGCCCAGCACGCCATCCCAGATGCTGACGTCCGCCCAAAAGGCCGTCAACGGCAGCAGGTGCAGGGCCAGGTAAACCAGGGCCATCGACCGCGGCAGGCCACCCTCACGCCGACTGTCGAACGAGGCAAGCGGCCTTGCGGGGGTGGGAACGGCAACCGTCGTCATGGCCCTGGACCTTGGTTGGTGATCGTCTCTAACCGTCTCATTGTAAGAACACTCCTCGTTCCTGGCCGGAATTGGCGATGGGCCACTCGGTCGCGATCGGGCTACCCGGCTGCATGTCGCCGAGGGGCCCCTCCACGGCCAAGAGCTCCAAAAGAACAGCCATCGAGTCGTCCGGCCCCATTCTTGCAGAGGAAAAAAGGTGCCCTGCGACCAAACACACGATTTGTCCCTCAACGCGGAAAGGGCAGGTGGGCCGTGAACGCAGCAGATCGGAACACGGCGGTGGGCGTTTTCGCCGACCGCACCCGGGCCGAGCACGCCGTCGATGCGTTGCGCAGTGGCGGCTTCGAGGCAGACCAGATCGGGCTCGTCATCCCTGACGCCCCGGACAAGATCGAGGTGCCGCCCCTTGATCCGGGAACGAAGGCCGGGGAGGGTGCGGCGGCCGGGGCGGTCGCGGGTGTCGCCCTCGGCGGGCTCCTCGGCGCGGCGCTGTCCAACCTCGTTCTGCCGGGGGTGGGCCCGATACTCGTCGGCGGGCTGCTCGCCGCAGCGCTCGGCGGCGCCGCTCTGGGGGGGGCGGGTGGGGGCCTCCTCGGCGCCCTCATCGGCATGAAAATCCCGGAAGAGGAGGCGCGGCACTACGAGCGCGAGTTCCACTCGGGCCGCAGCCTTGTGACTGTGAGGGCGGATAGCAGGTATGAGGAGGCGGTTGCCATCCTGCGCCGCGTGGCGGAGGCGCCGGAGCACCGAGAGGGCGCCCCGCACAGGGGCAGGTATTCGGGGGAGGGCGAAGGCCGTTCCTCCGGAGGAGGTGCCTTCGTCCCGGCACCGTGAGGGCCTCGATCGCTACTCGCCTTGCCCACTCAATGGGGGCAACTCGTCCAGCGGGCCGGCGGGTGCCAGCAAGGCGCCAGGTTCAGAGTGCGGTTGAGTTGCGGGTTGGGGGAGCGGTCGAAGAACAGGTCGCGCGGAAAGGTGGCCGCCGGACGGGCGTCGGCGGCGCACAGGAGGCCTGCGGCCACCATCGCCTCGACGACCAGCTCCGCGCAGAAGTAGCGATCGCGATTGCCGCGGGGCCGGCCCACGAACTGGGTGCGCAGCGGGCCCCGGCTCCGCAAGGGCGTAAACTGGCCTAGCAAACGTCCCCACGCGAAGCGCTTGCCCTCCTGGGCCAGCGCGAAGGCCGTCAAGCAGGCCGACTGCTCCGGGGTCAGCGGAACGCGCCGCCGGCGCATCCACACGCGCGACTCCGGCTCATACTTGCGCAACTGCGGCAGAAGATCCTGGCTGCCCACGTCGAGGGTGTGCTGAGGGCCCGCTTCGAGGAGCGCAAAGGTGCCGTCGTGACGGGCGAACACGATGCCCGAGTGGTGGGGGGTCTTGGCCAGGGCCAGCCGGTGGCCGAGACGAAGCACGGCCGAGGGGTCCGTCGCGAAGAACAGGTCGCCCGCCTGCGGGACGTACGGTTCGGCCGGGCCGCGCAGCACGGCATCGCCGCTGTAGGCCGGCTGGTAGAGGAACGACTCCTCCGTGCGAGCCTGGCTCGCGGGGCTGAGGAGGGCAGTCGCCCAAAGCAAAGGACAAAGCAGGCATGGCATGGGCATGAGGCTTCCGCAGTGGGTGAGGAGCTCCGTCCCCTGACCCATCGGCAGGGTGGCGCCCGCGGGTGACTCTTTGTTGGAGCAGTCGCCTCGCCGTGGCGAAACCCGGGCCCAAGATAACGGTCGTGCAGACTTGCCGAGCCGGGGAGCGCCTGGCCTCCAGTCGCTACCCGGTGGCGACCTTCTCCTCAGAGCCTGTGAATTAATCCCCGATCATCGCCGTAAGTCCTTATTCGATGGTCCGCTGAAGGGGTGATCTGGAATAAATTCACAGCCTCTCAGCCGGGCACCGCTCCTGTAGGTTGCGCTTCAGCGCCGATTGGGGCGGCGTGCGCAGGTCCCAGACCAGTCCCACCACCGCCAGGCCGTACAGGACGACGTACGTACTGTCGGCCTCCCACCAGAAGAAGCCCAGCTTGCTCGAAGTCTGGTAGTGGTGATGGTTGTTGTGATAGCCCTCGCCCATCGAGATCAGGGACGACAGGCAGCTGTTGCGGCTGGTGTCGGGGGTGGCGTAACGGCGCGTGCCGAACGAGTGGCCCAGCACGTCGGTCAGGGCCACCGAGTGCAGCAGGAGCACGGTGGACAGGCAGAAGCCGAGCGCGAAGGCGCTCCAGCCGCCGGCCAGCAGCACGACCAGGCCGAGCAGCGCCGACGGCACCAGCCAGTTGCGGTTGAGCCAGCGCAGTTCCGGGTAGACGGCCAGGTCCTTGAC
>JBBSEZ010000710.1:0-2727 GCA_038239195.1 Gemmatales bacterium
CGGGTGCGGACGAACAACCATGTGGAGCGGACCAACCGCAAGCTGCGCTTCGACGAGAAGGTCCGGTACAAGTTTCGCACCCAGCGGTCGCTCGACCGCTTCCTCCGCCTCCGCCTGGATCGCTTGGCCCGCCGGCGGTTGAGCGCCCCACCACCGACCGCCGATGCCCAATCTAACCCATGACGGGCCCTGATAGTGCCCCGAATTCTGGGAGCGATTAGCGCCGAGTGTCGAATTATTGGAGCGCCATCAATCACGCGTATGTCGATGAGGTGTGGGAGAGCGCGATTTGCTTTAACTTCTATAGGCATGAAGTCAGCGAGGAGAGGTCGTAGCGCCGAACCTCCCGCCGCACCTGACCAAGCGGACGTTACGGCGGTTCGGCGCTCGATGTCTCCCCAGCCGGCCCGGCAGGTGAGCTACATCGTTCGACAGCGGAGGTGACGGGGTGGCGTTCTTCTTCGCGACTGCGGACGACTTGCTGCCGGTCCTGCTGAGCGTCGAGGCTCGGCACGCGGTCACGTACACGCCTTTCGACCACGTCTACGAGCCGAGAGCAGACCACTTCCTCACGGTCCGGGACATCCCCACCCTCTTCCAGCCGCAGCCGTTTGAGTCAGCCGGGAGCGGCCCCGCGTACCTCGTCACGGAGGCCGGCACGGAGGTGGTCCTCCGCCAACTGTCCCACTACGAAGGGAGGGACAGGTGGTCAGTCGATCAACTCGCCAACCCGGACAGCACGGTCCTCCGGCACGGCGGGATGTACGGGGACAACGTCCTGCTGCAAGGCGAGGTCCGGACGGCGTACAAGACGAAGGTGGCCGCGCGCCTGCAACGAGCCTTCGATGTAGCGATCCGCAAGCACTTCGTGAAGATCGGGGCGTTTTACGTCGGGCCGGGGGCGGAGGCGCTGTTGGATTCGGGCTGCCGACTGACGGCAGCCGAGCAGTGTCCGCCGGAGTCTGACCTCCGCCGCTGACACCGATTTCGCCCCGCCACCGGGCCCTCGCCGCCAGGGCCCTCGATCCCCGTTGTCACTTCCCCTCACGCCCGCGAGCGCCTTCCCGCGACGTTCCTGCCAACCATGCCCCCTCCGCAGGGTAGCCTGTCCCCAGCCGTCCCGTCCGTGGGCCCGCACGTTTCAGAGTTTTGCGCTCAAACTACTCTCCCAACAACGTACGAACCTGCCGTAGGCTTGATCTTGTTCGGAACAGGAAGTCGTCAGGGCCCCGGGCGCGGTGGAGGCGGGCCCAGTAACCGCCAGCCGCGCCGGGCCTGGAGGCGCTCCCCTGTCGCGCTTCGAGTTTCTCTTCTTTCAGCGGAGCAACCTCATGTTCGTGCAGTTGACCAAGGACTTTCTCGGCCGCAAGGCCGGCGAGCGCCTCGACGTCGGCGAGGCCGACGCCAACCAGCTCATCGCCGCCGGCTCGGCCACGCCCGTCGCCGACGACGCGCTCACCCCGATGGTGTCGCGAGCCCTCGAGCAGGCCCTCGGCGGTTTCACGCGCGGTCTCGACGCCGTCATCAACGAGACGCTCACGCGCATCGCCGACACGCAGTCGCACAGCCGCCGCCACGCCGTCCCCGCCCTCTTCGGGCCCGGCAACGCCGGCGACCCCAAGAAGACCTTCGGCGACTGGTGCCTCGCCGTCGCCCGCAACGACCGCACCTACCTCGAGAAGCACTACGGCAGCAAGTTCAACGAGTGGCAGACCAAGGCCGCCCTCGCCGAGGCCAGCGGGGTGACGGGCGGCTACACCGTCCCGCCGAAGTTCTACGCCCAGCTCCAGCAGCTCATGGCGGAGGAGACGTTCATCCGCCCGCGCGCCTTCGTGGTGCCGATGGGCGCGGCGACGATGTGGATGCCCTACCTCGACGTCACCACCGTCCAGAGCGCCGGGGTGTCGCCCTTCTTCGGCGGGGTGAACATGTCGTGGACGGCGGAGGCGCAGACGAGGACCGAGACGGAGCCCGCGTTCAAGCAGATGGAGCTCAAGGCCTGGGAGCTGTCGGGCTACTCGATCAGCAGCAACGTCCTGCTCCAGGACAGCGTCGTGGGGCTGGAGAAGTTCCTGATGGTCCTGTTCGCCAAGGCCATCGCCTGGTACGAGGAGTACGCCTTCTTGCAGGGCAGCGGGGCCGGCAAGCCGCAGGGCATGCTCAACGCCCCGGCCTCCATCGCGGTCAACCGGGCCAACGCCAACCAGGTGCAGTTCGCCGACGTGGCGGGCATGTGGGCCAAGCTGCTGCCCGCCTCGTGGAACAAGGCGATCTGGACGTTCTCGCCCAGCGTCGTGCCGCAGCTCTTGCAGCTCAAGGACGGGGCCAACCGCGCCATCTTCATCTCGATCGACTCCGGCATCACCAAGGCGCCCAACTGGGCGCTCCTGGGCCGCCCGGCGATCCCGACGGAGAAGGTCCCGCCCCTGGGGACCAAGGGCGACGTGATGCTGCTCGACCCCAGCTTCTACGTCATCGGCGACAGGATGAGCATCGAGATCGCCGCCAGCGAGCACGTCAACTTCTTGAAGAACCAGATGACCTGGCGCGTCGTCGAGCGCGTCGATGGCCAGCCGTGGCTGTCGGCGCCGGTCACGCTCCAGGACGCGGCGACGACCGTGTCGCCGTTCGTCGTGCTGAACTGACCCCTGGCCCGGGTTGGGGCGGGTGGGGGGGAGCGGGGGGGCCCCCACCCTGGGGGCCGCCGGGGGGACCCGGCCCCACCCC
>JBBSEZ010000711.1:0-2703 GCA_038239195.1 Gemmatales bacterium
AAGCGCCCCGCAAGCGGGGCGGCGCAATGGGCGACGAGCCTGCGCAACGAAACGGCCCCGGGCGCGTTTGCGCTCGGGGCCGTTCCCGTCACCTCGCGACCAGGGCGTTACTCCTCTTTGACGAACTTGAGCGGCGTCGTCCAGAGATAGACGTCGTGCTTGCGATCGCCTTCGGGCTCGACGATGATGTGCTTGTCCGGCTTGACGCCCTTCATGTCGAAGTCGTGGGAGACGATGCGCACGCCCGCCGGGAGCTTCTTGAGCTGCGGGATCAACTTCACGTTGAGGTCGGGCAGCAGGTAGAGCGTGATGATGGTCGGCTTGTGCTTGGTCAGGTCGAGGGTGTAGATGTCCTTCTTCGTGATGGTGACCAGCTTCTCGACCTTGAACTTCTTGACCGTCGCCATCGAGTCCTTGATACGCGCGGGATCGATGTCGTAGCCGAACGCCTTGCAGCCGTACTTCTTGGCGGCCGTCGCCGGGATGCGGGCGTCGCCGCAGCCGAGGTCCATCACCACGTCCTTCTTCGAGCACTTGGCCAGCTCGAGCATCTTCTCCACCACCTCCTGGTGCGTGGGGACGTACAAAATGTCCGGCTCGCGGTCCTTTTCCTTGTCGTCGGCCGCCACGAAGGCGGTCGTCGCCAACATGGCCAGGCCGAGGGCCAGGGCCAACCCACCGGCTTTCCTGAGGCTTCTCATGGATGCGTCCTCTTCACCACGTCGTAGAGATCGGCCCGGCGGACCGCGCCGCCGGGGCTCGCGACACGTTTCAGATCGGGCGCTCGTCCGCGGGGTCGGGGGCTTCTTTCCCGGGCGCGACCAGCGACACGACCCCCCACAGCAACACCCCAACGAGCAGCGGCACGAGGGCGAACAGCAGAAGCCCGCCCTTCCAGCCGCGAATGAGGGCGTAGTCGATGCTCGAGTAGAGCATGTAGAGGCAAGTGGCACAAAACACGAGCGGCAATGCGGGGTAGAACGGCACCTTGAACGGCCTCTCCAGGTGCTTGTCGCGCTCGCGCAGCACGAAGACGGCCAGCCCAGTCAGGAAGAAGAAGACCCAGAAGACCGGCGCCGTACAGGTGAGCAGGGTGTCGAAGCCGCCCACCCCGTCGAACTTCAGTTCCTTGAGCCCGGCCCACTTGGCCTGGTCCGTCTTGAACACCTCGTTGAGGGCATCGCGCCCGTGAGAGCTGCCCACCAGGAAGATCAGGCCCAGGGTGATGACGCCCTGAGTGAGCAGGGCGGGGACCGGAGTGCCGCCTTGCTTCTTGCTCCAACCGCCCATCCAGGAAAAGACGGGATGGTCCTGCCCGACGATGGAGTAGACGCGCGCGCCGGTGAAGATCAGGCCGTTGATCGCACCCAGCGCCGAGACCATCACCAGCACGCACATGGCGCTGGCCCCGTCCCGGCCGAAGCCGCGGTCGAGCACGTCGGCCGCGATCTGGCTGGAGGCCTGGGCGCCGGGGAACCCGAGGCTGTTGATGTAGGCGACGTTCACCAGCATGTAAAGCAAGGTGACGAGCAGCAGGCCCAGGACGAGCGCCCAGGTGATGTTGCGGCGCCCGTTGCGAACCTCGGCCGCGACGAACGCGGCGTCGTTCCAACCGCCGTAGGTGTAGAGGATCAGCACCATCGCCACGCCCAGCGAGGGCATGAAGCCGGGGAAGGCCACCTTTTCCAGTTCCTTGAGCCCCAGGCCCGGCAGCTCCCAGGCGTCGGGCGTCGGCGCCATGAACCCGGCCACGACGATGGCCCCCAGCCCGAGCACCTTGGCCAGCGAGAGGACGTTCTGCGTCACCTTGCCGAACACCACGCCCAGGATGTTGAGGAGGGTGATGACGACGACGGCCCCGAGCGCCGGCGCCCAGGTCACCACGTTTTCCGAGATCGGGGTGCCGAACACGTCCCACGTCACGGTCATCTCGACGCCCTCGGGGGCGCGGAGGGGGACGTCGTGGTAGGCCTTGAGCAGCCGCACGAAGTAGTCGGCGAAGATGAAGGCCATCATGCCGATGCTCCCGGTCAGGACGACCGTGAGTTGCACCCAGCCGAAGAGGAAGCCCATCCATCGGCCGAAGGCCCGCCCGAGGTAGACGTAGTCTCCGCCCGTGCGCGGGTAGGTGGTGGCGAGCTCGGCGTAGCAGAGCGCGCCGATGAGCGAAAGCACCCCACAAACGCCCCAGGCGATCAGCGCCGTGATCGGCCCGTCGGTGTTCTTGAGGATGAAGGGGACCGTCTGGTAGATGCCGGCGCCCACGACGATGCCGATGATGATGCTGACCGCGTCGAACAGGCCCAGGGGCTTCCGCGTCGCGTCGCCTTCTTTGGGGCCGCTCCCGCCCGGAAAGTGCCCCTCGTGCGCTCCCCCCGGAAGGCCCTTCTGTACCCGTTCGTAGGACTGAGTCATGGCTGGTGTAGGTCCTTGCTGTCTGCGGCCGGCGCGGTCAAGACTGTGACAGAGTACCGGGCCGCGCCCTCCGTTTCAACAAGCGCGCGCGAATTTCTGGGGCGAGGCGCGAGGCGCCGTGGCGGCCCCCCAACCCTCTTGCGCGCCGGGGGCGCGGTGTGTGGGGGGGGGGGGCGGGGGCCCGCTCTCCAAACCCCTCGAATCGGTGGCCTAAGACAAATATCTTGGGGGGGTCCGGGGCCCCCACGGCCCGAACCGTTCCTCGTGCCTGCGTGTCCGCCACGGGAG
>JBBSEZ010000712.1:0-2702 GCA_038239195.1 Gemmatales bacterium
CGGCAGGAAGGGGCCTCCCTGTAGGCCGGCCCTCCTGAGCCGTCCAGACGGCTCAGGAGGGCCGTCCTACCGCAAACCAAGTCCTGCCCGTCGCCACTACCACAGCCGAGCTCGTGTCTGGAGCCGGCGCCACAGGGCGCCGAGCATCAGCAGGGCCTTCTCCCACTTCGCCAGCACCGGCCGGCGCTTCCAGACGTTGTACTTGCCCTTCTCGATCTTGCCGAGGATCGCCAGCCCGCCGCGCACGAACAGCTCGACGTCGGGCTGAATCGCCTCTGGCAAGCGCTCCACCAGGGGGAAGCCGCGGTAGAACAGGTCGCGGGCCCGATCGACCTCGAAGCGCATCAGATCGACGAACGCGGGGGTGAAGCGCCGCTGCTCGAGATCGGCGTCGGGGTAGCCGAAGCGCCGGCGGTCCTCCTCGGGAAGGTAGACGCGCCCGAGCTCGAAGTCGCGGGCGACGTCCTGCCAGAAATTGGCGAGCTGCAGGGCCGTGCAAACGTGGTCGGACAGGGCGGCGCGCTCCTCGTCGAAGGCCTCGCACAGGTAGAGGACGAGTCGCCCGACCGGGTTGGCGGAGTAGCGGCAGTAGCCGACGAGCTGCTCGAACGTCCGATAGCGCTTGACGAGCTGGTCCTGCTCGAAGGCGAACAGCAGGTCGAGAAACGGCGCCGGGGGAATGCGGAAGCGCCGGATGGTCGGCTGGAGGGCAAGCAGGACCGGGTGGCGCGGAGTGGCGTCGTAGCAGCGCAAGAGCTCCTCGCGCCACCAGCGGAGCAGGTCGAGGGAGCGAGCCCCGCCGCCGGCCTCGTCGGCGAGGTCGTCGGCCCAGCGGCAGTAGGCGTAGACCGTGTGGAAGTGGCGGTGCAGGTGGCGCGGCAGGAAAAGGGAGGCGACGCTGAAGTTCTCGTAGTGCCGGCGGGCGAGTCGGGCGCAGTAGCCCTGGGCGTCGGCGCGCGACAGGGGCGGGTGACGGGCGTCGGGGCCGAAGCGTGCCAGGTCCGCGGCAAAGGCGGTGTTCATCAGCGGAATTATAGGGGCGGAGGGGCGGATGGCGAGGCAGGCGCCCGAAGGCGGGCCGGCGGTTGATTGGCGAAGGGCCTTCATGGGGTAGCGCGACCCCAATTACGCTCCTGCCGGTGGGCGCTCTGGAAAAGCTGGTACGCGTTCGCGCCGACAAGGGGAAAGTCTTCTCCAGGATGGCATACGGCAGGGCACGAAACGGGGCCCTCTTCCTGGCAGGCCATTTTCGGGCCCCAGGAGGGGGCATCACTCTCTAGCGCCCGTCCCGTCGTTCCGAAGGGGCGGGAATGCGGCGCACCGTTTGCAGTTCTGCGAAACAGAATGTTTCTCCGGGGCATTTGTTGTTGTGCCCTCGGCGACAACTCGCCCACCTTCTGGCGCCAAGGGCCCCCCATGAAGATCACCATTCTCGCCGACCTCTACAAAGACGGGACTTGCGACCCGGCGGTCGATCAGGTGGCCGCCGCCCTGCGGATGGGCAAGCACAAGGTCTCGCGGCTGCTGGTCCCCGACGACCTCAAGGCTGTGACGGTGGGCCTGACGCGGCGGAAGCCCGACCTCGTGTTCCACATGATTCACGACTTCGGGGGCGAGAGTGGGCTGATCGCCACGGCCGCGATCATCGACGCCCTGAAACTGCCGTACACGGGCGGCGGGCCGGGCGAGCTATTCATCCGCGGCAACAAGCACCTGGCCAAGAAGATCCTCGCCTACGAGAAGCTGACGTGCCCCGACTTTGCCATCTTCTCGAAAGACTCCAGCCTGGAGACCGGCGGCCACCTGCGGATGCCGCTCATCGTCAAGCCGCTCGAGCGGGACGGCTCGATCGGAATCGGAGCCAATGCCCTGGTCCGCACCGTCCCCGAGATGATGGAGCGGGTACTGGCCATCCACCGCAAGGTGAAGGACTCGGCCCTGGTCGAGGAGTACGTCGAGGGCCGGGAGTTCTTCATCGGCGTCCTCGGCAATCGCGATCCCATCGCGTTCGCGCCGGTCGAGATGGACTTCTCCGGCTTGCCCGCCGGCGCCCCGCACGTCCTCGACTACAAGGCCAAATGGGACAAGAAGAGCGCCGAGTTCAAGGGCACCAACGCGGTCGTCCCCGAGCTCCCCGAGGAACTGACGGCCTGCCTCCAGAAGGTGGCGCTCGACGCCTGCCGGGCCTTGCTCGTCCGCGACTATGCGCGGGTGGACGTCCGCCTGACCGACACGCAACAGATCTACGTGATCGAAGTCAACGCCAACTGCGATCTCGGACAGACGAGCGAGTTCGCCACCGGCGCCCTGGCCTCGGGCCTCGACTATCCGACCCTCATCAACCGTATCGCCGAGCTGGCCATCGAGCGGCGCCGCCCCACGCCCCCGAGCAAGCCCCCTCCCGCGCGCCGGGCCAAAAAGAAGACGGCCGAGCAGGAACGAGCTGACGCGGAAAGGCCCCGACAAGAATTACAGAAGGGAACGAAGGCAACGAAGACGTCGTAGGGTGGGCCGATCCTTCGAGGCCCACCCTACGATCCGCGGCTCGCATCTCTGATCTCCCTGCGCGACGTCAAAGCGGAAAGAGAGCGGCGCGCAGACGGCACGCCAGGGTGGGGGGCGCGTTAAGGAGGGGGGGCCCGGCCCCGCCCCCCCCCCGGGCCCCCCCCCCCACACGCCTGCGCGGGGGGGGGGCCGCCCCC
>JBBSEZ010000713.1:0-2642 GCA_038239195.1 Gemmatales bacterium
CCACCACCCGCCGCTGGGGCGGCCACCCGCGCTGCGGGCGGGGCCGGGCTCGTTACCCGGTGGGCCGGCCCCCCCGAGCCGCCCAGACGGCTGGGGAGGGCCGTCCTACCGCAAACGAAGAAGGCGTGGGGCAGGTCATCCTGCCCCACGCCTTCTTTCGTTTCATCCCACCTCGCCAGGCCCTTCGAGCTCGGCCGAGCGCGGTCGCCGTTTCCGGCGTCGTCGCCAGGCGGCCAGGCTCAGCAGCCCCATCCCGAGCAGCCCGGTTACGGCGCTCGCCGGCTCCGGCGACTGGCTCGTCGTCGAGGGGAAGCCCGTGATCGTGACGGTGACGTCCGCGTTTCCGTCCGGCGTCGGGCTGCTCTGCGGTGCTTGAACCACAAAGGGCGTGGCAGCGCTTCCGTACGATCCCACATCCGGGGCCAGGGTGGCGCGGGCCGGGAGGGCGCTCCCGGCAAGGCCGAGAACGATTCCCGCCAGCGCGACCAGGCCACCGCAGC
This sequence comes from Gemmatales bacterium, assembly GCA_038239195.1. Lineage (GTDB taxonomy): Bacteria > Planctomycetota > Planctomycetia > Gemmatales > Gemmataceae > JBBSEZ01. The sequence continues at coordinate 501 of JBBSEZ010000713.1, forward strand.
CTGTCAGGCGTGCGTCCATGCCCCAGGGCTCCTTTCGTGTCCGTTCTGCCTCATCCCTGGGCGCGCCTCGGTTCCGGAAGCCAACTTTCCCAGGGCTTGCGTACATACCCGATTCTTCCCACCGCGGAAAGGCCAACCGCCTCCGACCCACAGGGGTGAGGTGCGATTTCCCTCTCGGCGTCGCAAGCCCTCTTCTTCAGCTTCCCTCATCTCCCTCGTCCCCTTCCCCCTATCCTCCGGAAGGCGGGTTGGCGCGATTTTGCCGACTGAATCATTTGTGTTTGTCCTGCCGTTTGTCCGAAGATTGCTTGTAAGGCAGAAGGCGCGGGTGCCGCCCGGGAATCGGGCTGCTTCTGGGCCCGGTTTTTGCGCGGCGAGGTGGTTTGCTTCTGCCGCCGGGCAGGGAGTGACGTCATGAAAAAAGGGATTTGGGTCGCCTCGCTGGCTCTGGGCCTGGCCGCTCGCCTGGCGGGGCTTTCCGCGCAGGAGAACACGTGGCGGCCCATCGCCCCTCCGGCGCAGGCGCCGGCGCCGGCGTGGCGCGCGGCGGCCCCGTCGAAGGAGGGAGCAGCGCTGGGCCGGCCCGTGCCGATCACGCGCGGCGTGCTGGGCGATAACGAGCCGGACTACCTGCCGCCCCGAATCGGCCAGCCGGCCTCGCGCACCATCCCGCCGGCAGGGGCCATCGAATGCGGAGGGGAGCGCGGGGACGTCATCGCCAGCGCCGGCCCGGTCCGGCAAGTTTCTCACTCGGCGGTCGTGGGCAATAGTCCCTCGGACGATGGTTCCGAGGCCGTCTTCGCCAGCGAGAGGCGCCCTGCCCTTCGCGGGCCGATGCTCGCGAGCATGCCCAACTTCCAGCCCGTCCCCCCGCCCGTCTCCCCGCCGGCGCCCGCCCCGGCCGTGCAGGCCGGCAACTGGTCCCAGCTTCAGCCCATCACGCCCCCCCCCTTCCAGCCGGGCGGGCCTGTGGTGGATGGCGGCTTCGGGGGCCCGCCGCCGCCGTCGCACTTCTACGTGCGCGGCGAATATCTCCTGTGGTGGGCCAAGCAGGACCACGTTCCGGTGCTCGTCACAACGGGCAGCGTGCAGAGCGACGGCAGCGCCGGCATCCTCGGGCGGCCCGACACGGTCCCTCTCTTCGGCGGGGCCCTCGACCGCGGCGCGCAGTCCGGGGCGCGCTTCACGGCGGGCTACTGGCTCGGGGACTGCAACAGCAACGCCATCGAATTCAGCGGCTTCTTCCTGGGACAGAGCACCGCTCGCTTCGACGCCAACTCGTCGCAGTTCCCGGTGATTGCCCGTCCCTTCTTCGACGTGAATAGCGGCCAGGAGTTCGTCGAGCAGGTGTCGTTCCCGGGCCGGGTGATCGGCGACGTCCGCATCGAGTCCCCCAGCCAGCTCTGGGGAGTGGAGGCGAACTGGAAGTGCAAGATGTGCTGCGGCTGCGATTACCAGGTCAACGCGCTGGCCGGCGTTCGCTACCTGAACCTGCGCGAGAGCCTGACCATCGTCGAGAACCTCATGTTCCAGGAAGGGGCCGGCGCGCTCGCCGGGGGCCAGAACGTGAACGTCGATAGCTTCAGCACCCGCAACGAGTTTTACGGCGGCCAGGTCGGCGTCGAAGGGCGCCTGTATCGCGGCCGTTGGAGCCTGGACGGACGCGCCAAACTGGCCGTGGGCGAGACGCACCAGACACTCGACATTGCCGGCGGGCAGAGCTTCACCAACGTCAACACGCCGATCGACACGCGCCCGGGTGGCCTGCTGACGACCAGCAGCAACATCGGCACCTTCTCGCGCGACCGCTTCACGGTGGTCCCCGAGGTCGGCATCAACGTGGGCTACGCCCTGACGCCGAACCTGCGGGCCTCCGTCGGCTACAACTTCCTCTACTGGAGCAGCGTGGCCCGCCCCGGCGACCAGATCGACCGCAACATCGACAGCCAGCTCGTGCCCAACTTCAACAGCCCCGCGCGCCCGCTGACGGGCCTGAACCGCCCGGCCGTCCTGTTCAAGGACAGCGATTACTGGGCCCAGGGGCTGACGTTCAGCGTCGAGCTCACGTTCTGAGTGGCTGTGCAACCAACGAGGCGAGGGGGGCGGCCCCCCCGCCGGGCCCCTCCCCCACACCCGGGTCTC
>JBBSEZ010000714.1:0-2312 GCA_038239195.1 Gemmatales bacterium
CCACCGACGGCACGTTGGTGCTCGGGGATTGTGTCGCGGGGGGCGTGCGGCAGGTCGATTTCCCTCCCAACCCCCCCCACGCCAAGCAACCGCTCGGAGGCCCGCTCGCGCTCGACTGGAAGGCCCAGTTCACCCTCCAGTCGCGGCCCCTTCTCCTGAAAGGGGGCGAGCCCCTCACGCTCCACGATGGGCTCAGCGGCCGGGTGCTGGTATCTTTCCCCTGGGACGCCGACCGCGCCGATACGCTGGCGTTGAGCCCCGACGGGAAGACCGTGGCCGTCGCCAGTCGTCGCGGGGTAGTCCACCTTTTTGAAACGGCGACCGGGACAGAGCGGGCCCTGTTGTACCTCCCGATGCCCGACGCCCCCAACCTGACCTTCTCGCGCAACGGCAAGGTGCTCGCGGCGGCCACCCTCGACGGGGCCATCCTCCTGTGGGACGTTGCCCGAGGGCGACAGCGGGCAGCCTTTCACGGCGGCCGTCCCCGGATCAGCCAGACGCCCACGCTCCAGTTCTCGGCGGACGAGAACTGGCTTCTCGCCTCCTATTCCGACGAGATCAAGTTGTGGGACCTGAGGCGCCTGGCGGGCCCGCCTTGAGCTCGCTTTGGCCCGCCCTTGGCGCGTGAGATTGGCCGAGAAGGCTCGCAGCATTGCCGGAACGGGCCTGGCCCTGGGACCAGGAGATCTTTCTCGGGGGAAATGCCTCCGGGGCGGCCAGACACTACCCGCCCGGCTTCGCCTGCCCGGCCCGAACGTCCCGGATGCGCTTGCGGTACGCCTCCAGCCGCTGAATCCGCTCTGGATCGCGCGCGTCGCGGGCGCTGTTCTGTGCCAACAACTGACCGTCGGGCGAGAGGATCAGCGTCTCGACCGCGCTCGCATCCTCCACTGCCGGACGGCGCCCGCCCCGCCAATGGGCATGCCCCTGGCCGGGGGTGAAGTCCACCAGAATGGCCTCCGGTTGGGGGGTGCCAACGCGGCCGTAGCCGAAATCGACGCCGATGCCCTGCGGCCGCTTGCGCTCCTCGCCCCTGACCGCCTCGACAGCCATGAGGAATTCTTCGCGCACGTAGCGCCAGTACGGCAGTTCGATGATGACCTTGCGGCCGACGTATTCTCCGCGATAGACCGCCAAGCGCTCGGCCACCGACCAGTCGCCAAGGTAAAGTTCGGCGCCGGTGTTCGTCACGATCGTGTCGAGCCAGCGGTGTGCCTGGAGGACGACCTGGGCCGGCTTGACGAGGTCTTTCGGGCGCGGGCCCTTGCGAGGGGCGACCGCTTCGCGGCGATCAACGGCGTAGTAGAGCACCTCGGGGCCGACGACGGCGGGTTGCGGCACCACGTACCACGCCGACAGCAATTGCTTGTCGCGCGCCAGCGCGGGGGCGACGTCCTTGCGCCCCACGTTCGGGTTGGTCATGCACACGCGCAGACGATACTGGTAGGTGCGGTCAGGGTGGACGGACACATCGACGATCCGCAACAGGCAATGGGTGGGAGGCTTCTCCTCCGCAGCGACCCCTGCCTTCGGCAGCGCCTTCAAGGCCTTTTGCAGGCAGGGCAACCGCTGCTCCACCGCCGGATACGCTCCCTGAAACAGCTTGGGGCGAGGCATCGCCAGCCCCGGGAACATCAGCGCTTCCAGCCCCGGCGCCTCCGGCTCCAGGGCTCGGCCGGTGACGAGCAGGTATGGCCGATAATCTTCCTTGATCGGGAGGGCTCGCCACTTGCCCGGCGCTTTGCGGTCGCGGCCCAGCTCGCGCCGCTCCACCCGCACTTCTTCAAAGCGCAGCGCCTCCTCGCGGAGCACTTCGGCGGTGTTTGCCAGGCCGAGGCTGCGGCGATGCTCGTCGAGTTGCGCCTTGTAGGGGAAGCTCGCGGCGAGGATCGCCATGCGCGCTGGCTGCGGCTGCCTGGCGAGCTGGTCCGACTCCTTGACCTTGGTCAGTTCGACCCATTTCGCCTTCATGTCCTTCTTCTCGGGCGGCGCGCGCGGGGGCCATTTCCGCATGGGATCGCGCCCCTTTTCGAGCTTGCGCTCCAGCGCGAGGACGCTCAACCTACGGCCCTCGAAATCGAACACCAAACTGCGCAATTGCACGCGCGCCACGGCCACCGCCGACTCCTCGGGGACCAGCACGACCGGGGCCCTGCGCGGCGCCCGGTCCGGCGGGGCCGCCCCGGTGCCGGAGCCCGCGAGCACGGCGGGGCGCGAGGACGCGAAGGTGGCCGTGGCGGTCACGTCGGCGGTGCGCCCGTCGGCGGCGATGGCAGTGACGAGGATGCGATGGCGGTCGGCGCGCCCGTGCA